>DATJNS010000121.1:0-49926 GCA_035507915.1 Candidatus Sulfotelmatobacter sp.
CACCTCGGCGCGGCTCGCCGGGCCGAACAGCGGCGCGAAGGCGGGGTCTTCCATGATGCGCAGCGTTTCGGCGAGCCATGCGCCTTGGGTCGCGGCGGCGAGCCCGTGCTGCCGGCGCGCGAGGAAACGGCGGCCCGCCCCGGCGCGCTGCGCCGGCGGCAGATCGGGCAGGGTCTGGAGCAACCGATGGATCAGCCGGCCCCGCTGGAATCGGCTCGAGTCATCGTCGCCGAGCGGCGAGCGAACCGGCGGCGGGTCGTCTGGGCGCGACGGCGCGAGCGGCCGGCCGGGTGTTGGCTCGGGCACGGGCGGCGCGCCCAGCCAAGCGGGTCCGTCGCGCACCGGCGTGATCGCCGCCGACGGCGCTGTACCGGGCTCGGTTGCGGCAGTCTGGGGGCAGGTCAGCCGCCAGCCCTCGCCACGCCAGTCGGCAAAACCGAGCGCACCGAAGTCGAACGCGACGCGTTGCGCGCCCTGCGCCTCGAGCGCGGCCAGTCCGCCTTCGATCAGGCGATACCAGGAATCGGGCGGCGCACCGCGTCGCGGCGGCCAGCCGACCACGTACAGACGATCGGCAGCGCGCGTCATCGCGACATAGAGCAGTCGTCGATACTCGCGATCGCGCGCCACTTCCGCGAGCCTGCGCAACGCGCCCGCGCTCCGGTCGACGTGCCGCGCGCGGGGCACCCAGATCGGCCCCCACGCCAATCCGTGGGCCGGCTCGCTCGGCCACAGCAGGCGATCGAACTCGGTCGGCTTCTGCATGGTGTCGGCCAGGATCACGATCGGCGCCTCGAGCCCCTTGGCGCCGTGCACCGTCATGATGCGGACCTCGTCGCGCGCGCCGACGTCGCTGTCGCGCTTGACCTCGAGGCCGCCGCGCTCGAGCCAGTGCAGGAAGCCTTCGAGCGACGGCGCATGCGCGCGCTCGTAGACCAGACACTGGGCGAGAAACTCGTCGATCGGATCGTTGGCCTCCTCGCCGAGGCGGGCGAGCAGGCGGGCACGCCCGCCGTCGACCGCGAGCACGCGCGAGAACAGCTCGAACGGCGGCGTGAAATCGGCGGTCGCGAGCAGGCTAGCCAAATAGTCGCGCACGGCGGCAAGCGCGGAATCGGCCGCCGCGGCGTCCTGCAGCGCGGTCCATAGCGAGCCCCGCCGCTTGTACGCGAGCGTGAACAACGCATCCTCGTCAAGGCCGACGAGCGGCGACTTGAGCACGCAGGCCAGCGTCAGATCGTCCTCCGGCAGCAGGAGGAAGCGGCCGAGCGCGACCAGATCCATCACCGCGAGCTGGTCGGTCAACACCATGCGGTCGACGCCGGCGACCGGGATGCCGCGCTCCTTGAGCGCGCGCACCAGCTCCTCGACGAAGCCGGTGCGCCGGCGCACCAGCACCAGGATGTCGCCCTCGGTGATCGGGCGGCCGCGCGACTCCAGCAGCTCTCCGGAGCGGCACAGCGCATGGATGTGCGCGGCGACCAGCCGGGCCGCGCGCACCAGGGGCGCCTGCGTCGACTCGCGCGCGAGCGGCGGCTGCCAGGCGCCCAGCGGCGTGCTCGCGGGCAGCGGCGTCAGCGGCCACAGCTCGACCAGGCCGGCGTGCCCGATGCGCGACGGCGCGTGCTTGAGCGCGGCGGCCGTTACGACGCCATCGCGTGCAGCCGGTCGGGCGAACACCGCGTCGACCGCTTGCAGCACGGCCGCGCTCGACCGGAACGATATGTCGAGCTCGACCTCGAGCCACTCCTGATCGGCCTGGTTGACGCGTCGCTCGAAATGCGCGCGCATCGCCTCGAAGGCGGTCGGATCGGCGCGCTGGAAGCTGAAGATCGACTGCTTGGCGTCGCCGACCGCGAAGATCGTGCGCGGCCGCGTTGTCACACCCTCGCCGGCGAAGAACTCCTCGGCCAGCGCCTCGATGACCTCCCATTGCTCGGGATTGGTGTCCTGCGCCTCGTCGATCAGGATGTGATCGAGTCCGCCATCGAGTTTGTAGAGCACCCACGAGCAGCCGCCGTCGCTGCGCAGCAGGTCGCGCGTCTTGAGGATCAGGTCGTCGTAGTCGAGCGCGACGCGCCGCCGTTTGACCGTCTCGTAGGCGTCGAGCAGGGTGTCGCCGAGCCGCAGCAGCGCGGCCGTCGCCTCGAGGATGGTTGCGCTGCGGATCTTCTCCTCCAGACCCGAGAGCCGTTCGGCCTCGGCGGCGAGGATCTCTGGCACCTCCGGTGCCGCGGCGGCGCATCGCTTGCTCGCGAGCGATTTACGAACCTCGCCATCCTTGGTGAAGAAGACCGACCGATAGTCGGGATAGGCGTCGTGACGCGTCCCCCGTTCATCGAGAAAGCGCGCGATCGCCGCGCCGTGCTGCTGGTCGGTAGGGCTGCCCTTTGCCAGCGCCTGCGCGGCGCGCCGCAGGTCGGCTTCGTGCGCGGGCTCGAGCGCGATCAGCGCGGTGCGCACCGCCTCGAGTTGGCGATCCGGCGTGACGCCGAGCCGCGCCGCGATCGCCGTGATCAGGCGCTCGACACCGCCATGCAGCGCGATCATCCGGCGCACCCGCCCGCGCTCGCTGATCAGTCCGGCCAGCAGTTCGGCGAACTCCTGCTCCTGAACGTGGTCGGTTGCGACGCGGAGCGCCTCCGCCAGTTCCGGCGCCACGAGGCCGCCGAGATCGGTCTCCCGCGTGCGCGCCAGCACCGCCTCGCGCGCCTCGCGCCGCAGCTCCTCGGCGGTCACGTCGTCGATCACCGTGAAGTGCGGCGCGATGCCGGACTCGAGCGGGAAACGCGCCAGCAGCGATTGGCAGAAGGCGTGGATCGTCTGGATCTTGAGGCCGCCCGGGGCGTCGAGCACGGCGGCGAACAGCTGGCGCGCGCGCACCCGCTCGTGCGCTTCCGGCCGACGTCCGGTGAGGTCGTGCAGGTCGCGGTCGAGATCGTCGTCCGATTGGGTCGCCCAGCGGCTCAGGCGCTTGACGACGCGGCCCATCATCTCCGCGGCGGCCGCCTTCGTGAAGGTCAGGCAGAGCAGGCGGGTCGGCGGCGTACCTTGGAGCATCAGGTTGAGCACGCGGTCGGTCAACACCGTGGTCTTACCGGTGCCGGCCGAGGCGCTGACCCACACGCTGTTGTCCGGGTGGGCCGCCTTCTGCTGGCGCTTGGTCGCCAGCGACGCCGCGGGCGCGCTCACTCGGGCTCCTCGCCGCCCGACCATTCCTTGACCCGCGCGAGATGCGCGTAATCGGAATATTTGGGCGCCTTGTCGGGGCGCGGCATCGAAGGGTAGGCGGTCGACGGGTCATCGAACCGGTCGATCAGCGCGCGTATGCCGCGGTCCGCGTCCGCGATCGCCGTCTCGACGTCGTCGCGCAACGGTCGGATCTCGCCCGCCGGATCGCCGCCCGACAAGCGCCAGTAGGCCAGCGCGCCGACGCGAGCTGCCGTCAGATCCGTGAACCCGCCGGCGCGTGCGATCACGGCTTCGAGCGGCAGTTGCGGCGACAGGCCGGCATTGACGTCGATCCAGTCGGGCGGCTTGCCGGTCTTGTAGTCGACGATCGTGAGCGAGCCGTCATGTCCGCGCTCGATCCGATCGGCGATCGCCGTCAGGATGAAGGGGCCGCCCCGCGCGTCGATCGCGAGCCGGCCGTGGCACTCCGTGACGATCTCGGCGAGCATTCCACGGCGCTCGGTCTCGGCGGCGATGAACCAGCGTGCGACGCGCTCGAAGCGCGGCCACCAGAAGGCCCACACGGCCGGCTGGTCGAGTCTCGGCCCGAACGCCTGGCGACCGAACGCGACGAGACGCGCGAGGGCATCGTCGGGCAGTCCCGCGGGATGCGCGCGCACGAAGTCGTCGAGCGCCTTGTGGATGAACTGCCCGCGCTCGGCCGCGCCAGGATCGGCGTCGAGCGGCTCGAGCGCCTTCAGACGGAGAATGTGGCGGGCATAGATCTCGTAAGGATCGCGCATCCATTTCTCGACGGCGGTGACCGACAGCGTGCGCGGCCGTGCGTCGAGCGGCGGCCGTGGCGCGGGCGGTGGCCAGGCGCGCGACTCGGCGACCATCCCCTGTCCGCGGTGCCAGGCGAGCCAGCGGCGTCCGTCGTCGAGCGCGGCGGCTTGTCCGGCGGCCTGCAGCACGGTGTCGAGCCGCTGCAGCCAACGCGACGGTACGGTCGGCGCGCCGTCGACCTTGAGGGCGCGCGTCAGCAGCACGTCCTTCGCGGCGAACGCCTGGGCGAAGTCGTGCGCCGCGAGACCGATCCGGCGTTCGGGCGCCGGCAGGCCGAAGGCTTCGCGCATCGGTCGGCTGAGCCAGGCGTCGACCGGCGGCTCGGCGGGCCAGGTGTCCTCATTGAGCCCGCCCAGGATCACGCGGTCGGCGTGCTGCAGGCGTGCTTCGAGCGGGCCCAGGATGGCGAGCCGGGGATGTCGGCCGTAGCGCGGCCGCACCACGTGACCCTGGATCAGCGCATCGAACAAGCCCGGATAGTGCGCGCCGCGCAGGAACGGGAAGTCTTGCGCACCCTCGACGAGCTCGGCGATCCAGGTCGCGCACACCTCGCCGGCGTCGCCCGCCCACAGCCGCGCGGCGCCGTCCTGGTCGGCGGTCTTCGCCAGTGCTTCGGCAACCCCGATATGCGCGCGCACCAGGTCGCGGAGCGTCGTCGTCTCGTGATCGATCGCGGCGCGCAGCGGCTCGAGCAATGCGGCCAGCCGCGCGACGAAGCGCTGGAGCCGCTCGCGCGTTTCGACGGAGAGATCGGTCCGATGCGCGATCGCGTCGGCGAGCGGCTTGAGGCCGAGGCCGGTGCGCGGCCCGCGCAGCACGCGCCGCTCGAGCTCGCGCACCCGGCGCCGGAAGCTCCCGAGCTCGCGGCCCCCGGCGGCCAACGGATGCTTGAGCAGGGCGAGGAGATCGACCGGGGCCGCTGGGGCCGCCGCGGTCGCAGCGAGCAGGCGCAGGAACACGCCGGGCGGCGTCTGGTCGAGCGGCAGACCCGCCGAGTCGTCGATCGCGATGCCGAACCGCCCGAGCTCGGCGGCGACGCGGCGCGCCAGGGCGCGGTCGGGCGTCACCAGCGCCGCGGTCTCGCCGGGCCGCTCGAGCGTCTCGCGCAGCGCGAGCGCGATGACGCCGGCCTCCTCGCGCGGACTGGCGCAGTCGCAGCGGGCGACGCCGGTCAAGGGCGCGCGCGGCAAGGCCTCGGGTCGACGCCAATCGTCCGAGGCGTCGGCCGGCAGCATCGCCACGCTGAGCCAGCGCGCGCGGGTCGGATCGGCGTCGGCCGCACCGGCGGGCCAGAGCTCGACGGTATCGCGCGGGCGTTGCAGGCGCTCGAGCAGGGCCTTCAGGCCGAATTGCGGATGACCCGGGTCGAGCCTGGCCCATGCCGCCTCGCTCATGTCCTGATCGAGCCCGGGCAGCACGAGCGCGCCGCCCGGCAGCCCGAGGATGACCTCCATCAGATCGGCGGTCGCCGGGATGCTGCCGGTCGAGCCTGCGGCGATCACGGGCTCGCGCGGCGGCGTCGCGCGCCACAGCGCGGCCTGCGCACCGAGCACGGCGTCGCGGCGCGTCGCGCCGTCGACCGCGCCCTCCTGGCGCAGCAGCGCCGGCCACCGGTCGGTCAGGATGGCGAGGAAGTCGAGCACCTTCTGCCAATGCGCGGCATAGGCGTCGGGGACGAGCCCGCGCAGCCCCGCCAGATCGAGGCGCTCGGTCGCAATCTGGTCGAGCAGGCGCGCCAGCTCGCGCGCGAGCTGCGCGGCCTGACCGGGCTCGATCAGCGGATCGCTCAGGATCAGGCGCGTCAGCAGGAGCTGGCGGCGCAGGCCGGGCAGCGCCTCCGGCAGATCGACCCCGGCGGCTTCATCCGACAACGCCGGGTCGGCGGGCTCGTCGCCGCGCAGCTCGATCTCGTCGACGTCGACATCGCCGAGCGGGACCAGCCGCGGCAGCAGCAACGCCGTGCCGTCGGCGGCGCGCAGGAAGGCATCACTCAGCGCCCGGCATGCGCGGCGGGTCGGGAAGAGGATCGTCGCGCGCGTCAACGCCAGCGGATCCGCGCGCGTCCGCGGATCGTCGAGCAACCCGCGCGCGAGCGCGTCGACGAACGGCACGCCGGGCGGAATGGTGAAGAGTCGGCCCGTGAGCGCCTCTCAATCGGTTGGTTCGGCGACGGCGACCAGCTTGAGCTCGTCGAGATGGCGCTGGGTCGTGGCGAGGTCCGCCGGCGTGCCGACGTGGAACCACAGCCCGTCATGCATGAGGCCGAACAGCCGGCCGGCCTCCTCGGCGCGATCGAAACAGCGATTGAGCGAGAACGCGCCGGCCGGCGCGCCGACGAGCAGACGCGGATGGAGCACCTGAACGCCGGCGTAGACGTGCGGCGCGACCTCGCCGGGCCGGCGTCGCGTGAGCTTGCCCAGCGGGTCGGCGAAATAATCGCCGACGCCGTCATAACCAACCGCCGCGACGGTGCGGTGGAGCAGCAGCAGCGCATCCATGTCGGCATCGCGCCAGGCGCGCGCCAGCCGCTCGAGCGCCGGCCTCGTGCCGTCGAGCCACAGCATGTCGCTGTTGATCACGAAGAACGGCTCCGCGCCGAGATCGGGCAGCGCCTTGACGATGCCGCCGCCGGTCTCGAGCAATTCCGGCTCGCGCGAGATCACGATGCGGGGCCGGCGGCGATCCGCCAGATGGGCGGCGATCTGCTCGCCCAGCCAGTGCACGTTGACGACTGCGACCTCGACCCCGACCGCGGCCAGGTGATCGAGCGCGTGGTCGATCAGCGGCCGGCCCGACACCTCGATCAGCGGCTTCGGCCGGGTCTCGGACAGCGGGCGCATGCGCAGGCCGAGGCCGGCTGCGAGCACCATGGCGCGCCGGATCGTCATGACGATGTCGCTGGTTGCGGCGCGGGCTGCGGCGCGCGGCGCGCCGCCGGTGGCACGCGGTCGTCGAGCCAGGCCCGGAAATCGGCGAGCGCCGGATGGCTCAGATCGCGCTCCAGGAGCCGCCAGACGCGCGGGATGTGGGCGAGGTAGCCGGGCTTGCCGTCGCGCGCCCACAGCCGCGTGAAGATGCCGATGATCTTGAGGTTGCGCTGCGCGCTCAGCACGGCGCAGGCGGCCTCGAACGCATCCCGGTCGAGCTCGGGAAACGCCGCCGCGTAGCGGTCGATCATCCGCCGCGCCAGGGTCGGCGCGACGTCGCGGCGGGCGTCGTTGAGCAGGGACACCAGATCGTAGGCGGTCGGGCCGCGCACCGCGTCCTGGAAGTCGAGCAGACCGACGGCGCGCACGCCCGGACGGTCGAGCATCATGAGGTTGTCGACGTGGTAGTCGCGTAGCACCAACGTTTCCGGCACGCGCCGCACCAGCGCCAGCAGGTCGTCCCAGTGGGCGCGATATTCGGCGGCGAAACGGTGATCGGGCTCGAGCTGGCGGCGCGCCCACCAGTCGACGAACAGGCCGAGCTCGACGCCAAGCAGGCGATCATCGTAGGGCGGCACCGTGTCGAGCCGATCGGCAATCTCGCGGCGGTGCAGGTCGATGAGGAGGTCGACGGCGCCTTCGTAGAGCCGCGCTTCGGACACGCCCTCGCCGAGCGCGCGCGTATAGGTGCGGTCGCCGAAGTCCTCGATCAGCAGGAAACCGGCCTCGGCGTCCTCGCCGAGGATGCCGGGAGCGCTGTAGCCGAGCGCCGACAGCAAGTGCGCGATCGCGCGATAGGGCCGCACGTCCTCATGCGGCGGCGGGGCGTCCATCAGCATCGCGGTCTCGCCGCCGCGGCGCAGCCGCACGTAGCGCCGGAACGAGGCGTCGCCGGCGAGCGGCGCGCGCGCGGCGTCGGCCCAACCGCAGCGCGCGAGAAAGCCGGCCAGCGCGGCCGCCCGCTCGGCCGCCTGATCGACCGGCAGGTTCATGCGGCGGCCGCCATGTCGGCGAGCCGCGCGTGCCAGCTGCCCTGGGCCTCCAGCGAGGCGCGGCGCCCGTCACCGGCGAAGTCGAGCCAAACGTCGAGCCGGTCGGCGGGCAACAGGTCGCCGAGCCGCTCGGGCCACTCGATCAGGCTGATTGCGCTCGCGAACGCCTCGTCGACGCCGAGCTCGATGGCGTCGTCGGGCCGCTCGAGGCGGTACAGATCGAAATGCCAGACCGGTCCGTTCGGCAGCTCGTAGGTCTGCACCAGGGTGAAGGTCGGGCTCGGCACCTCGAGCGGACGCCCGGCCCGGGCTTCGATGAATGCGCGCGCGAAGCTCGTCTTGCCGCTGCCAAGGGGGCCGCGCAGCGCGACCACGTCGCCGATGCGCGCCAGCGGTGCCACGCGGGTGGCCAGGCGCGCGGTCGCGGCCGGATCGGGCAGGCTGGTTTCGAAGCGCGTCATGGCAGAGGCTTACTCCGCGAGGGCCGACCGCGGCAACCGCGTCGATACGCGAATCGCCATGACGGTTTCGCGACGCGCGGGGGTTGATCGCGGCGCCCCGGCTGGTCATCGTGTCTGCCCATGCCTGCCGACCACCACACAGACGTCGCGATCATCGGAGCCGGACCCGTCGGCCTGTTCGCGGTCTTCGAGTGCGGCATGCTCCGCATGAAGACCCATGTGATCGACGCGCTCGATACGGTCGGCGGGCAATGCGCGGCGCTCTATCCCGAGAAGCCGATCTTCGACATCCCGGGCTATCCGAAGATCGAGGCCGCCGAGCTGATCGACAAGCTGGCCGAGCAGGCGGCGCCGTTCGAGCCCGCCTATCATCTGGGCCGCCAGGTCGAGCAGCTCGTGCGCGCCGGAGACGGCGGCTGGCGCGTCGTCACCGCCGGCGGCGACACGATCACGGCCAAGGCCGTCATCGTCGCCGCCGGGGTCGGCGCGTTCGGGCCCAACCGGCCGCCGCTCGACGGCATCGGGGCCTTCGAGGGCAAGAGCGTGCTCTACTACGTCAAGCAGCGCGAAGCCTTGCGCGGCAAGCGCGTCGTGATCGCCGGCGGCGGCGATTCGGCGGTCGACTGGGCGCTGCTGCTGGCCGACATTGCGGCCCGCGTGATGGTCGTCCACCGCCGGCCCAAGTTCCGCGCCGCGCCCGAGAATGCCGAGCGGCTGCGCGCGCTGGCCGACGCCGGCACTCTCGATCTGGTGGTGCCGTTCCAGCTCGCCGGGCTCGAGGGCAGCGGCGACCAGCTCGCCGCGGTGCTCGTCGAAAGCCTCGACGGCGCCAAGCGCCGGCTCGAGGCCGACGTCCTGCTGCCGTTCTTCGGGTTGGCGATGAATCTCGGGCCGATCGCCGGCTGGGGCCTCAATCTCGAGCGCAACCACATCGCGGTCGATCCGGCGACCTGCGCCACCAACGTGCCCGGCATCTTCGCGATCGGCGACATCGCGACCTACGGCGGCAAGCTCAAGCTGATCCTGTCCGGCTTCGCCGAGGCCGCGATGGCGGCCCACGCGATCCATCCGATCGTGCATCCCGGCGAGGTGTTGCATTTCGAGTACTCGACCACCAAGGGAGTCCCCGGGAGCTAGTTCCAGGGGTTGGTCCCGGGGCCTCGCCTCAATGCGCCACCGCGCGCGTCGTCTCGTCTTTCGCGTCCTCCGGCTTCAGGTCCTTGATCTCCGGCGGCGGCACGCCGGCCACCATGCCGATGCCGCTACGGTCGAAGGCGAGCTTGATGCGCCGGTTGAACTCGCGCCCGACCTCCCAACGCCGCGGCGCCACCGTCCGCACCCGGCAGCGCACGACCACGGCGTTGTCGGCGAAGCGCTCGACGCCCATCATCTCGAGCGGCTCGAGGATCATCGGACCCAGGCGCGTGTCGGCGCGCATCGCCGCGTCGATCTCGTGCAGGAGCTCGATCGCGCGGTCGAGATCGGACCGGTAGTCGACCAGCACGTCGAGCACCGCGAAACCGAAATCCTTGGTCATGTTCTTGATCGCCGGGACGGCACTGAACGGCACGGTATGGACACTGCCGTCCATCTCGCGCAGCCGGATCGATCGGATGCTGATGCCCTCGACCAGTCCGCTGTGCCCGCCGCCGACGTCGACGACATCGCCGACATTGACGGTGTCCTCGAGCAGGAAGAACAGGCCGGTGATCACGTCCTTCACCAGGGTTTGGGCGCCGAAGCCGATCGCCAGGCCGACCACGCCTGCACCGGCGAGCAGCGGCGCGATGTCGATGCCGAGCTCGGATAGGACGATGAGCATGGTCATGACGACGATCACGACCGACAGCACGTTGCGCAGCAGCGGCAGCAGGGTGCGCAGTCGCGCTGCCCGCATACGCGGCGAGTCGAGCGCGTTGCCGACCGCCAGCGAGCGCGCGATCATGATCGAGGCGACCTCCCAAAGCGCCACGGCCACGACCAGGATCACGGCGATCGAGAAGGCGCTGGCGAGAACGCGGTGGCCGAGCGGCGATTGCTGCCAGCCCCAGACGTCGATGCCCCATGCCTGCAGGATCCCGACCGCGGCCAGCAGCCAGAGGATCGTGCGCAGAGCGGTGCGCGCGAGCGGCAGGTAACCCTGCGCGCGCGACGGCATGCCGGCGGGGTCGTCGAGCAGCGCCCGGCTGGCGCGCACGCTGAGCCGGCGCGCCAGCACGAGGCCGGCGCGCAGCAGCAACACGGTGACGGCGGTCCACAGCGTCGACGAGGCGAGGTAGGCGAAGCCGTCGGGGATCCGGAGTGCCCAGACCAGGAACGCGCCGACGACGTAGCACGCTGCCAGCACGTGCCAAACGTCCGCGAGGCGCATGCGCAACAGCCGCCACTCGTTGGGCGCGCGTCCTTCGGGCAGGCCGTCGCCTGCGATCGCATGGCGCACCGGCTCGCGGTATTGCGTGATCAACGCCACGATCATGACAGTGAAGATCAGCCCCAGCACCCGCAAGAGCAGCGCGTGAACGCTGCGGGGCACGCCGATCAGCGGCGCTGCCGAGATCAGGAACACGCCGTAGATCGCGACATTGCCGAGGCGTCGCAGCCAGTGATAGGTGTCGCGCGCGACGTCATCGTCGAGCTTGATGAGGCGGCGCGGCCGGGGTGTCGCGCCGTCCTCGCCGGCCTCGGGCACCAGCACGCGACGACCGGCGGCGAGCAGCGCGCGGGCCAGCACGTTGGCGTTGATGACCGCGATGACGAGCAACCGGGTTGCCTGGTTCGACGTGACCAGCGGCAGGCTGAGATAGGCGGTGCCGACGAAGGCGGCGATCGGCACCAGCGCCAGCACGACGCGGGCCGTCAGCAGCAGAAGCCGGGTCGCGGCACCATGCGCCGACCATTGCTCGACCGAGCGACGCGGTCGCGCGATCAAGGCCGAGATCAGCCACTCCGCGGCCACCGCGCAAACCAGCACGATGGCGAGCCGCGCCAGCAGGTCGAAGGTCTCCTGGCGTGCCGCCGGATCGGTCGCGCGGGTGACCAGCCAGTGGGTCGCCTTCGGCCAGGCATGCGCGATCCGTCCGAGGTCGGCGATCTCGGCGGTCAAGGTGGCGACGCCGTCGGACACATCGCCGAGCCCGGCGGTGACCCAATCGCTGGGCGCGCCGTTGGCCGGCGCGGCAGCGTGCTTCTGCGCGGCCAGCAGCGCGTCGAGCTCGGCGATCAGCCGGGCGCGCGCCGTCGGATCGTTCAAGGTCGCGACCAGCCGGGAGATCTCTTCCGGGCTGGCCGACGGCGGGGCGACGGGTGGTCCCGTGGGTGTCGTCGCTTGGGTCGTCGGGGGCGGCGTGGATGACGTCTGGGCGGATGCGCCGACGCCCGCGAGGAGCAGCGCGAGGCCGAGCATCGACGGCATCAGGAGCCGGCGAACGATCATGGCGGGGGCGGGGAGTTGCAGATTGGGGGACTAACGCGGGTAGCGTCGTTCCGTGCCTTATGCCATCTCGCCTAGATCAACCGGGAGGGCGCCAGAGCCGCCAGAGCTATCCCGATACGGTCGACGCGACGCGCGCCGGCTCGGCCTCGGCGGGCTCGGGGGCCGCAACGGTCGGCAGATGGCAGACCACGGTCGTGCCCTGGCCTTCGACCGACTCGATCTCGACCCGGCCGCCGTGCAGCTCGACGAAGCTCTTGACCAGACTCAGCCCGAGCCCGGCGCCGCCGTGGCGGCCGAGCTTGACGGCGCGCTCGAAGCGCTCGAACACGCGCGCCTGATCGGGCTCGGGGATGCCGACGCCGGTGTCCGACACGGTCAATACGATCTCGTCGGGCTCGCGGCGCGCGGTGAGCGTCACGGTGCCGCCGGGCGGCGTGAACTTGAAGGCGTTGCTCAACAGGTTGAACAGCGCCTGCTTGATGCGCCGCGGGTCGACCGACAGAACGCCGATCGACGTCGGACAGTCGAACAGGAGGGTCAGCTGCTGGTTGCGCGCGCGCTCGCGCATCAGGCTCAAGACGCTGGTGAGGAAGCCGTGCAACTCGACCTCCGAACACTCGAGCGCCATGTAGCCGGCCTCGATGGTCGCGAGGTCGAGGATGTCGTTGATCAGCGACAGGAGCCGATGCGACGATTCGAGGATGCCCTGGCTGTATTCGAGCTGCCGCGGCGTGAGCGCGCCGAAATACTGGTTCGCCAGGATCTCGGCGAAGCCGAGGATCGTGTTGAGCGGCGTACGCAGCTCGTAGGATACGTTGGCGATGAACTCGGTCTTCAGCCGATCGGCGGTCTCGAGCGCGATGTTGCGCTCGCGCAACGCCATCTCGACGCGCAGCCGATCGGTCACGTCGAGATAGGTGAACAAGGTCGCGCCGTCGGGCAGCGGCACGACGCTGTGCTCGATCGCGGTGCCGTCGCCGCGCGCCGTCATGCCGCCGCCGGGGCGCCGTTCGGCGAGCTCGCTCATCAGCTTCGAGCGCCGCAGTTCCCATTCCGCGGCGACCGGGAAGAAGCGCCGCCAGTGCTCGACCAGCTCGCTGACCGGCGGGTTGTCGGCGAGGCGCTCGGGCTCGAAGCCCCAGATGCGGCAGTAGGCGGGGTTGAAGAGCTTGAGCCGGCCGTCGCCGCCGATCACCGCGACGCCCTCGTGCAGATTGTCGAGCGTCTCGCGCTGCACCGCGGTCAGCGTGTTGTACGACCGCTCGAGCGCGAGATTGTCGGTGACATCCTCGTAGGTGAACATCAGCCCGCCGAACGGATGCGGCGTCACGACCATGCGCAGGGTCGTCTCGTCGGGCAGGTGCAGCAGCTCCTCGCGCGTCTCGGTCAGCGACTGGAACAGATTGACCTGGGCGCGCTTGAACTCGGGAAAGTCCGCGTACTCCGGGAGCCGCCGGCTCTCGCGCAACGCCTCCAGAACCTCCTGGATGGTCGGCTCGGTCTGCAGCCAGTCGGCATCGAGGTGCCAGAGATCGGCAAAGGCGCGGTTGGCGAGCTTCAGGCGCCGATCGGGCCCGTAGATCGCGATCGCGGTGCCCAGGGTCTCGAGCACCTCGGAGGCCGCAGCCACATGGCGCGCGAGATCGGCCTGCAGTGCCTCGACGGCGGTGTGGTCGATCGCCAGCGACATCAGGCCGCCGCTCTCGAGCGGCGCCTCGGTGAGCTCGTAGAGCCGGCGCTGGCCGCCGACCACCAGATGCAGGCTTTCGCTCTGATCGCTGCCCGAGGCGACGGCGCGCTGCGCGAGCTCGCGGCTGACCGTCGCCAGCGCGCCTTCGGCCTGACCGGGCGCGCCGTCGAGCGCCGCCATCGCTGCGCGGTTGGCGAAACCGACGGTCAGGTCCGGGCGATACCACCACAGCGGATGGGGCAGGCGGTCGAGCAGGTCGCGCCAGCGCGCCGCCTCGGCGTCGGCGTCGGCGAGATGGGCCGCGATGGCGCGCGTGCGCGCGCCCGCGCGCAGAAGCGCGATCGCCAGCGCGGCGACGGCCGCGAGCAAGGCAATCACGACTGCGACTGCGCCGACCATCGCGTCCACGGGGCACCCGCCACTTCGCTAAGCTCGCCGGGGCGCGTTCGATCACGCCCCGCCGGTGGGTTCGTGCAACTCTAGAGAGCCGCCGCCCGGCCAACAAGCGTGGCCGACCGGCGCCCGGAGCGGCAGGGCCGCGCTCCGACGCCGGCGGTCGTGCGGGCGATCTAGTACCGATAATGCGCGGGCTTGAACGGGCCGCTGGTTCCGACGCCCAGATAGGCCGCCTGTTCGGCCGTGAGCGTGGTGAGCTTGGCGCCGACCTTGGCGAGGTGCAGGGCGGCGACCTTCTCGTCGAGGTGCTTGGGCAGCACGTAGACCTGCTTCTCGTACTCGCCGTGGTTGTTCCACAGCTCGATCTGCGCCAGCACCTGGTTGGTGAACGACGCGCTCATCACGAAGCTCGGGTGGCCGGTCGCGCAGCCGAGATTCACGAGCCGCCCCTGGGCGAGCACGATCAGCCGCTTGCCGTCGGGGAAGATCACCTCATCGACCTGCGGCTTGACCTCCTCCCACTTGTAGTTGCGCAGGGCGCCGATCTGGATCTCGCTGTCGAAATGACCGATGTTGGCGACGATCGCGCGATCCTTCATGGCGCGCATGTGATCGATCGTGATGACGTCGACGTTGCCGGTCGCGGTGACGAAGATGTCGCCGATCGGCGCGGCGTCTTCCATCGTGGTGACCTGATAGCCTTCCATCGCGGCCTGCAGCGCGCAGATCGGGTCGACCTCGGTGACCATCACGCGCGCGCCCTGGCTGCGCAGCGACGCCGCCGAGCCCTTGCCGACGTCGCCGTAGCCGCACACCACGGCGATCTTGCCCGCCATCATGACGTCGGTGGCGCGCTTGATGCCGTCGACCAGGCTCTCGCGGCAGCCGTAGAGATTGTCGAACTTCGACTTGGTGACCGAGTCGTTGACGTTGAACGCCGGCGCCTCGAGCGTTCCCGCCTTGGCCATCTCGTAGAGCCGGCGCACGCCGGTCGTGGTCTCCTCCGAGATGCCGCGGATCTCGTGCATGAGCTCGGGGTACTTGCTGTGGATCACCGCCGTGGCGTCGCCGCCGTCGTCGAGGATCATGTTGGGCAGCCAACCGCCGGGGCCCTTGATCGTCTGGTCGATGCACCACCAGAACTCCTCCTCGGTCTCGCCCTTCCAGGCGAACACCGGGACGCCGGTGGCGGCGATCGCCGCGGCGGCGTGGTCCTGGGTCGAGAAGATGTTGCACGAGCTCCAGCGCACCGTCGCGCCGAGCGCCGTCAGGGTCTCGATCAGGACCGCCGTCTGGATCGTCATGTGCAGGCAGCCGACGATGCGCGCGCCCTTGAGCGGCTGCTTGCCGGCGTATTCCCGGCGCAGCGCCATCAAGCCCGGCATCTCGGTCTCGGCGATGCGGATCTCCTTGCGGCCCCAATCGGCCAGCTTGATGTCGGCGACCTTGTAGTCGGTGAAGGCGGTGGCCATGGCGGCTCCTCGGCGATACGGGTGACGGATCGGGCGCGCGACGGCCGAAAATCACCGCCGGTCCCATATAGGGATATAAAGCTATCTTTATGTGGTCGGGGTTATAGCCGGCCCCGGGGGCCTTGCCAAGCGCTATCTGGGGGCGGCCTCAGCCGCGCTTGGCCGCCACCCAGGCGAGCGCCTGCTCGAGCCGGTCGTTGCCCCAGAACAGCTCGCCGTCGGCGGCGATGAAGCTGGGTGCGCCGAAGATGCCGGCGGCGACCGCCTGCTCGACCTGCGCGGCCAGACGCGCCTTGTTCGCCGGGGTCGTCGCGCGCGCGATCACGGGATCCGGCGCGTGCCCGAGCGCGGACAGGATGGCGGCGATCACGGTCTCGGTGCCGATGTCGCGGTCTTCGGCGAAGCTCGCGTGATAGACCGCCTTCACGAATGCCGGCGCCCAGCCCTCGTCGGCGGCCAGCAGGGCGACGCGCGATCCCAGCAGGCTGATCCGCGGATAGCGGCTCGGCCAGGTCAGCGGCAGGCCATAATCGAGGCACAGCCGCTCGACGTCGCGCTGGCGGTAGCGCGCCTCCGGCGGCGGCGCGTCCTGCGCGGGCGACGGCTGGTTCGGCCGGCGCTGGAAGATCGGTCCGAGCAGGAAGGGCTGCCAGGCGATCCGGATGCCCGCGGCGGCGGCGAGCGGCTCGATGCGCATGGCCGTCAGGTAGCAATACGGGCTGGCGAACTCGAACCAGAACGCCAGCGTGTCGCGCGCATGCTCCATCACGGGCGAGCTTGCGGACGCCCCGTGGTCGCTGGCAATCGAGATTTGCTCGACCGCGGGTGAAGGCGAGTCACCCGCGATCGAACTCTTGAAGCGGGCCCTCGCGGCGCCGCCTGCCGGGCCGACGGACCGTTGTTACTTGCCGTGGGCGACGAGCTTCTGGGTCTGCTCGCCCAAGCCCTCGACGCCGAGCTTCATGGTCTCGCCGGCCTTGAGGAAGCGCGGGTGCGGCTTCTTGCCGAGGCCGACGCCGGCAGGCGTGCCGGTGATGATCAGGTCGCCCGGCTGCAGCGACATGAACTGGGTCAGGTAGTGGATGATGAAATCGACCGGGAAGATCATGTTGGCGGTCGAGCTGTCCTGCATGCGCTCGCCGTTGACGTCGCAGAACATCTTCAGCTTCTGCACGTCGGCGATCTCGTCCTTGGTGGCGAGGAACGGGCCGACCGGCGCGAAGCTGTCGCAGCACTTGCCCTTGGTCCACTGGCCGCCGCGCTCGGTCTGGAAGTGGCGCTCCGAGACGTCGTTGCAGATCGTGTAGCCGGCGACGTAGTCGAGCGCCTTGGCCTTGTCGACGTAGCGCGCCTCGGTGCCGATCACGACCGCGAGCTCGACCTCCCAGTCGCACTTCTCGGAACCCTTCGGGATCGTCACCGGATCGTTGGGGCCGGTCAGCGAGCTGGTCGCCTTCATGAAGATCACCGGCTCGTCCGGAATCTTGGCGCCGACCTCGGCCGCGTGATCGCGGTAGTTGAGGCCGATCGCGACGATCTTGCCGATGCCGGCGTAGGGCACGCCCAGCCGCGGATTGCCCGACGGCACCGGCAGGTCGTTGATCTTGAGGCCGGCGAGCTTCTTCAGGCCCGCGGGTGACAGGTGATCCGGCGTGAGGTCCTTGATGTGGCCCGAGAGGTCGCGGATCTTGCCGCTCGAGTCGAGGAGACCGGGCTTCTCACTGCCGGCGGCGCCGAAGCGAACGAGCTTCATGATTGCCTACCCATGAATTGACGGAAGGCCGGCAGCATCGGTCGTCGGCGGCGCCCGATCAAGGCCTATTGGTGCGGCGCGGCTAGGCTGGCTGCTCGGCGACGCTGGCCCACGGCGAGCGGATGTCGGCGGCCGCGACGTTGACGCCGCCGGGACGCCGCTCGACCGCGGTCGGGCAGGCCCAGCCGGTCGGATAGACGGTCGGCTCGCGGACCTCGACGGGATACGCCTTGGACAGGGCCGCGACCGCATCGTCGGACATGGCGGCGTCGCACGTGATCGTCGCGCCGCGCACGAGATCGATACGCGGCAGATGGAAGGCGTCGTCGAGCGACAGGCCGAAATCGATCACCAGCGAAGCGATCTGCAGCACCGCGGGCATGATCGAGCGGCCGCCCGACGCGCCGGCCGCGAACCACGCGCGACCGTCGCGCGTCGCGATCAGCGGGCACATGTTGTTGAGCGGCTTGACGCCGGGCGCCAGCGAGTTGGGTCGGCCCGGGCGCGGATCGAACCACATGATGCCGTTGTTCATCAGCACGCCGGTCTCGGGCAGCACGACCTTCGAGCCGAAGCGCGCGAGCAGCGTGTTGGTGAGCGCCACCATGTTGCCGGCGGCGTCGATCGTGCACAGGTGGGTCGTGCAGCTGCCCGGCGCGGCGTGGCCGAGCGCCAACAGGCGGTGCTCGTAGGCGGCGGCGAACCCGCGCGCGTAGGCGACGAAGTCGGCGGGCGTCGGCGTCGGCGCGCCGAAGGCATGGCGCTCGAAATCGGCGAACACGCGCGCCGCGGTCGGTCCGGCGGTGAGGCCGGGCGCCAGCGCGACGTCGACGCCGCGATATTTGACCGCGAGCGGCGCCTTGAGCTCGGCGCGGTAATCGGCGAGATCGTCGGCGGCGATGCGGCTGCCGCCGGCCTTGAGATCGCCGACCAGCCGGCGCGCGATCTCGCCCTGGTAGAAATCGTCGGGCCCGGCCTTGGCCAGGCGCTTCAAGGTCTCCGCGAGCGCCCCCAGCTTGAGGGGGCGCGGCGAACCGAATTGGGGCGGCACCGGCGGCAGCCCGTCGGCGAGGTAGACGGCGGCGCTCGACGGGAAGCGATGCAGCTCGCGCGCCGCCACCGAGATCGACAGGCTGGCGGCCCAGTCGATCATCATGCCGCGTTCGGCGAGCGCGATCGCGGGCGCCAGCAGGTCGCCCCACGAAAGGCTGCCGAAGCGCTCGCGCGCCAGCGCGAAGCCGGCGACGGCGCCCGGCACCGCGATCGACTCGTAGCCCAGCTGGTTGCGCTCGTCCTCGACCACCGGCCAACCGAACAGCCCGTCATCGACGCCGCCCACCGTCGGGTAGCGCTTCGGGTCGAGCCGCTTGGGCGCGTTCATCGTGTAGTCGACCGCGTGCACCTGCCGCTCGTCGGCGCGGTAGATCAGCATGATGCCGCCGCCGCCGAGGCCGCTCATCCACGGCTCGGTGGTGCCGAGCGCGAACGCCGTGGCGATCGCCGCATCGACCGCGTTGCCGCCGCGCGCCAGGATCTCGGCGCCGACCCGCGCGGCCTCGGGGTGCTGCGCGGCGACCAGGCCGCGGCGCGAGGTGACGGCGGGCTTGCGCAGCTGCCAGCGGTCGCCGGCATGACGGGTCGGGGCGGCGGGGGCGGCCATGGGCGGGTCCTCTGGTGATCCAAGGGCGGACGCGAGGCGTAAAACCCACTGTGCCGCGCACGCCACCCCGTCGCCAAGGGGGTCGCCAAGAGGCTGCGTTCGCGCGGAGATTGACGGGGGCCGGTGCAGCGCGCGGTCGAGGCCGTGCAGAGGCGGATCGACGGGTCGGGCGGCGCGGGCTTGGCGCTGCTCGACGCGCTCGTGCCGCGACGTGGCTACCGTGCCCACACCGACATCGCCTACGGCGCCGGGTCCCGCCACCGGCTCGACGTCTACCGGCCGATGCGCGCCGCCGAGCCGGCGCCCGTCATCGTGTTCTTCTACGGTGGCGCTTGGGAGACCGGTGCGCGCCGCTGGTATCGCTTCGTCGGCCAGGGCTTCGCGGGCGCGGGCTGCGTCACCGTCGTCGCCGACTACCGGCTCTATCCCGAGGTGCGCTATCCCGGCTTCGTCGAGGACGCCGCGGCCGCCGCCGCATGGGTGGCCACCAACATCGCCGCGTTCGGCGGCGATCCGGCGCGTCTGCATCTGATGGGCCATTCGGCCGGCGCGCACATCGCCCTCATGTTGGCGCTCAACCGCGGCTTCCTCGGACCCGACGTGCCGGTCGCCGGCGCGATCGGGCTCGCCGGGCCCTACGATTTCGAGCCGACCGGGCGCACCCGCGCGGTGCTCGACAGCGACGGCGGCGGACCGTCGGCGATGCCGGTCGACTATGTCGACGCCGGTGCGCCGCCGATGCTGCTGCTGACCGGCGGCGGCGACGACACGGTCGGCCCCGGCAACAGCACGCGCCTCGCCGCGCGCGTGCGCGAGCGGGGCGGCCGCGCCGAGCTCGTCGTCTATCCGCGCGTCGGCCACGCGCGGCTGCTCGCCGCGCTGGCCACGCCGCTCGCGTGGCTCGCCCCGGCGCGCCGCGACGTGCTGCGCTTCGTGCGCGCGCGCTGATCCGCTACTTCGGCTGCGGCACGATCCGCAGGTACGGCTTCGGCGCCTTCCAGCCGTTCGGATATTTCTGCTTGGCCTGCTCGTCGGACACCGAGCCCGCGATGATGACGTCCTCGCCCGGCTTCCAGTTGACCGGTGTCGCAACCTGGTGCTGGGCGGTCAGCTGGCACGAGTCGAGCAGCCGCAGCACCTCGTCGAAGTTGCGCCCGCTGGTCATCGGATAGGTCAGCATCGCCTTGATCTTCTTGTCGGGCCCGATGATGAACACCGAGCGCACCGTGGCGTTGGCGGCCGCCGTGCGCCCGGCCGCGCTGCCGCCCGCGTCCTCGGGCAGCATGTCGTAGAGCTTGGCGACCTTGAGCTCGGGGTCGCCGACCATCGGGTAGGTCACCTTGTGGCCCTGCGTCTCCTCGATGTCCTTCTCCCACTTGGCGTGGCTGTCGACCGGATCGACGCTGAGACCGAGGATCTTGCAGCCGCGCCGGTCGAACTCGGGCTTCAGCTTCGCCACGTAGCCGAGCTCGGTGGTGCACACTGGCGTGAAATCCTTCGGATGGGAGAACAGGATCGCCCAGTCGGTGCCAATCCATTGATGAAAATCAATCGCGCCTTGCGTGGTCTCGGCCTTGAAGTTCGGCGCTTCCGCGTTGATTCGCAGTGACATGGCGGCTCCTCCTGCTGGTCATGATGGACGGCGGACACGCCCGTCCGACGGATGCTCAAGGCTTCAAAGGATCATACGCCGGCATCGGCGGACCGTCATGCTGCCGCGGCGTTGCGACGCGCGCTTCACGCATCGCCCAGGCAGATGCCCAGCCCGCGCGCCGTCTTGACCAGCGGCCCGTCGACGTCGACCGCCTGAAAGTGCGCGACCGCGTCCTGGATCGGCACGTCGA
Organism: Candidatus Sulfotelmatobacter sp.; assembly: GCA_035507915.1. GTDB lineage: Bacteria > Pseudomonadota > Alphaproteobacteria > Elsterales > Elsteraceae > JACQAI01. Next base: position 20,646 of record DATJNS010000121.1, read on the forward strand.
TCACCTGACGATACGACCACGCGACCATGCGGCCCGACTTGCCCGCGGCGATCAGATCGACCGCGTGCACCGCGAACGCCGAGGCGAGCATGCGATCGGTCCAGCTCGGCATGCTGCCGCGTTGCACGTGACCCAGCACGGTGACGCGCGTCTCGGCGCCGGTCGCCTGGGTGATGCGCTCGGCGAGATAGGCGCCGATGCCGCCGTAGCGCATCGCGCTGCCTGCGGCGCCGCCGGCCTGAACGCCCTTGTGCTGACCCTCCTCGGTCAGCACCGCCTCGGCGACGACGACCAGCGCGAAGTTGCGGCCGTCGTGCTTGAGCGCTTCGATCTTGGCGCGCACGGCGTCGATCCGGTAGGGGATCTCGGGGATCAGGATCACGTCGGCGCCGCCCGCGATGCCGGCGGCAAGCGCGATGTGGCCGGCATCGCGCCCCATCACCTCGAGCACCATAACGCGGCTGTGGCTGGCCGCGGTCGGCTGCAGACGGTCGAGCGCCTCGGTGGCGACGCCGACCGCGGTGTTGTAGCCGATCGACATCTCGGTCAGGCCGAGGTCGTTGTCGATCGTCTTGGGGATGCCGATCAGCGGGAAGCCGCCCTGGCGCGCCAGCCGATCGAGGATGCGGAAGCTGCCGTCGCCGCCGATGCCGATCACGGCGTCGAGCCCGAGCGCGCGCACGCCCTCGATCACCTCCTGGGAACGGTCGGCAACGGTGCCGTCGGCCATCGGGTAGGCGAAGGGGTCGCCCCGGTTGGTGGTGCCGAGGACGGTGCCGCCGAGCCGCAGCATCAGGCCGGTCGTGTGCTCGCGGCCCAGGGTCTCGGCGCGCGGCGGCCGGTCGAGCAGGCCCTGCGTGCCTTCGCGGATGCCGACGACCTCCCAGCCATAGCGGCCCTGCGCGTGCAGCACGATCGCGCGGATCACGGCGTTGAGCCCGGCGCAGTCGCCGCCGCTGGTCAGGATGCCGATGCGTTTGGCCATGACATTGCCACTCCCCTGCCCGGACGCCTAAGCTTGCCCCATCCTGGGCCCGCCGACCGCCATGTCCAGCGGTCCGGCCCGCGACCGGTTGGTGGGGCAATGTCCGATTTTCGCCGTGGGTTCGGCCTTGGGCTGGGCTTCTCGCTGGGCAGCATGCTGATCCGGCTGGTGGTCGTGATCGTCATGGTCGTCGCGCTCATCTCTTTCCTGAACGCCTTGCTGGGCAAGCTGTGACGGCGATGATGTCCGATACGAAGCCGGCGGCGGCGATCCCCTACGGCGCCTACTGGTCGACCCCGTTCGCGCGGTGGCAAGGCAGCCTCGCGCACCTGCACGCGCTCGAGTTCGCCGCCCACGTGGCGCGCGGCGAGCTTGAGCGACGCGGCATCGCACCCGCGGCCTTCGACCACGGCGTGCTCGGCACCACGGTGCCGCAAGCCCAGAGCTTCTACGGCCTGCCGTGGGTGATGGGCATGATCGGCGCCGAGCGCGTGCCGGGTCCGACGATCAACCAGGCGTGCGCGACCGGCGTGCGCTGCCTGGCCGCCGCGCAGCAAGAGATCGCCGCCGGCGATGCGTCCGCCGTGCTCGCGATCACCGCCGACCGCATCTCCAACGGGCCGCATCTCTACTATCCCGATCCGCAGGGCATGGGCGGCACGGGCCGGGCCGAGAACTGGGTGACCGACAATTTCTCCAGCGACCCGTTCGCCAAGGTGGCGATGATCGACACCGCGGAGAACGTCGCGCGGCGCTGGCAGATCACGACCGCGGAGCAGCACGACGTCGTGCTGCAGCGCTACAACCAGTACGACGAGGCGCTGGCCGACGATCACGCCTTCCAGAAGCGCTACATGACCCTGCCGTTCGCGGTGCCCGACAAACGCTTCAAGAAGCAGGTCGGCGAGCTCGAGGGCGACGAGGGCGTCCATCCGACCACCGCGGAGGCGCTCGTCAAGCTGACGCCGCTCAAGGACGGCGGCACGGTCACGTACGGCGGCCAGACCCATCCGGCCGACGGCAACGCCGCGATCGTGCTGACCGACCCCGCGCGCGCCGCGGAGTTCTCCCGGCGGCCCGAGATCGACATCCGCATCGTCGCGTTCGGCCAGGCGCGCGCCGAGCCGGCCTACATGCCGTTCGCCCCCGTGCTCGCGAGCAAGCAGGCGCTCGCGCGCGCCGGCCTCAAGATCGCCGACATGACCGCGGTCAAGTCGCACAACCCGTTCGTCGTCAACGATATCGTGTTCGCGCGCGAGACCGGCTGCGACCTCGGCCGCATGAACAACTACGGCTGCTCGCTGGTGTGGGGCCATCCGCAGGGGCCGACCGGCCTGCGCGGCGTCATCGAGCTGATCGAGGAGCTGGTCGAGCGCGGCGGCGGCCATGGGTTGTTCCAGGGCTGCGCGGCGGGCGACAGCTCGATGGCCGTGATCGTCCGGGTGAGCGATCGCGCATGAGCCGTCCGGCATGACGGCACCGGCGGTCGCGCGCGGCGCGGACACGATGCCGCCCGCGTTCGAGACCGTCATGCACATGCTGATCGACGCCGCGGCGCGCGCGCCGGACGCCGAGGCGCTGATCTGTGAGGAGCGCCGGCTGTCCTATCGCGGCTATCTCGCGTGCGTCGTCGGCTTCGCGCGCGAGCTCGAGCGCCTGGGCGCGCGCGGCAACCGCGTCGCGCTCATCCTCGGCAACTCGATCGAGACCGCGATCGCGACTTTCGCGACGCACGCCGCGGGCGCCCAGCTGGTGCCGCTCAATCCGATGTACACCGCGCGCGAGCTGCGCCAGATCCTCGAGGACGCGCAACCCGCCGTCGTGCTTCACGAAGCCGCGAACGCCGACATCGTCGGGCCGCTGGCGGGCGAGTTCGGGATTCCGGCGACCATCGCGCTCGGCCCCGGCGGGCAGCGGCTCGACGGCTGGCGCACCGAGACGGTCGACGCGCCGCCGCTGCCCGCCCCCGACGCCGTCGCGACCGTGCAATACACCGGCGGCACCACCGGCCGTCCCAAGGGCGTCGAGCTGACGCACCGCGCGATCGCGATCAATATCGCCCAGCGCGAGGGCCTGCTGCCGACCGCGCCGGACCGCGAGCGGCTCTTGTGCGCGATGCCGCTGTTCCACGTCTACGCGGTGTCGATGGCGCTGCACCTCGCGGCCTACTGCCGCGGCGCGCTCGTGATCCTGCCGCGCTACCGCCCGGAGCGCGTGCTCGACGCGCTGGCGCGCGAGGCGATCACGATCTTTCCGGGCAGTCCGACGATCTTCACTGGCCTGATGGGCCACGCGGATTTCGCCGCGACCGACTTCAGCCGCCTGCGCCTGTGCTACTCGGGCTCGGCGGCGCTGCCCGAGGAGACGTTGCGGCGCTGGGAGGCCGCCGCCGGCTGTCCGGTCTACGAGGGCTACGGCCAGACCGAGGCCGGGCCGGTGCTGTCGTTCAACCCGGTCGGACGGAAGTCCAAGCCGGGCTCGGTCGGCATCCCGGTGCCGCTGACCGAGATCCAGATCGTCGACAGCGTCGACGGCGCGCGCGTGCTCGGCGTCGGCGAGCAGGGCGAGATCCGCGCGCGCGGCCCGCAGATCATGGCCGGCTACCGCAACCTGCCGCGCGAGACCGCCGACACCTTGCGCGACGGCTGGCTCTACACCGGCGACATCGGCGAGCTCGACGCCGACGGGTGGCTGTTCATCCGCGACCGCAAGAAGGACATGGCGATCGTCGGCGGCTACAACGTCTATCCGCGCGAGATCGACGAGGTTCTGCACCTGCACGCCGACGTGCTCGAGGCCGCCGCGATCGGCGTGCCGGACGCCTATCGCGGCGAGGTCATCAGGGCGTTCGTGGTGGCGCGCCCGGGCGCCGCGCCCGACCCGGCGGCCTTGCGCGACCATTGCGCGCGCAACCTCGCCAAGTACAAGGTGCCGGCCGCGATCGAGATCGTCGCCGGCATCCCGAAGACGACGGTGGGCAAGATCGACAAGCAGGCGTTGCGCGCGATGGCGGCGAAGGGGGAACGGTCATGAGGCAGGTGGCGTGATGGAGCTGAAGGGAATCGCGGCGCTGGTCACCGGCGGCGCATCGGGCCTCGGCGAGGCGACGGCGCGCGCGCTCGCCGAAGCAGGCGCCAAGGTGGGCGTGCTCGACCTCCAGCGCGAACGCGCCGAGACGGTGGCGCGTGCGATCGACGGTGCGGCTTTCGCGTGCGACGTCACCAGCGCGGAGTCGGCGGAGGCGGCGGTCGCCGGTGCCGAGGCACGCCACGGCATCGCGCGCATCCTGGTCAACTGCGCCGGCGTCGGCACGCCCGGTCGCGCGGTCGGGCGCAACGGGCCGATGCCGCTCGCGCAGTTCGCCCAGGTGGTCGCCATCAACCTGATCGGCACCTTCAACCTGGTGCGCCTGGTGGCGCATCGCCTGCAGGCGGCGCCGGCGCTCGACGACGGCGAGCGCGGCGTGATGGTCAACACGGCGTCGATCGCGGCGTTCGACGGCCAGGTCGGCCAGCCCGCCTATGCCGCCTCGAAGGGCGGCGTCGCCGCCATGACCTTGCCGCTGGCGCGCGAGTTCGCGCCCCACGGCATCCGCGTGGTGACGATCGCGCCCGGTCTGTTCCACACGCCGATGATGGGCAGCCTGCCGGATGACGTGCAGGCCAGCCTGGCCGCCTCGGTGCCGTTCCCGGCGCGCCTCGGGCACGCCGCCGAGTACGCCGCGTTGGTGCGCCACATCATCGACAACCGCATGCTCAACGGCGAGACCATCCGGCTCGACGGCGCGCTCCGCATGGCGCCGCGCTGACGCGGTTTTGCCGGATCGCGCCGGACGCTGTACCATCGCGCCGACCGACGAGGCGGGCACGAGGGGGCGGCGCCGATGGACCAGGTGATTCCGAAGTACATTCCGGCCAACTCGATCGAGGACCGGTTCGGCTTCCTGGTGACCGCGCTCGACAGCGCCGGCAAGCGTCAATACCTGTCGCGCGGCGGCTTCCAGTGGGGCCCGATCGGCGACGCCGAGTTCTTCGACGATCCGCTCAACGCCGCCGACAGCATCAAGGCGATGACCGAGCAGGCGAGCGGCGGCGAAAGCGCGGTCGCGGTCGACTCGATCAAGCTCGTCCGGGTCAGCGGCATCATGGTGCCGACCGTGATCAGCGCGGCCGACCTCAAGCGGCGGCGGCGCGACGCCGCCCTCAAGAAGCTGACTGCCGAGGAGATCGACGCCCTGGGGCTGGCCGAGGCCGATTTCGAGGAGCAGGACCGCAAGGCGCGGCACGCCTAGCCGCGCCGCGATTGCGCGGCGGCCCGGCTTCGCCCAATATCTCGCGCAAATCGGCCCGCCCGGGCGGCGCGCGGCCGAGGCGGGACAAGGAGTTCGGTATGGGGCGTTCCCTTCGCATGCTGGCGTTGCTCGGCCTCGGGCTGCTCGTAGCCTGCGCCGCGCCAATGAAGCCGGAGCAGATCTCCGCCGTGAAGCCGGGCGAGACCACTTACGATCAAATTGTCGCCAGCTTCGGGTTGCCGACTTCCGAGATGAACCTGTCGGGCGGCTCCAAGGTAATGCTTTATCACAACGCGGAATTTGATCGCTCGACCGAGCAATTGGGGCCGTTTTACAATCTGTTCAATGACGATTACGACAAAATGCCCTACGATTTCTTCATCGTGGGTCGCGACGGCGTGCTGCAGAGCTACTCGATTCCGGGCTTCGCCCGCCAGGCCGGCGTCGCCAATCCGGGCAGCTGAACCGCCTCCGGCACACCCACGCTCGACCGAATCGGCGATCTAGCCAGCCGCCACCGTCACCTCGACCGTCATCCCGCAAAAATCCTCGGACGCGCCCACGTAGGTGCCGCTGAGCGGCACTGCCTGGGTCGGATCGCGCGCCACCGCGACGCGGATCAGGTTGCGTCCGCCGGTCTGGGCGTTGGTCGGGTCGAACTCGGTCCAGCCGGCGCCGGGCAGGTAGACCTGGGTCCAGGCGTGGGTCGCGCCGCCGCCCACCATGGCCTGCGGCGCATCGATCAGGGTCTCGTCGTAGAGGTAGCCCGAGACGAAGCGCGCGGCGAGCCCGAGGCAGCGCGCCGCCTCCATCATGAAGAGCGCGAAGTCACGGCAGGTGCCGGAGCGGCGCGCGTGCGTCTCGGCCGGCGCCTGGGTGCCCATCTCGTCGCGCCGCACGTACTCGAACTGCGCCTTGATGGCCTGCGTCATCGCCACCAGGATCGCGACCGTATCGCGGTTCTTCACGCTCGCGACCACCTGCCGGGCCCACCGGTCGACGACGTGGTCGGGATCCGGGTAGTGACGCTCCATCGACCGGCTGAGATCCGGGATGTCCTCGGTCGAGTAGCTGAACGGGTAGGCGCGCGCGTAGGGCTCGAGCTCGTAGCTCAAGGTGAGCTCGCGCAGCGGGAAGTGCTCGGCCCGGAACGACGAATGGAAGCTCAGCTCCGCGGCGGCCTCGCGGAAACTCGCGAGCGCGATCGAGTTGCCGAAGGTGTCGTGCAGCCAGCGCACCGTGGCCGGCGGGCTGATGCTGAGCGCGGTGTCGAGCAGGCGCAAATCGTGGCTGTCGCGCGGCCGGAGCATCATGCGATGATCGCCGAAACGGACCCGACGCGCGTAGCGGTAGACGGTCTTATGGGAGACGGTGAGGACGGTCATCGGGCCGGCGGCAGGCGGGGTCTGCGGTGCGGTTGGTCGCTGTCTTGCATGAGACGATCGGTATGACGGCCGACTGCGACACATAGGGGCTGACCGGCCATGGCGGAGTCAATGGCGGAGCTGCCGGGCGGCCTCCAGTCCGTGCTGGCTCGATACGACCCCGGCGGCTTCTTCTGCGAGCTGACCGCACCGCGCGAGGGCGGCGGCCGCGAGGTCCGCCTGATCGCCGAACGGCTGGCCCGGCTCGGGGTCGAGGAGCTGCGCCGGCGGGCACGCCAGGTCGAACGCAGCCTCTACGACCTCGGCGTCACTTTCACGGTCTACTCCGACGCCAACGCGATCGACCGTATCCTGCCGTTCGACCTGATCCCGCGGGTGCTGTTCGCCGCCGAGTGGGCGCAAATCGAGGCGGGCGTCGCCCAGCGCGTGCGCGCCCTGAACCTGTTTCTCCACGACGTCTATCACGATCAGCACATCCTCAAGGACGGCACCATTCCACCGGAGCTCGTGCTCAACAACGCCAACTACCGGTCCGAGATGGTCGGCGTCGACCTGAAGCACGGCACGTACATCCACGTCTGCGGCGTCGACCTGGTGCGCGACGAACGCGGCCGCTTCTTCGTGCTGGAGGACAACGGCCGGACGCCCTCGGGCGTTTCCTACGTGATCGAGAACCGCCACGCCATGCTGCGCGTGTTCCCCGATCTGATGGCCGACATCGGCGTGCGCCCGGTCGACAATTACGGCCTCATGCTGCGCGCGGCGCTGAGCGCGGTGGCGCCGTCGGGCGCCGCCGAGCCGCGCGTCGTGCTGCTGTCGCCCGGCATCTACAACTCGGCCTATTTCGAGCATGTCTGCCTGGCGCGTGAGATGGGCGCCTGGCTGGTCGAGGGGCGCGATCTGGTGGCGATCGACGACCGCATCTACATGCGCACCACCGCGGGCCTCATGCCGGTCGACGTCATCTATCGCCGCATCAACGACGACTTCCTCGACCCGGACGTGTTCCGGCCCGACAGCCTCTTGGGCGTGCGCGGCGTCATGGCGGCGTTCCGCAAGGGCAACGTCGCGCTCGCCAACGCGATCGGCACCGGCGTCGCCGACGACAAGGCGGTCTACGCCTACGTGCCCAAGATCATCCGCTACTATCTGGACCAGGATGCGATCCTGCCCAACGTCGAGACCAACATCTGCCGCGAGCCCGCCGCATTGCGCTACACGCTCGACAATCTCGACAAGCTCGTCGTCAAACCGGTCGGCGAGTCGGGCGGTTACGGGCTCCTGGTCGGACCGACCGCGACGCGCGAGGAGATCGCGGCGTTCCGCGAGCGCCTGGTGCACGACCCGGCGAACTACATCAGCCAGCCGACCCTCAAGCTGTCGGTCGCGCCGACCCTGACCGAGGAGGGCATCGCGCCGCGCCACGTCGACTTCCGGCCGTTCGCGATCACCGGCGACCGCACATGGGTGCTGCCCGGCGGGCTCACGCGCGTCGCCCTCAAGCAGGGTTCGCTGGTCGTCAACTCGAGCCAAGGCGGCGGCTCGAAGGATACGTGGGTCCTGTCATGACGGCGGGCGCGACCGGCGACGCCGCGATGGATCGGTCGAGCGGCCTCGACGCGATCCGCTCGACGCTGCCGGCGCGCTACGGCGATGCCATCTTCTGGCTCGGCCGCTATCTGGAGCGCATCGAGAACCTCGCGCGCATGCTCGACGTCACCGAGAGCTACGCGCGCGACGACCGCGGCGTCGGCAACTGGCGCTCCGTCGCCCAGATCAACGGCGACGACGTGCGCTTCCGCGAGAGGTACCCTGCTGCGACCGGCGCCGACGCGTTGCGCTTCTACATGCTCGACGGCGACAACCCCACCTCGATCCGCTTCGCGATGCGCGCGGCCTACCAGAACGCGCGCGCCCTGCGACCGCTGATCTCGACCGAGATGTGGGCGCAGCTCAACGTGTTCAACAAGGTGATCGAGGGGCTCGGACCGGCCGATATCGCGCCGTCGCGGCTGTCCGAGCTGTGCGGCCGCATCAAGGAGGGCTGCCACACCCACGCGGGCCTGATCGAGGCGACGCTCTATCGCGACCAGGGCTGGTACTTCTACCAGATGGGCAAGTATCTCGAGCGTGCCGACCAGACCACCCGGCTGCTCGACGCCCAGCACCAGCTCCTGATGACGGCGCCCGAGAACGCGAGCGCCGATCGCGTCGAGTGGCAGCTGCTGCTGCGCGCCGCCGCCGGCTATCACGCCTTCCGCCGGGTGTCGCCGCGCGAGATCAGCCTCCAGGCGGTCGTCGGCTTCCTGTTGTTCGACGAGGCGTTTCCGCGCTCGATCCGCATGTGCGTGCGTACTGCCGGCACGTTGCTCGAGCGCCTGCGCCAGATCTATCCGATGTTGCGCAGCTCCAAGCCGCTGGAGGCCTATGACGCGCTCGACGTGAGCTTGACGGATCGCGGCTTCGCCCGCCTGATCGAGACCAAGCTGCACGACTATCTCGATCTGCTGCAGCAGCAGATCGGCGCGCTCTCCACCGCGATCACCGCCGCCTATTTCGATCCCGGCACGGTCTGATAGACTTCACCGGCGTGCCGAAGTCGGGCCGGGGAGGGGCGTCGCCGTCGTGGACATCAGACCGATCGCGGGCGCGCTGGGCGCCGAGATCCTCGGGCCCGATCTCAGCCGGCCGCTCGACGCCGACGACGTGGCGACGATCCGGCGCGCGCTGCTCGAGCATCTCGTGATCTTCTTCCGCGACCAGGACCTGACGCCGGACCAGTACCTGCGCTTCGCCGGCTACTTCGCGGAGCCGATCGAATACCCGTTCGTCAAATCGATCCCCGGCCATCCGAAGATCATTCCGGTCATCAAGCTCGAGCACGAGCGGGTCAATTTCGGCGGCATCTGGCACTCGGACACGAGCTACCTCGAGATCCCGCCGATGGGCAGCATGCTGCTCGCGCTGGAGGTGCCGCCGCGCGGCGGCGATACCATGTTCGCCAACATGTATCTCGCCTACGAGCGCCTGTCCGACGGCATGAGGCGCCTGCTCGACGGCCTGAGCGCGGTCAACAGCTCGGCCAAGGCCGACACCACGCGCACGCGCGAGGACCGCATGCGCGCCGACGGCACGACCGAGGTCAAGAACTACGAGGCCGAGCACCCGGTGGTGCGCAGGCATCCGGAGACCGGCCGCAAGGCGCTCTACGTCAACGTCGCCCACACCCTGCGCTTCGCCGGCATGACCGAAGCGGAGAGCGCGCCCTTGCTCGAGTTCCTGTTCCGCCATCAGAGCCGGCCCGAGTTCACCTGCCAATTCGCCTGGCGGCCCGGCTCGATCGCGTTCTGGGACAACCGCGCGGCGCAGCACAACCCGATCAACGACTATCACGGCCATCGCCGGGTCATGCACCGCATCACGCTCGCCGGCGACCGCCCCTGCTGATCCCGTGACCGTCACGCTCCTGAGGCAGCCGGGCGCGATCGGGCCGCTGCGGCTCAAGAACCGCGTGATCATGGGGCCGCTCGGCACCAACTACGGCACGACCGACGGCTTCTCGACCGATCGCGACAAGGCCTACTACGCCGAGCGCGCCAAGGGCGGCGCGGCGATGATCATCACCGAGGCGATGAACATCTCGGCGGCGGCGCGCAACCATCGCAGCTCGCTGTGCGTGTTCCACGATCGCTTCATCCCGGGCCTCAGCGCGGTGGTGCGCGCGATCCAGGACAACGGCGCGCTCGCGGTGGCGCAGCTCAACCACCGCGGCCAGCTGCTCCAGCGCTCGGTGCTCGACATGGAGCCGGTCGGGCCGTCGGCCGGCCGCAACGCGGTGACCGGCGATACGGTGCGCGGCCTGGAGACCGACGAGATCGCCGCGATCCAGCGCGACTTCGTCGAGGCGGGCGTGCGCCTGGCGCGCGCCGGCTACGATGCGATCGAGATCCACGCCGCCAACGGCTACCTGTTCCAGCAGTTCTTCTCCGAGCGCTTCAACCGGCGGACCGACCGCTACGGCGGCTCGGTCGACAACCGCATGCGCTTCCTGATCGAGACGGTGCAGCGCTTCCGCGACCGGCTGCCCGACACGCCGCTCTTGGTGCGCATCAGCGCGACCGAGTACGCGCCCGGCGGCTACCCGATGGACGAGGCGGTCGCGTTGGCCCGGGCGCTCGAGCGCGCCGGCGTGTCGGCGATCGACCTGTCGGGCGGAACCAACGAGAGCCCGCAGCTTTCGCGCTACTGCATCCAGCCGCCGTCGTTCGCGCGGCGTTTCCTCGAGCCCTATGCGCGGCCGATCAAGGCGGCGGTCGCGGTGCCCGTGATCGTCGCCGGGCGCATCGTCGCGCCCGAGGACGCCGAGGGCGTATTGGCCGCCGGCAGCGCCGACTTCGTCGCGCTGTGCCGCGCGCTGGTCGCCGATCCGCACTGGTGCCTGAAGGCGTTCGGCGAGCTCGACGCGCCGATCCGGCCGTGCATCGCGTGCAACGTGTGCTACGAGCGACTGAGCCGCGAACGCGACGTCGCCTGCGTGCAGAACCCGCTGGTCGGCACCGAGTTCGAGGCGCTCGAGCGGCTCGAGCCGCAGACCGGGCCGCGCACCCGCGCGCCCAAGCGCGTGCTCGTGGTCGGCGGCGGCGTCGCCGGAGTCGAGGCGGCGCGCGTCGCCGCCGCGGCCGGCCACGCGGTCGAGATCTGGGAACGCGCCGACCGGCTGGGCGGCCAGATGAAGCTCGCGCTCGCCGCGCCCGACAAGGCCGAGGTCGCCGGCGTGTGGGACTACCGCATGGCGGCGCTGGCGCGGCTCGGCGTACCGATGCGCACCGGCATCGCGCTCGACGCGGCCGCGATCCGCGGCTTCGCGCCCGATCTCGTGATCGTCGCGACCGGCGCCCGGCCGCGCGACCTCGCGCTGCCGGCCGGCCTCGACCGGCCCGTGCGCCAGGCCTGGGACGTGCTCGACGAGCCGTCGCGCGTGCCGTCTGGCGCCGCCGTCACGATCATCGGCGGCGGCATGGTCGGCATCGAGACCGCCGACGTGCTGGTGGCGCGCGGCCATCGCGTCACCGTGATCGAGGCGACCGCGGTGGTGGCGCGCGAGATGGCGCGCAACAACCGCTTCGACGTGCTGGCGCGGCTGGAGGCGGCCGGCGTCGAGATCCTGACCGAGGCGACGGTCGCGGGCTACACGGACGGGCGTTTGGCGCTGCGCCAGCGCGGCGCGGCGCGCGAGATCGCATGCGGCGCGCTGGTCGTGCTCGCGATCGGTCCGGCGCCCAACCGCGACGCCCTGCCGGCGATCGAGGCGGCCGGCGTGCCCTATGTGCTGGTCGGCGACTGCAACCAGCCGGGCGATTTCATGACCGCGCTGGCCGACGCCCAACTGGTCGCGCAGGCGCTCGACCACGCCTGAACGGTCAGCTGCCCGGGAGGTCGTGGATCTCGGGGAAGAACAGATCCTTCCAGCCGTCCGGCACCGTTTTCATCAGGCCGACCCGATGCATGAAATCGGCGAACTTCATCATGCCGACGGGCACGATCGCGTATTTGTTCTCGGGGTCCTCGAGGATGCGCAGCACGAGCGCCTCCGAGGTCTTCACGTTGGCGGCGTTGGCGTAGATCTTCGCCGCGGCGGGCTTGTCGTCGGTGACGAACCGGCAGGCCTCGTCGAGCGCCGCCAGGAACGCGGCGACCGTCTTCGGGTTCGCGTCGTGGAAGCGCCGCGTCGTGTTCGCCATGATGACGGGCAGGTCGCCCACCACGTCGCGCGACGTCGCGACGCGGTGGATGCCCGGATGGTCGATCTCGAGATAGTTGAACGGCGGCGAGGCGACGTGGGCGGTGATCTCGGTCTTGCCGGAGATCATTGCGGCGACCGCCTCGGGATAGGGCAGGCCGACGGTCAGCGCATCGAGCTTGGCGTAGTTCGCCTCGCCGAACTCCTTGGCGGCCAGCATCTCGAGCACGACCGCGCCGTACGACGTCTTGATGCCGGGGAGCGCGATGCGGTCGCGCTCGGAGAAGTCGCGCAGGCTCTTGACCTCGGGGTTGCGGCTGTTGACCCACATCGATCCCGCGCTCATCAGCGCGATGCCGCGCACCTCGAGCCGCGGGGTGCCGCGCGCCTTGTCCCACAGAACCAGGAAGCCCGGCACGCCGAGGGTCGCGATGTCGAGCGCGCCCGACAGCATGGCGTCGTTGATCTGATTGCCGCCGTCGATCGCGCTCCAGCGCGTCTTGATCTCGCCCAGGCCCAGCGCGGCCGCGTGCTTCTCGAACAGCTTCTGCTGCTCCATCACGAACATGGGCAGGAAGTGGATGCCGTAGCCGCGCGACAGCCGCACCTTGGAAACCTCGGCGCGCGCGCCGACGCTCCAGCACAGCGCGAGCAGCACGACGAGCAGCGCGCGGCGTCGGACGCGCATCACGACTTGCGCCAATAGAGGCTGTGGCCGTCGATCACGAGCATCTCGTCGGTCACGCCGCGCTGGCGGCGGAAGTCGCGCACCGCGTGGGCGCAGGGCGGACACGAAAAATAGTCGTCGACGATGACGTAGCCGCCTGGCGAGATCTTGTCGTAGAGCGGGTTCAGGGCGTCCATCGTCGACTCGTAGAGGTCTCCGTCGAGCCGGAGCACGGCCAACCGCTCGATCGGCGCGCTCGGCAGCGTGTCACGGAACCACCCCTTGAGGAAATGCACCTGCGCGTCGAGCAGGCCATAACGCTCGAACAGCGCCTGGACCTCATCCAGGCTGACCGCCTCGTCGCGCCGCGCCACGCTGAAGTCGGTGCCGGCGTCCTCCGGCAGGGACGGCGGCGGGAACCCGGCGAAGGAGTCGGCGACCCAGACGGCGCGGTCGGTCACGCCGTGCGCCGCCAGCATGCCGCGCATGAAGATGGTCCCGCCGCCGCGCCACACGCCGGTCTCGATCAGGTCGCCCGGGATGCCGTCGGCGAGCACGCTCTCGATGCAGCGCTCCAGATTGTCGAGGCGCTTGCGCCCCATCATGACGTGCCACAGGTGGTTGAGCTCGCGCAGGTCGACCGGCTGCCACGTCCGGTCCGCCTGCGGACGGGAGAAGACGATGACGTCGCCTTCGGCCTTGGCGCGCTCGATGGTCTCGAAGCTGCCCGAACGACGCAGCTTGACGAGGCGGTTCAGATCGATCGGCGCGCCCGTCACGCTGGCCTCCAACATCGCCAACAGCACGGCGTCGTTCTCGACGTGCAGGTCGTTGAGCAGCGACTTCTTGAGGAGGCTCACGAACCGCGCGCGCAAGTCGGCTTCGCCCGGCATGGCGGCACCAGGTCGAGAGCTAGAGCGCGACCGTCTCGAAGTCGGCGGGCAGGATGATCTCGAGCACCTCGCAGTCGTCCGAGTAGTCGAGCACGGTGTGCTTGATCTTGGGCGGCTGGATCCAGCAGCTGCCGGCCCGCATGGTGACCGGGCCCTGGCCCTCGAAGTCGGTGGTCATCGAACCCTTGAGCACGTAGACCATCTGGAACTCGACGTCGTGATAGTGCGCCTTGCGCACGTCGTCGGTGACCGGCGGGATCATCCGGATGACATGCGCCTGCACGCGGCCGCCGGTCGCGGCCGCCGTGCCGAGGTCGCGATAGCGCGCGTAGCTCCGCAGGCCGCCGACGAAGTCGCCGTCGAACAGATGGCTGACCGTGAAGCGCTGCGGCGGCCAGGCCGGCATGCCGGCCGCCGCCGATTTGCGCGCGGCCGGTTTTGCGGCGCGCTTCGGTGCGCTCTTGCGCGCCGGCTTGCGGGCTGCCGGTTTCCGGGCGGCGGCCTTGCGGATGGATTTGCGGGCGGCTGCCTTGCGGGCGACTGGGGCCGGCTTGCGTTTGGCCTTGGTCGGTTTCGATGTCGCTCGTTTGGCTGCGCGCTTGGCCATGGCCGCCTCCCTTCAGCGTGCGGATGTCGCGAATCCGAGCGCCAAGAGAGCCATGAAACGTCGGCGAACGCCAGCCGCGCGTCGACGTCCCGCGTCAACCGCCGCCGGCATCGGGCGGCAGGCCGCAGGCGCCGCGCGCCGTAGCGAAGCTGGCCAACGGCGCGCGGAAGATCACCTTGCCGTTGCGCATCACGCGCAACATCCGACCCTGCGACAACGCGCGCAGGGGCGGCTCGCCGGTGCCGACGATCGCGGGCAGGTCGTCGGGGTCGGCGGGAATGGCGACCGTCGCGCCGAGCGGCGCGCCGTCGATCTCGAAACCGCCGCCGTCGCCGGCCTTGAGCAGCGCCGGCTCGCGGAAGACGAACTCCATGAACCGCAGGTCCGCGGGCCGGCCGGGCTGCAGCCGCAGCTCGACCGCGTCGCTGCCGTCATGGCCGAAGCGCAGGGTGCAGCCGTGGGCGGGCGGTTTGTCGGGGTAGGTCGCCCATGCGGCATGGCCGCCGCCGGCGAGTTCCTCGCGGCGCGCCTCGGTCAGGCTGTCGATGCAGCCGCCGGTGATGCGGCGCATCTGCTCGGGCGATCGCCCGGGCTCGGGGTCGGCGCAGCGCTCGCGCTCCTGCACGAACGCGCGTTGCTCGGCGCGCAGCGCCGCGGCGTCGGCCGCGGTCTTGAGGCGCGCCGTGAACGCATCGGTCATCGCCTTGTCCGCGGCCGCGAGGCCGTCGCTGGCGCAGATCGTCGTCTCGACCGGCGAGCGCGCCTTGGCGCAGTCGAAGCCCGGGCGGGTGTGCGCCGGCTCCGGCGGCACGAAGCGCGCGCCGGCGAGATACGGCTTGCAGAAGCTCGGGCGCTCGCCGCTCATCATGCCGCAGCCGCGCTTGATCTCGTCGAGGATCATGTCGCAGGCGTTCAGCACGTTGCACGGCGGCCGCGTCGCCGGGGAGGCTTCCATGCATTGATCGGCCAGCACCGCCGAGCGCTCGGCGCCGATCTCGTCGCGACAGCTCGCGTGGGCGCGCGTCGAGGCCGTCGCCAGCGCCACGAGAAGGAGAATGCCGCATCGCGTCATGCGCTTCGCCCGCCGGTGACCGGAAACGACGACGGCCCAGCCGGGTGCCCGCGCTGAGCCGTTCGCATGTTTGGTGGAGCTGATCGGGGTCGAACCGACGACCTCTGCAGTGCGATTGCAGCGCTCTCCCAACTGAGCTACAGCCCCCCGCAAACGCGGGCCGGATAATGGTCGTGGCCCTGGGACGTGTCAAGCGCACGGGCCGCGCCGCACGCGGCGGAATCGGCCATCGCCGCCGCCCGGTGGCGGCCTTGCACGGGTGCACGCGCGAGGCTAGGGTCTGGGCACCCCGAACCGACGCCGGGTAGCCATTTTGCTGTTTCCGATTCTCCATCTGGTCGACACCCTGCTCTGGCTCTACATCGTCGTGCTGGTGGTGTCGGCCGTCCTGAGCTGGCTGGTCGCGTTCAACGTGGTCAACACGCGCAACCGGGCGATCTACATGGTCGGCGACTTCTGCTATCGCCTGACCGAGCCGGCGTTGCGACCGATCCGCCGCATCCTGCCCAACCTCGGTGGGATCGACATCTCGCCCATCATCCTGATCCTGCTGCTCCAGATGGTGCGCGAGTATCTGCCGGCGCTGGCGACCTGGTGAGGGCATGGCGCGGCCCGTCGCGGCCACCATCGCCGTACGCCTGACGCCGCGGGCGCGCGACGACCGCATCGTCGGGGTCGAGATCGACGCGCACGGCCGGCGCGTCCTCAAGGTCGCGGTCTCCGAGCCGCCGGTCGACGGCAAGGCCAACGCCGCGCTGATCGCGCTGATCGCCGCCTGCTTCGAGGTGCCGCGCAGCGCCGTCACCCTGGTCTCGGGCGCGTCGGCGCGCCTGAAACGCGTCGCGCTCGTCGGCGACCCGGCGCGCATCGCGGCGCGGCTCGACGCGCTCGCCGGGACACGCGCGTGAGCGCGCGCCTGATCGACGGCAAGGCGTTCGCCGCCGGCCTGCGCGCGCGCATCGCTTCCGAGGTCGGCGCGCTCAAGAGCGCGCATGGCGTGACGCCGGGCCTCGCGGTCGTGCTGGTCGGCGACGACCCGGCGAGCCAGGTCTACGTGCGCAACAAGGCGAGCCAGACGCGCGATGCCGGCATGGCGTCGATCGAGCATCGCCTGCCCGCGGCGACCGCGGAAGCCGAGCTGATCGGGCTGGTCGAGACGCTCGGGCGCGATCCCGCGATCGACGGGATCCTGGTGCAGTTGCCGCTGCCGGCGCACATCGACGCGACGCGCGTGATCGGCGCGCTCGATCCCCTGAAGGACGTCGACGGGCTGCACCCCGTCAATGTCGGCCGCCTGTGGTCGGGCCTCGACGCGTCGGTGCCGTGCACGCCGCTCGGCTGCATGATGCTGCTCAAGGACGCGCTCAAGGACGACGGGGCCGGCGCGCTGGCGGGCCGCGAGGCGGTGGTGCTCGGGCGCTCGGCGCTGGTCGGCAAGCCGATCGCGGCGCTGCTCCTGGCCGAGCACTGCACCGTGACGGTCGCGCACTCGCGCACGCGCGACCTGCCGGCGGTCGCGCGCCGCGCCGACATTCTGATCGCCGCGGTCGGCAAGCCCGAGCTGGTGCGCGGCGACTGGATCAAGCCGGGTGCGGCGGTGATCGACGTCGGCATCAACCGCGTGGCGCTGCCCGACGGCAAGAGCCGGCTGGTCGGCGACGTCGCGTTCGCGGAGGCGCGCGAGATCGCCGGCGCCATCACGCCGGTGCCCGGCGGCGTCGGCCCGATGACGATCGCCTGCCTGCTGCACAACACGCTGGCGGCATGCCGGCGCCGGCGCGGCCTGCCGCTCGCCTGACGGAGCCTACTGCCGTCCGAGCTTGGCGAGGCGCAGGCGCAGCGCGTTGAGCTTGATGAAGCCCTCGGCGTCGTGCTGGTCGTAGACCTGGTCGGCCTCGAAGGTGACGTAGTCCTGGCGATAGAGGCTGTGCGGCGACTTGCGGCCGACCACGCGCGCCGCGCCCTTGAACAGCTTCAAGCGCACCGTGCCGGTGACGAACGCCTGGCTCTGGTCGATCGCCGCCTGCAGCATCTCGCGCTCGGGCGAGAACCAGAAGCCGAAATAGACCAGCTCGGCATAGCGCGGCATCAGCTCGTCCTTGAGATGCGCCGCGCCGCGATCGAGCGTGATGCTCTCGATGCCGCGCCGCGCGATCGACAGGAGCGTGCCGCCCGGCGTCTCGTAGACGCCGCGCGACTTCATGCCGACGAAGCGGTTCTCGACCAGGTCGAGCCGGCCGACGCCGTGCTTGCCGCCGAGTTCGTTGAGCCGCGCCAGCAGGTGCGCGGGCGACAGCCGCTCGCCGTCGACCGCGACCGGATCGCCCTTCTCGAACCCGATCTCGACATATTGCGGCTGGTCGGGCGCGCGCTCGGGCGCCACCGTGCGGGTGAACATGTCCTCGTCGGGCTCGACCCACGGGTCCTCGAGCGCCTTGCCCTCGTAGGAGATGTGCAGGAGGTTGGCGTCGGTCGAGTAGGGCGGCTCGCCGCGCTTGTCGCGCGCGATCGCGATCTGGTGCTTCTCGGCGTAGTCGAGCAGCTGGGTGCGCGAGGCGAGGTTCCAGGTGCGCCAGGGCGCGACCACCTTGATGTCGGGCTGCAGCGCGTAATAGGCCAGCTCGAAGCGCACCTGGTCGTTGCCCTTGCCGGTGGCGCCGTGGGCGACCGCGTCGGCGCCGGTCTCGCGCGCGATCTCGATCTGGCGCTTGGCGATCAGCGGGCGGGCGATCGAGGTGCCGAGCAGGTAGGTGCCCTCGTAGAGCGCGTTGGCGCGGAACATCGGGAACACGAAGTCGCGCACGAACTCCTCGCGCAGATCGTCGATGTAGATCTGCTTCACGCCCATCTGCTCGGCCTTCTGGCGCGCCGGCGCGAGCTCCTCGCCCTGGCCGATGTCGGCCGTGAAGGTGACGACCTCGCACGCGTAGGTCTCCTGCAGCCAGCGCAGGATCACCGAGGTGTCCAGTCCGCCCGAATAGGCCAGCACGATCTTCTTGATGCTCTTGTCCGCCATCGTCCGCTACCCGCACTGATCCGTGCTCGTTCGTTCCCACTCTACGCCGTCATTGCTTCGTCGCCCTGCGGAATCGCGCCGGGCCTAGCGCCGCGGCGGAATGATCTGGATGCGCGGCGGCCCGAGCGGCCAGTCGGCGAACGCCAGCGCCCAGATCAGGATCGCGAACAACGGCGGGACCAGGGTGGTGAGCGACCACCAGCCCGAGTAGCCCGCCTTGCGGCAGATGCGCGCGAGGATCCAGAGCCAGACCAGGAAGGCCGGCACGATCAGGACCAGCCACAAGAGCGTGAGCGCCGTGAAGGCCGCGCCGAACAGCAGCCAGGGCAGGAACAGGAACGCCCAGAGCGGGACGATGACGGGGCCGGTCATCGCCGATCGCCGTCGAACAGGTCGGCCTGGTAGGGCGGGCCGTAACCGTCGGTCGCGTGCGCGTTGCGCCACGCCGAGAACGCCAGGATCAGGGCGACCAGCACGATCCCGACATAGGGGATCAGGACCAGGAGCGCGATCGCCGGGGTCAGCCCGGCGCGCTCGCAGATCCGCCACAGCGGGACGAGGACGATGATGCCGAAGGCGAAGGAGCCGATGACGTGCACGGGGTCAGGCCGACGGCGCCGGCTCGGCCGGCGCCGCGCTGCGCCGCGCGCGCTGGCTCGCCGATTTCAGCTGGCCGCAGGCGGCGAGGATGTCGCGGCCGCGCGGCGTGCGCACCGGCGAGGCGTAGCCGGCCGCGTTGACGATGTCGCCGAAGCGCTGGATCGCCTCGTCGGTCGAGCACTCGTAGGGCGCGCCCGGCCAGGCATTGAACGGGATCAGGTTGACCTTCGCCGGGATGCCCTGGAGCAGGCGGACCAGCTCGCGCGCGTCGGCGGCGGAGTCGTTGACGTCCTTCAGCATCACGTACTCGAAGGTGATGCGGCGGGCGTTGTTGAGCCCCGGATAGGCGCGGCACGCGGCCAACAGCTCGGCCAGCGGATATTTCTTGTTGAGCGGCACCAGGACGTCGCGCAGCTCGTCGCGCACCGCGTGCAGCGAGATCGCCAAATTGACGCCGATCTCGGCGCCGCAGCGCTCGATCATCGGCACCACGCCGGCGGTCGAGAGCGTGATGCGCCGGCGCGAGATCGAGATGCCCTCGTGATCCATCACGATCTGCATCGCCTGGGCGACCGCGTCGAAATTGTAGAGCGGCTCGCCCATGCCCATCAGCACGATGTTGGAGAGCAGGCGTTCCTCGTTGGGCGACGGCCACTCGCCGAGCTTGTCGCGCGCCAGCATGACCTGGCCGACGATCTCGCCCGCGGTGAGGTTGCGCACCAGGGTCTGGGTGCCGGTGTGGCAGAACCGGCACGTCAAGGTGCAGCCGACCTGGCTCGACACGCAGAGGGTGCCGCGGTCCTCCTCGGGAATGTGCACGGTCTCGATCTCGTGCCCGTCGGCCAGCCCGAGCAGCCATTTGCGCGTCGCGTCGACCGACGTCAGGTCGCGCCGGACCGCCGGACGGCCGATCACGTAGTGGTCGGCCAGCTTGGCGCGCAGCGACTTGGCCAAGGTCGTCATGCGCTCGAAGTCGGTCGCGCCGCGGTGATAGATCCAGTGCCACAGCTGGTGGGCGCGGAAGGGCGCCTCGTCGAGCGCGCCGAGCTCGGCGCCCAGCTCGGCGCGGCTCAAGCCGACCAGATCCTTGCGCGCGCCGACGGCCGCGCCGGACGACTCGGCAGCGGGCTGGGTCGACGGGGTTTCGGTCGACGGGACTTCGGTCGACGGGGACTCGGACATGGGCGTGAACGGTTGGGCGGCGGCGGCCGGCGGTTCGAGTTGCCGCACCATATAGGCGCGGTCGGGCCGAATCAAACCGCGGGCGCCGTCGGCCCGGGGTCATCCGTTCGCCGCGCGGCCGCGTATCAGGATCCATGGCACACGCGCTCAGCCTCGGCCTCGGCACCGCTCTGCCGCTCGTCCTGCCCCCGTCCGGGTCCTCGGCGGCCCGGTCCGGGACGACCCGCCGCCCGCTTGTTCGGGGTGCCGGGGCGGCGATACAAAGCGCCATGCTGGCGGACGCCGAGTCGCTCCGAACGGACCGGGAACGGCAGTTCGTCGACCTGATCGCCCGCGTCGCGCGCGACCGCGACCGCGACGCCTTCGCCGCGCTGTTCGGCCATTTCACGCCGCGGGTGAAAGCCTATCTGATGCGGCTCGGCGCCGACGACGCGAGCGCCGATGAGTTGGCGCAGGAGGTCATGCTCACCGTATGGCGCCGCGCCGACGCGTTCGATCCGACGCTCGCCGGCGTCGGCACCTGGATCTTCACGATCGCGCGCAACAAGCGCATCGACCGCGTGCGCCGCGAGCGTCGACCCGAGCTCGATCCCGACGATCCCGCGTTGACGCCCGATCCGCCGGCGGGCGCCGATCGGGCCGTCGAGGCGGCCGAGGCCGGCGGGCGGCTCCGGCGCGCCATCGCGACCTTGCCGGCCGAGCAGCGCGAGCTCCTCGTCATGGCGTTCTTCGAGGACAAATCGCACCGCGCGATCGCCGCGACGACGCGCTTGCCGCTCGGCACCGTCAAGTCGCGCATCCGGCTCGCGCTCGGCCGGCTGCGCAGCGCGTTGGAGGAAGCGTGATGCCCGCCCACCATCCGTCCGAGGCGCTGCTGCTCGACTACGCCGCCGGCGATCTGCGCGAGCCGACCGGATTGGTCGTGGCCACGCACTTGGCGTTGTGCCCCGAGTGCCGGCGCCACGTCCGCCTGCTCGAGGCGGTCGGCGGCGCACTGCTCGAGACCTTGCCGGTCGAGGATCTGCCGGCCGAGGCGAGCGCGCGCGACGCCGCGGCGCTGCTGGCCCATGCGGCGGCGTCGGATGGCGGGGCCGCGGGCCCGCCGCCGCGCTTCGATGCCGAGACGTGCCGGCTGGTGCCCGAGCCGCTGCGCAGCCATCTCGGCGTCAACCTGAAGGACATCGCCTGGCGCAAGGTGGCGCGCGGTCTCGACACGCACGAGCTGGCGCCCGCCGCGAACGGCTTCCGGACGCGGCTGCTGCGCATCGGGCCGGGTGCCGCGATCCCGCGCCACGGCCACGGCGGCAGCGAGTCGGTGCTCGTGCTCGGCGGCGGCTTCAGCGACGAGCACGGCCATTACGCGCGCGGCGACCTCGCGCTGTCCGATGCCGAGACGGTCCACCGGCCGGTCGCCGATCCCGACGGCGACTGCCTGTGCCTGATCGTGGTCGAAGGCGGCGTGCGCTTCGCCGGCGCGCTCGGTCGCCTCCTCAATCTGTTCGCGCGCTATTGACGCGCCGGCCGCCCGCCTCGACAACAGGGGTGCGCCGGGCGCAATGATCCGGCGCAAGGCGTCGCGCGGCCCGCGCGACGATGAGCCCCGTTGGTGGGGCAGGGGGGACCGATGCAACGAACAGGACGGCCGCACCGAAGCGTCAGCGCCTGGCTGATCGGTCTCGTGTTGCTCGCGCTCGCCGCGCTGCCTCGGCCCGCCGGCGCCGCCGATACCGCCTGCCGCGAGGGCAACCAGGCGTTTCAGCCCGGGCAGACGCTCTGCCTCAACGGCTTCACGAACACCTGCCAGCCCAACGGCGCCTGGATCAGCGATCGCCAGTGGCCGTGCATGGCGCCCGTGTTCCCGACCGACGCGAAGTCCTGCACGATCAACGCCAACCAGACCGCGGCGCCCGGCACCCGCGCCTGCATCGACGGCCGGCGTCGCGAGTGTTCCGAGCACGGCACCTGGATCTCGCTCGGCGTGCCCTGCAACTAGGGCGCGCGGCGCAGCCCGGGGCGGCGCCCCGAGTGCCGAGATCGACGGCGTCGAGCGACCGGCTCGCCCGTGATGACGGGGCCCGGCGAGCACGGCCGGCGGCTTGCGCCGGGTGACCCGTCGGCCCATCGTGGCGCGATGAGCGACCGCGAGGTCCGCGAGCAATACGAGGCGTTGCCCTATCCGGCGCGCGATCCGCGTGACGAGGCGCGGCGGCTGATCATCGGCAGCCCGAGCCACCTGCTCGAGATCGATCATTACGTGTTCGGCGGCCGGCGTGACTGGTCGAAGCCGTTCCGCGCGCTGTTCGCCGGCGGCGGCACCGGCGACGGCGCCATCATGCTGGCGCAGCAGCTCGCCGATCGCGGCTGCCCGGCCGAGCTCGTGCATCTCGACCAGTCGGTCGCGGCGCGCCAGATCGCCGAAGCGCGCGCGGCGCGTCGCGGCCTCACGTCGCTGCGTTTCGTCACCGGGTCGCTGCTCGATCTCGCCGCACTCGGTCTCGGGGTCTTCGATTACGTCGACTGCTGCGGCGTGCTGCACCATCTCGACGATCCGGCGGGCGGTCTCGCTGCCCTGGCCGGCGCGTTGGCGCCCGACGGCGGGCTCGGCGCGATGGTGTATGGCCGGCTCGGCCGCACCGGCGTCTACGAGATGCAGGAGATCCTGCGCGTGGTCGCCGGCGAGGGCGCGCCGCGTGAGCGCGTGCAGCGTGCCCGGAAGCTGCTCGCCGATCTGCCGCCGACCAACTGGCTCGCGCGCAACCCGAACCTCAGCGATCACGTCGAGGGCGGCGACGCCGGACTGTTCGACCTGCTGCTGCATGCGCGCGACCGCGCCTTCTCGGTCGAGGAGATCGGCGCGCTGGTCGACGGCGCGGCGCTGCGCCTGGTCACCTTCATCGAGCCGGCGCGCTACGACGCGCTGACCTTCGTGCGCGACCCGGGCGCGCGCCGCGCCATCGCCGGGCTCGACGCGCTGGCCCGCGCCGCCGTCGCCGAGAAGCTCACCGGCGCGATGGCGCGTCACGTCTTCTACGTCGTGCGGCGCGACAATCCGGCGATGCCGGCGGCGCTCGATCGCGACGACGCGGTGCCGATGCTGCGCGGCGTCGACGGGCCGTCGCTGGCAAAGGCGCTCGGCACGCGCGGCGTGCTGGTCGCCGGCGATGGCGCGCTGCAGCTGCGCCTGCCGGTGCCGCTGATCAGCGGCGCGATCGCGGCGCGCCTCGACGATCGCACGTCGCTCGGCGAGCTGCGCGCCGCGCTCGGGGGCCTGGTGCGCTCGCCCGATCTCGACGCCGACATCCGGGCGTGCTGCGGCGCGCTCAATGCCGTCAACCTGCTGCTGGTGCGCTACCGCGCCTGAGGCCGGCGTCACACCGCCTTACAAAGCCGAACAAATCTTGGCATGCCTCGGCCGGCGCGTCCGCCGATGCTCGGCCGGGGTAATCCCATGCCCCGGCGGAGCCGCACCGTGAGCGATGTCAGCCGAACCATTCCGTTGTCGCCGGTTCCCGCGGCGGCGCGTGCCGAGCCGCCATCGGCGTCTCCGGAGGGCGCGCGACGCTGGTCGTTGCGCGTCCACCTGTTCGCCTTGGTCCTGGGCTGCGCGCTGCCCCTGCTCGGGCTCGCGGTCAACGCGGTCTGGGAGCTCAACCGCGCGCTCCAGGATGTCAGCAACCAGCAGATCCTCGGGACGGCGCGCGCGCTCTCGGCCGCGATCGACGAGCAGCTGACCGGCGCCGTCCGCGCGCTCGAGGCGCTGGCGCTCGACCCGGCGCTCGATCGCGGCGAGTTGGCCGAGTTCCATGCCCGCAGCCAGCTTCTCGCCAAGCGCCACGGCAGCCTCATCACCCTCATCCGTCCCGACGGCGCGATGGTGCTCAACAGCAATCAACCCTTTGGCGCACCGGTCGCCATGTCGGGCGTGCTGACGTTCGACCGCACGGCCTTCGAGACCGGCCGTTCCCAGATCACCGACTTGTTCCTCGGCCCGATCTCGCACGAGTATTCCGTCTCCGCGATCGTCCCCGTCGTGCGCGCGGGCAAGATGCTCTACGCGCTGCACATGGGCCTGGCCGCCCGCGCGATCAGCGACATCCTGGTGGCGCAGAACCTGCCGGCGAGCTGGATCGTCTCGGTCGCCGACCGCAAGGGCATCATCCTGGCGCGCAACCGCGCGGTCGACCAGTTCATCGGCAAACCGATGGTCCGGGAGCTGGTCGATCGCGCCGCGCGGTCCGCGGAGGGCGAGTTCATCACGACGACCAAGGAAGGCACGGCGGTCTATGCCGCCTTCACGCATTCGTCGCTGTCGGGCTGGTCGGTTCAGGTCGGCATCCCGACCGCCGCGCTCGATGCGCCGATGCGCAGCACCCGCGAGCGCATCATGACGATCGGCGTCCTGGTGCTGACGCTCGCCATCGGCGCGGCTCTGTTCGCCGGCCGCTCGTTGGCGCGGTCGATGGCGGGGCTGTCGCAGGCCGCCGCGGCCCTCGGCTCCGGCGAGACGCCGCCCGATTTCCGCTCGCCGATCCGCGAGATCGACGAGGTCGGCGTCGCTTTGGGAACCGCGACGCGGCAGCTGCGCGCGAGCGAGGCGCGGCAGCGCGCCAGCGAAGCACGCTTCCGCGACGTCGCCGACGTGACCACCGACTGGATCTGGGAGACCGACGCCGAGCTGCGCTACACCTACGTGTCCGCCCGCATTGCCGATCTCGGGTTCGATCCGGCGCAGATCGTCGGCAAGCGCATGGGCGCCATGGGGGCGAGCGGTCACAATCCGACGTTGGCGCAGCAGATCGAGGCCATGCGCCGCGACCACGCGCCGTTCCGCGATCTGGTCGTCGAGACGACCGCCGCGGACGGCCGCCTGCGCGCCGTCAAGGTCAGCGGCAAGCCGGTGTTCGATGGCAACGGCGCGTTCCTCGGCTATCGCGGCATGGGCGCCGACGTCACCGCGCAGCGCGACGCCGAGCTGCAGCTCCGCCAGGCCCAGAAGCTCGAAGCGCTCGGCACGCTCGCGGGCGGCATCGCGCACGAGATCAACACGCCGACGCAATATGTCGGCGACAACCTGCGCTTTCTCGAGGCCAGCTTCGGGAGCCTCGACACGGTGCTCGATGCCGCCGCGGCGCTGCGCGAGGCGGCGGCCGGACAGGCGGGTCTCGCCGGCCTCGCCGCCGCGCTGGCCGACCGTGAGGCGGCGGCCGATCTCGCGTTCCTGCGCGGCGAGATTCCGAGCGCGATCGCCCAATCGCTGGACGGCGTCGAGCGAATCCGGCAGATCGTGCTGGCGGTCAAGGAGTTCTCGCACCCCGACACCAAGGAGGCGGCGCTCCTCGACCTCAACCGCGCCGTTCAGACGACGGTCACGGTCAGCCGCAACCAGTGGAAGTACGTCGCGGAGGTCGAGACCGATCTCGACCCGAAGCTGCCGGCGATATCGTGCCGCGCCGGCGAGATCAATCAGGTGCTGCTGAACCTGATCGTCAACGCCGCGCATGCCATCGAAGCCAAGGGCGCGGGCATCGGCAAGATCGTCATCGCGACCGCGCAGCGCGACAAATCCGTCGAGATCCGGCTGTCCGATACCGGCACCGGCATTCCCAAGGAGCTGCTCGGCCGCATCTTCGATCCCTTCTTCACGACCAAGGAGCCCGGCAAGGGCACCGGGCAAGGTCTGGCGATCTGCCACAACATCGTCGTGCAGAAGCACGACGGCACGATCCGCGTCGAGTCGACGCCGGGGGTCGGCACGGTCGTCATCGTCACCCTGCCGCTCAAGCCCGTCGACGGCGCCATGGCCGGCGCCGCGGCATAGCGCGCGCGGCGCAGGTCGACCGGCGCCGCGCCGCCCCGGGTGGTCAGCGACCCGGCGCTCCGGCATAATCGGACGATGGCGCGTTGGGGCATGGGGTGGCGCGGGTGACGGTTTGGGGCTATCGGCGGCCGCGCGCCGGCCTGTGGCGTCCGGCCGAGCGGCACGACGAGGCCGGTGCCGACGAGGTCCTGATGGTCCGGGTCGGCGCGGGCGACGCGCCGGCCTTCCAGGTTCTGGTGCACCGCCATCTGCAGCGCACGCTCGATCTCGCGCGGCGCATGACGGCGAGCGCGAGCGACGCCGAGGAGATCGCCCAGGAGGCCTTCCTGCGCGTCTGGACGACCGCGCCGCGCTGGCGTCCCGAGGGCGCCGCGTTCCGCACCTGGCTCTATCGCATCGTCGTCAATCTGTGCCTCGACCGCGGCCGCCGCAAACCGTTCGCGCCGCTCGCCGCCGCGGGCGATCCGAGCGATCCCGCGCCCGACGCGCTGGCCCAGCTCGAGCGTCAGGAGACCCAGCGCCGGATCGCCGTCGCGGTGCGCGCGCTGCCGGACCGCCAGCGCGCCGCGCTGGTGTTGTCGTACTATCAGGGCTTGAGCAATCAGGAGGCCGCCACCGTGCTCGGCGTCTCGGTGTCGAGCCTCGAGGCGTTGCTGGTGCGGGCGCGACGCAATCTGCGCGCCCGCCTCGAAAGCGAGCCGGGACCGTCATGACCCTGAAGCGCTTCAAGCATCTGCTCGATGCCTATGGCGCCGATCTCGCGCGCTGGCCGGCCGCCGAGCGCCGGGCCGCGCGGGCGCTGATCGCCGCCGATGCGCAGGCGCGCCAGGCGCGCGACGAGACCGCCGAGCTCGACGCCATGCTCGATCGCTACGCGCCCGAGCCGGTGTCGCCGGCGCGCGTCGCCGCCCGCCTGCGCTCGTTGCCGCCGCCCGCCACGGACTGGCGCGCGGCGCTTGCCGAGCTGTGGTGGGAGCTGCGCGCGCTGCCGCGCGTGCTCGCCATGGTCGCCGTGGTGCTCGCCGGTTTCCTGGTCGGCTTCATCAGCCTCGACCTCGCGCGCTCGCCCCATGGCGGAACCGACGTCAGCGCGCTGGTGTTCGAGCCCGGTCCGAGCGATTGGCTGCAGCTGTGATCAAGAAACCGCTGCGTTGGTTCCTGGTCGGATCGCTCGCCCTCAACCTGTTCCTGATCGGCGTGGTCGGCGCCTACCAGCTGCGCGGTCACGGCGTCGAGCCGCGCGCGCTGCGCAACCCGCTGCGCATCGAGGAGATCGCCGAGACCCTGCCGCGCGCCGACGCCGAACGGCTCGAGGCGGTGTTTCGCGCACACGAGGCCGAGCTCGCCGAGTACAACGCAGCGATCCGCCAGGCGCAGAACCGGGAGCGCGACGGCTTCCGCGCCCAGCCGTTCGATCCCGCGCCGGTCGCCGCCTCGATGGCGGCGGCGCGCTTCAATCACGACGCGGCCAAACGCGTGATCCACGACGTGATTCTCGAGGCCGCCCGGCAGATGAGTCCCCAGGGCCGCGCCAAGCTCGCCGAATGGGCGAGCCCGTCGATCCCCGACGCCGCGCGCTGACGGCGTCGTCGCCCCGGCTCAGCCGTCGGTCATCTCGACGCGCGCCTCGGCCAGCGTCTCGCCGTCGCCGTTGAGCACCGCCGCGGTCACCGCGAACGGCCGGCCCGGCGCGCCGGCCTGCGGCGTCACCAGCACCTCGAACTCGTCGAACTCGATGACCGCCGCGGGCGCGGCGCGCAGTGCCGCGACCGGACGCCCGTCGCGCCACGCCGTGATCGCCGCCTGGATCAGTTGGCTCAGGTTCGCCATGCGCTCCACAGGTGCGGGCGGGATGCCCGCCATGTCAATGATCGTGGTGTGAAGATCGCCGCCCGCCGCCCGTCGCGCGGATCGGGCAGCCACGCGCGTCAGCGCCCGACCACGATCTGCAGACCGAGCCACGCGGCTCCGCCGATCGCCAGCACCGAGACGATCCACAGGAACCGGCGCAGCATGCGGCCGACCGCGCGGTCGAGCTCGTCGATCGAGATCCCGTCGGTCGCCGCCTGCTGCACGCGCGGATTGCGCGGCAGCGGCTTGGGCTCACGCGCCGACTCCGCGAGCAGCTGCCGGCGCAGCGCCTCGCCGCGCGCCACCCAGCGGCGCGTGCCGTCGCCGGGCACGGGGCCGCCGCGCGGCAGCAGCTCGCGCGCGAGCTCGGCCCGCGCGAGCTCGGCCCGCGCCGACAGCTCGCGCGGCGCGGTATCGCGCGCCGCCGGCGGGGACGCGACCGGCTCGACCGCTGGCGCCGCCGGCGTGCTCGGGCGCGCCGGACGCTCGGGTACGGCGCGTGCCTCGGAGGCGGGGCTCGGGCGCGGCTCGGGCGCGCGGATCGCCGCGCGTGGCGCCGCATCGTAGCCTTGGGTCGCGTCGCGGGCCTGATCCGGGGCGGCGCTGCTCGCGGCCGCCGGCTCGCGTGCCGGCATAGCCGCGCGCAGGCCTGCCAGGCCGCCCGCCGCCCCCGGCGTAGGCGTGGGACGTTCCGGCCGCGGCTGCCGAAGCGCCGCCAGTCCGCCGGCGGCGATCGGTTGCGACGGGGGCGCGGCGGGCGGCGCGGCAACAGACGGGGCGCTTGGAGCCGGCGCCGCGCGTGCCGGCTCGGCCGCCGGTGCGGGTACCGGCGCCGGCTCGGGTGCCGGCGCCGGTCGCGTGCGCAACGCCGCCAGCCCGCCGGTTGCCGGCCGCTGCCCGGGCGCTGCGAGGTCGGGCGACGGCGCGGCGGGCGCGTCGGTTGGCGCGCTCGGTGCCACGTCGGCCGCGACCGCCGCCGTCAGGTTGGCGGCCGACGGTCCGGGCGGTGGCTCGGGCGGCGTGGTCGGGGTTGGCGGCGACGCGTCGGCGGGCGCCACCGGCTCCGTGGGCGGCGCCGGCGCGCCGCCGCGCCGCAGACCGGCAAGGCCGCCGGCGGGACGCGCCGCGCGCTCGGGGCGCGCCGGCCGCGCGGGTGGCGCGGGCTCGGCCGGTG
>DATJNS010000122.1:0-6216 GCA_035507915.1 Candidatus Sulfotelmatobacter sp.
CCCGATCGCTTCGCCATCATGGGCTGGTTCGCGCTCGACCGGCCGGAAAGCCGCGCGCTGATCGACGGCTGGAAGCGGCGGCCCGGCATGCTCGGTCTGCGCTTCTACTTCAACGAGCCGCACAACCGGAACTGGCCGACCGACGGCACGATGGACTGGCTGTGGCCGGCCGCCGAGCGCGCGGGGATTCCGATCGCGCTCGCGGCATCGCACTTCCTGCCGACCGTCGGCCGGATCGCCGAACGCCATCCGGGCCTCAAGCTGATCGTCGACCACATGGCGGTGCAGCGCGGCACCAAGGGCGCCGACTCCTACCGCACGCTGCCCGAGCTCCTGACGCTCGCCAAACATCCGAACGTCGCCGTCAAGGCGACCGGCCAAGCGGGCTACGCCGAGGACGGCTATCCGTTCCGCAGCCTCCACGACAAGCTGCGGCAGGTCTACGACGCGTTCGGGCCGCGGCGCATGTTCTGGGGCACCGACATCACCCGCATGCCGTGCTCGTGGCGCCAGTGCATCACCTTGTTCACCGAGGAGCTGCCGTGGCTCACCGGGCGCGACCTCGAGCTCGTCATGGGCCGCGCAGTGTGCGACTGGGTCGGCTGGCCGGTCTGACGATCCGCGTCAGGCCGCGGGATCGGCGACGCCGGCGAGCACACGGCGGAGCTTGGTGGCCAGCGCGTCGTAGGTGAACGGCTTGAGGATCAGCTCGACGCCGGGGTCGAGCCGACCCTGGTGGACGATGGCGTTGCGCGCGTACGCCGTCGTGAACAGCACCTTGAGGCCGGGGCGCCGGCGCAGCGCCTCGTCGGCGAGCTGACGGCCGTTCATCCCGCCGGGCAGCCCGACGTCGCTGAACAGGAGGTCAACGGCCGGCGCCGCGTCGAGCTGGCGGAGCGCCTCGGCCGCGTCGGGCGCCATGAGCACGCGATAGCCGAGATCGCGCAGCATGTCGACGACGTAGGCGCGCACCGCGTCGTCGTCCTCGACGACCAGAATGGTCTCCGACTGCGTCGCACGCGGCGTGGCGGCCGGCGCGGGCGCCTCCTCCGCCACGGCGGCGCCGACGTGGCGCGGAAAGTAGAGCTTCACGGTCGTGCCCGAGCCCGGCTCGCTGTAGATCTTCAGGTGGCCGCCCGACTGCTTGACGAAGCCGAACACCTGCGACAGGCCGAGGCCGGTCCCTTGACCGGCGCCCTTGGTGGTGAAGAACGGCTCGAATGCCTTCTCCGCGATCTCGCGCGACATGCCGACGCCGGTGTCGCTCACCGCGATCATCGCATACTGCCCTGGCACCACCTCGGCATGCTCGCGGGCATAGGCCTCGTCGAGATGGCTGTTGGCGGTCTCGATCGTGAGGCGACCGCCGTTCGGCATCGCGTCGCGCGCGTTGAGCGTCAGATTGAGGATGGCGCTCTCGAGCTGATTGGCGTCCGCCGACATGGGCCACATGCCGCCCGCCAGCACGGTCTCGATCGCGATGGTTTCGCCGAGCGTGCGGCGCAGCAGCTCCGACATGCCGGAGACCAGGCGATTGGGGTCGAGCGGCCGCGGCTGGAGCGGCTGGCGGCGCGAGAACGCCAGCAGCTGGCGCGTCAGGGTGGCGGCGCGCTCGGCGCCCTGACGCGCGATCTGGACCTGGCGCAGCAGCCCCGGATCGTGCGCCGGCAGGCGGCGCTCGAGCAGTCCCAGGCTGCCCAGCATGACGTGCAGCATGTTGTTGAAATCGTGCGCGATGCCGCCGGTCAGCTGACCCACCGCCTCCATCTTCTGGGATTGCGCGAGGCGCTCGCGGGTCTCCTCGAGGGTGTGCTGGGCTTCGCGGCGCTCGGTCATGTCGCGCGTGACCTTGGCGAAACCGACCAGCTTTCCGGTGTCGTCGTGGATCGCGTCGAGCACGACGTTGGCCCAGAAGCGGTCGCCGTCCTTGCGCACCCGCCACGCCTCGGCCTCGTAGCGTCCCTCGCGCGCCGCGGTCTCGAGCGCGTGCTGCGGCGCGCCGGCCAGGCGATCCTCCTCGGTGTAGAACAGCGACAGGTGCCGGCCGATCGCCTCGTCGGCCCGATAGCCCTTGATGCGCGCCGCGCCGGCATTCCAGGTGCGGATATGGCCGGTCGGGTCGAGCATGAAGATCGAATAGTCGGTCGCGCCGTCGATCAGCCGGCGCAGCTCCTCCTCCGAGCTGCGCCGCGCCGCCTCGGCGTCGCGCAGATTGCGGAACGCGCGCACGACGAACGCGGCGCCGAAGCCGATCGCCACCAACGCCACGCCGCCGCTGAGCCACGTCATGAGATTGACGCGCGCCTCGTCGCGCGCGGTCGCCGCCTGTTGCTGGGTCAGCTCGGCGTTCTCCGATGCGATGAAGGCGTCGAGCACCGCATCGATGCCGCGCATGGCGGCGGCGCCGATGTCGGTCTGGACGATCCGACGCGCCGCCTCGAAGCCGTCGCGGTCGCGCGCGTCGATCGTCTGCTTGAGCTCGGCGAACTTGACGTCGATGCGCTGCTCCAGCGCCGAGATGAGGCGCTGCTGCTCGGCATTGTCCGCGGTGAGCTGCTTGAGCGTCGCCAGCCGGCCGGGCGCCGCGGCCAAGCCGGCACGGTACGGCGCGAGGTAGGCGGGGTCGCCGGTGATCAGGTAGCCGCGCTGGCCGCGCTCGGCGTCCCGCACCGCGCGCGCCAACGCTTGCGCCGTCGCCATGACGTCGAGCGTGTGGGTGACGCTCGCGCGGTTGCGCTCGAGCACCGGTTCCGTCTCGACCAGCTGCAGGGCCGACAGCAGCACCAGCACGATCGCGGGCGCCACGATGAAGACGAGGCCGGTCCGGAACGGCGCGGCGGTGGATCGCGCGGTCACGGCACCGGCGGGTCGCGCTCAGGCCGCCGGCCGCGGACCGTCCCGCCGGCCGAGCGTGTGGAGCAGGGCCTGCACCGACTCGTCCGAGAACGGCTTGAGGAGCAGCGCTGCCCCCGCCAGGTCGGCCGGCAGGCTCGCGCCGCCCGTCATCACGACGACCGCGAGCCCGTTGCGCACGGCGCGCCGGGCGACCTCGATGCCCAACGGCTGGCCGCCCAGGCCGAGGTCGACGAAGACGATTTCGCAGGCGCCGCGGCGCTCGACCAGGGCGACCGCGTCCTCGTAGGTGTGCGCAATGGCGGATACCGCATAGCCCTGCGCCTCGAGCACGTCCTTGAGACCGAGGGCGACGAACTCCTCATCGTCGACGATGGCGACACGCGGGCGACCAGTCGGCACGGCTCTGCTCACAGCCAGCAAAGGGCATCAAAGGGACATAAAAGACATGACGGAGAACCGCCGGCCACGCAAGAGCACCCTGCCTATGTCGAATGACGGGCATCGCAAGCTTTGTGCGAAATGCCGACTTTGCGCGATCACTGGGCGAGCCAGCCGCCGTCGATCGCGAGTTCGGCGCCGGTGACGAACGACGCCTCGTCCGACGCAAGGAACAGCACGCCGTAGGCGACCTCGATCGGCGTGCCGGTGCGGCGCAGCGGCGTCTGCGGGGCCTTGTCGGCGCGCATGTTGGCGTTGGTGGCGTTGAGCATCGGCGGCAGATAACCGGGATGCACCGAGTTGACCCGCACGTTGTCGGGTCCGTAGCGCACCGCCGCGCTCTTGGTGTAGTTGCGCACCGCGGCCTTCGACGCGTGATAGCCCGGATGGCCGTCGGGACCGCCGACGATGCCCATGATCGAGGAGATGTTGACGATGGCGCCGCCGCCGGTGCGCGCCATCTCGCGCGCGGCGCGGCGCGTGCCGAGAAAGACGCTGGTCGCGTTGACCGCGAGCAGGCGCTGCCAACCGGCCTCGCCGTCGGGGTCGCCCACCGAGCTGCCCGAGATGCCGGCGTTGTTGACCAGGATGTCGAGCCGGCCGTAGGCGGCGACCGTGTCGGCGATCACGCGCGTCCAATCGGCGTCGTCGGTCACGTCGAGGCGGGCGAAGCGCGCCTGGCCGCCGCCGGCGCGGATCTCGGCCGCGACCGCCTCGCCGGCGCGCTCGAGCACGTCGGCGACCACGACCGTGGCGCCGTGCTCGCCGAACAGCTTGGCCTCGACCGCGCCCATGCCGTGGGCGCCGCCGGTCACGATCGCGATCTTCGATTTCAGCCGCATGAAATCCTCCCGTTGTCCGGCCGTTGGACCTGGCGGGAAATTGAAACACGAAGCGCACGAAGGACACAAAGCGGCAGCCGCCGCATCGGCGCGGTCGTGACCTTTATGCCCTTTGTGTTTAGCCTCGTTGGCGCTCTCGCCCGATGGAGGCAAGCCCGTGCCGATCGCCGCCCTGCGGACCGACCACTATCTGGTGCCGCTGCCCGAGGTGCTGTCCGACAGCACGCACGGCGACATCGCCCATTTCGAGCTCGTCACGGTCCGGCTCACCGACCACGACGGCGCCGAGGGCGTCGGTTACAGCTACACGGTCGGTGCCGGCGGCGGCGCGGTGCACGCGCTGATCGCCCGCGACCTCGAGCCGCTGCTGGTCGGCCAGGATGCCGAGCGCATCGAGTGGCTGTGGCAGCGCATGTGGTGGGGTCTGCATTTCGGCGGACGCGGCGGCCCGAGCTGCCTGGCGATCTCCGCGGTCGACATGGCGCTGTGGGACCTGCGCACGCGCCGGCTCGGCCAGCCGCTGTGGCGCGCGCTGGGCGGCCACGACCCGCGCGTGCGCGTCTATGCCGGCGGCATCGACCTGCAGTTCCCGCTCGACAAGCTGTTGCGCCAGACCGACGACAACCTCGCCAAGGGGTTCCGCGCCATCAAGATGAAGGTCGGCCGGGCGCGGCTCAGCGAGGACGTCGAGCGCGTGCGCGCGATGCGCGCCCATCTCGGCGCCGACTTCCCCCTGATGGTCGACGCCAACATGCGCTGGGGCGTCGACGAGGCGATCCGCGCCTGCCGCGCGCTCGCCGAATTCCAGCTCGTGTGGATCGAGGAGCCGACCATCCCGGACGACGTCGCCGGCCACGCCCGCATCATGCGCGACGGCGGCCAGCCGATCGCGACCGGCGAGAACCTGCACACGCTCTACGAGTTCAAGCAGATGATCGCGGCCGGCGGCGTCAGCTTCCCGGAGCCCGACGTCACCAACTGCGGCGGCGTCACGACGTTCATGAAGGTCGCCCACCTCGCCGAGGCCTTCAACCTGCCGCTGACCTCGCACGGCGCGCACGACGTGACGGTGCATCTGCTGGCGGCCGCACCCAACGCCGCCTACCTCGAGGCGCACGGCTTCGGCCTCGAGCGCTTCATCGCCGAGCCGCTCCGCATCGAGAACGGCGTCGCGGTCGCCCCCGACCGGCCCGGCCACGGCATCGCGTTCGACTGGGCCGGCCTCGAGCGCGTGCGCGCGCGCTGAGCCGCGGGGTCATCGGCGGCTGACAGCCCGGGGGTATTGTCGCTAGCATCCTGCCTGGCGGCGGCTTGTCGACGCCAAGGAGTGTGCCATGACCGTGACCCCCGCATCCCCCGGCTGCCTGGCCGGCATTCGCGTTCTCGACCTGACGCAGTTCGAGGCCGGCACGTCGTGCACCGAGGCGCTCGCCTGGATGGGCGCCGACATCGCCAAGGTGGAGAACCCCAAGGGCGGCGAGGCCGGCCGCATCGCCTTCGGCAACGACGCCTACTACTTCATGATGTACAACGCCAACAAGCGGTCGCTCACCGTCAACCTGAAGTCCGAGCGCGGCCTGGCGCTGGTCAAGGACATGGTGAAGCAGGCCGACGTGTTCGCCGAGAACTTCGCGCCCGGCGCAGTCGAGCGCATCGGGCTCGGCTACGACGTCGTGAGCGCGCTCAATCCGAAGATCATCTATGCCCAGGTCAAGGGCTTCGGCGAGGGCAGCCCATACGAGACGGGCCTGGCGTTCGACCCGATCGCGCAGGCCGCGGGCGGCTCGATGAGCGTCACCGGCGAGCGCGACGGCAGGCCGATCAAGCCCGCCTGCACGATCGGCGACACCGGCACCGGCATGCTGATGGCGTTCAGCATCGTGAGCGCTCTGTACGAGCGCCAACGCACCGGCAAGGGCCGGCGCCTGCAGGTCGCGATGCAGGACTCGGTGATGCACTATACCCGCGGCATGTTCGTGACCCACGCGCGCAACGGCACCGCAGCGCCGCGCGGGCCGTTCACCAACAACACGCCCGGCGGCATCTTTCCGTGCAAGCCCGAAGGCCCCAACGACTACGT
>DATJNS010000123.1:0-11159 GCA_035507915.1 Candidatus Sulfotelmatobacter sp.
CCGCCGCGTCCACCCGTGCCGCCGCCAACACCGGCGGCACCGATGCCGGTCGCAGCGTCGCCGGCCAAGCCGGCGCCGATTGCCGCGGTGCCTCCCGGCGCCTCGGCGTCGGCGGGCGCAGCGATGGTCTCGCCGCCGGCACCCACGCCTGTCGCGCCGGCAGCGTCGCCGGCCGTTTCATCGGCGCCCGCCGCACCGCCGCCGGCGGCGCCAATTGCCGTCGCACGGCCGGCGCCGGCAGCGCCAGCCAAGGCTCCGGACACGGTCGACAAGCCGGCGGCCAGCGAGCCGCCTGCGGCCTCGACGACGGCCGGCACCGCGCCGGCGCCATCGCCGAGCGCGCCCGCTGGACCGGAGCAGATCGCCGCCGCCGCGCCGACCGCGGCCGACGTGGCGCCGACGACAGCCGCGCCGGCGGTGGAGCCGGCGGTCGCAGCGCCGCCGCCGCGCGACACCACGCCGGTCGGTCCGCCGCCGCCGCGTGCCGGCAAGACGTTTCTATGGCCGCTGCGCGGCCGCGTCATCGCGACGTTCGGCGAGCAGGACAGCGGCCTGCACAATGACGGGCTCAACATCGCGGCGCCGCGCGGCACGCCGATCCGCGCCGCCGAGAACGGCGTCGTCGTCTATGCCGGCAACGAGATCCGCGGCTTCGGCAATCTCCTGCTGATCCGTCACGCCGGCGGCTACGTGACCGCCTACGCGCATGCCGAAACGCTCCTGGTCAAGCGCGGCGACACCGTGCATCGCGGCCAGGTGATCGCGCGCGTCGGCACGACCGGCAGCGTCAGCGAGCCGCAACTGCACTTCGAGATCCGCGAGGGCAGCCAGCCGGTCGATCCGCAGCGCTATCTCGGCAGCCCGAGCGCATAGCGCGGCGGGGCGAAGCCCGCGAGCGCCAACCAAGGCACGCACGGCGGGTCTTGGCACGGGCTCGCGCGTCTGTTTCGCGCTCGCGGGCGCTGCGCGCCTTGCCGCGCGAGCAGGTTCAGCAGCGTATCAGGACGTCGGTGTGAGGTGGCGCCGTCACGCCGCGCGCCGCAGCGAACGGCGGCGGCAGGTGATAGGCGACGCACTGTCCGTCGTCGTGGTCCTTCGCCGCGGTTTGCACGGCCGGGTCGGCGCACGCTGCGAGCAACAGCACCGACAGGCCGATCACGAGGCGTGTGGGGCATTCCATCCTTCAGGCCCAAGCGACGGACTAATCCGCTCGCTCAACGTGGCCGTGCGGTGGAAGTTCCCTTGCGCTCAGCCCAGCCGGCGGCCGAGCGCGCCGGCGAGGTCCTGGATGAACTGCCAGGCGACGCGACCGGAGCGTGCGCCGCGCGTGATCGACCATTCGTTGGCCCGGGCGTGCAGCTGCTCGGGCGGCAGGTCGAGCCCGTAGGCGCCGGCGTAGCCCTCGATCATGGCGAGGAAGGTCGCCTGGTCGCAGGCATGGAAGCCGAGCCACAGACCGAAGCGGTCCGACAGCGACACCTTCTCCTCGACCGCCTCGCCGGGGTTGATGGCGGTCGAGCGCTCGTTCTCGATCATGTCGCGCGACAGCAGATGGCGGCGGTTCGATGTGGCGTAGAAGATCACGTTGGCCGGCCGACCCTCGATGCCGCCCTCGAGCACTGCCTTGAGCGACTTGTAGCTCGTGTCGCTGGCGTCGAACGACAGGTCGTCGCAGAACAGGATGACGCGGCGCTCGACGCCGCGCAGCGCGTGGAGCAGCACCGGCAGCGACGCCAAGTCCTCGCGATGGATCTCGACCAGCGCCAGCGTCGCCTTGATCTCCGCGTTGACGGCGGCGTGGATCGCCTTGACGAGCGAGCTCTTGCCCATGCCGCGCGCGCCCCACAGCAGCGCATTGTTGGCCGGCAGCCCGGCGGCGAAGCGGCGGGTGTTCTCGAGCAGCACGTCGCGTTGGCGTTCGATGCCGGCGAGCAGCGACAAATCGACCCGGCTGACCTCGGCGACCGGCGTCAGGCGCTGGCCCTCGGCGTGCCATACGAATGCGTCGGCGCCCGCGAGGTCGATGCGCGTCGGCGCCGGCGGCGCGAGGCGCTCGAGCGCATCGGCGATGCGGGCGAGCAGCTCGGGATCGAGAGCGGGCGGCGGGCGAGACGACATGACGCGCGCGACCTTACACGCCCGTCTCAGGCGCGGCCAAGGGTCCCGGCGCGGGCGCGCCGCACCCGGTTTGCATATCGGGGCGCGGTCGCTATAGTCCGGGCCGCCCCGAGCCGGCCCGCGGCGCGACGATCGGACGTCGGTGGGCCCATCCCGACGCGAAGGAGATCCGCGGCCTTGATGCTGATTTCACCGGCCTACGCCCAGGGCGCCCCCGGCGCTGGCGGCTTCGACCTGATGACGTTTGCGCCGCTGGTCGCGATCTTCGTCGTGTTCTACTTCCTGCTGATCCGGCCCCAGCAGAAAAAGGCCAAGCAGCACAAAGAGATGCTGGCGCAGGTGCGGCGTGGCGACCGGGTCGTGACGGGCGGCGGCATCATCGGCACGGTGACCGACGCGAAGGACGCCTCCGAGCTCCAGGTCGAGATCGCGAGCGGCGTCCGGGTGCGGGTGCTGCGCGCCACGGTCACGGACATTCTCGCCAAGACCGAGCCGCGCAGCAGCGACGACGCCGACGACAAGGCGGACAAGAAGCGCACGCCCGAGAAGGTCGGCGCCAAGGACGACTGATCGGGCGGTCCGGCTGCGGCCGCGCGCGTCCGCAGGGGAGAGCGCATGGACGTCACGTCCGCCGTCCCGGAAGGCCGCCAATACATCGAGGGCTACGGCGCCGGCCGCTTTCGCGTCAGCGGCGTCGTCCATCAGGGCGCCGTCCTGGTGCTGCGCACGCGCACGCTCCCATGGCCGGTCGCGAGCTTGGCGGACGTGACGGCCGACAGTCTGGCGCCGGTGATCGAAGCGGGCGACGTCGCCGTGCTGCTGCTTGGCTGCGGCCCGCGGATGGCCATGGTGCCGGCGGCATTGCGCGATCGGCTGCGCGCCGCCGGCGTCGTGGTGGAGCCGATGGACACTGGCGGCGCCTGTCGAACCTACAACGTGCTGCTCGCCGAGGACCGTCTGGTGGCCGCCGCGCTGCTGCCGATCGAGTAGCCGCCCGACCTCGTCAGGTCTTGGCGAGGTTCTCGGCGGCGAAGTCCCAGTTGACCAGGTGGTCGAGGAAGGTCTGGACGAAGTCGGCCCGCCGGTTCTGGTAGTCGAGATAGTAGGCGTGCTCCCACACGTCGCAGGTGAGCAACGCCTTCTGGCCGTGGACCAGGGGCAGGTCGGCGTTCGCCGTCTTGGCGATCTTGAGCTGGCCCTTCTCGGAGACCAGCCAGGCCCAGCCGCTGCCGAACTGGGTGACCGCGGCCTCCTTGAACTGCTCCTTGAAGCGGTCGAGGCCGCCGAATGACTGGTCGATCGCGGCCGCCACATTGCCGCTCGGCTTGCCGCCGCCCTGCGGCTTCATGCTGCGCCAGAAGAAGCTGTGGTTCCAATGCTGGGCGGCGTTGTTGAACAGCGCCGCCTGCTTCGCGTCCTTCGCGACCTCCATGATCAAGGCGTCGAGCGACAGCCTCGCCTTGGGTGAATCCGCGGTGAGCTTGTTCAACGTGTCGACGTAGGTCCGGTGATGCTTGCCGTGATGGAAATTCAGCGTCTGTTCCGAGACGTGCGGTTGCAGCGCGGTGGCGGCATAGGGCAAAGGCGGCAGTTCAAAGGCCATGGCAACCCCCAAAAATGACGTAGCCCTCCGGCCGGGCGCCGCAGGGCGTCAAAAAGACAACGGAGGCACACAGGCCTCCGTTCTCGCAAATAGGGGTCGAGCGGCGACGCGTCAGCCCGCCGCGGCGGACTGACGCGGCGCGCGCCGGCTCAGAAGATGTTCTGCGCCGCCACCATCAGGTAGAGCAACGGCACCGACAGCATGGTGTTGAAGCGCGAAGCCATGCCGGCCTTCTTGCCGGCCGCCGCGCGCTCGTCGGCGCTCGCCTCGACCAGCCCCAGCACCTTCTGCTGGTTCGGCCAGATGATGAACCAGACGTTGAACGCCATGATCAGGCCGAACCACATGCCGACGCCGATCGCGCGATCCTTCGGCACGCCGTCGAGCGCGCCGAGCGCCAGCGCATCGCCGATGTAGCCGTTGAGCCACGCCTCGATGAGGCCGGTGATCACGGTCGACAGCGCCGCCCAGCGGAACCAGAACAGCGCGGTCGGGGCGATGAACTTGGTGATCGCCGGACGTTGCTCGGCCGGGATCTTGGGCATCGACGGCGTCTGGACGAAGTTGAAGTACCAGAGCAGGCCGATCCACATCACGCCGCTGAGCACGTGCAACCAGCGGAAGAAGAACGACGCCCAGGCATGGTCGGGCGTGAACGCGCCCAGCAGGACCACCAGAATGAGGGTGATGATCAGGCCGAGCAGGATGGTATGGCTTAGCTTGTTGAAGGGATTCATTGGACGCCCCCACCTAATTTTATTCGGATCGATTATAGGGGGTCGCCGCGGATTTGATACAAGCCGGAGACGTTCCGGCCTGCCGGCGCGGCGCGATCAGGGTGTCGGGTGCGCGGCCTGCCGGCGGCGATGGGTGTCCAAGGCCCGATTCAGCGCGTCATGCAGCGCATCGTCGGCGATGCGGGGCAGGGTGGTCTCGAGCATCGCGATCAGCTCGGCGTCGAGCGCGCCCAGGTCGATCGGCGATGCCGTCGAATCGGGCGGCGCCACGAATCGAGGAGCGCCGCGGTCGGACGGGGCGGCCTGCCGGCGGGCGAGCTCGCCGTCGAGCACGGCGACGAGCCGCGCGAGCGCGTCGGCGTCGGGCGCTTCCCGGGCGCCCGCCGCGGCGAGCGCGGCATGCTCGCGCACGAGCAGCTCGGCCAGGAACCTAGCGACTTCGGCGTCGGTGAGGTAGCCAGCGTAGGCCGGGTCGACCTCGTCGAGAAAGCAGGCGGGTGTCCCGCCCGGCTCGTCGTCATCCGTCATCGCGCGATCTCGGCCGGGCGCGCGGGCGCGCACCACCCAGCATTTGCGTCAGCGCCAGGGCGTGATTGTGCGCGAGATCCTTGGCGGCGAACAGCAGTGTGACGCGCCGGGCACGCACGAGCGCCTGTAACGCGGCGAACGCCGCGGGGTTGTCCTCGAGCTCGGCCGCGTAGCGGCGGCGGAACGCATCCCAGCGTGTCGGGTCGTGGCCGAACCACCGGCGGAGCGCGCCCGAGGGGGCGACGTCCTTGAGCCAGAGATCGACGTGCGCATCCGCCTTGGCGAGGCCGCGGGGCCACAGCCGGTCGACCAGCACGCGCAGGCCGTCGCGCGGCGCCGGCGGATCGTAGACGCGCTTGAGACCGATCGTACGTCCGGGCCCGGTCTTAGGCGACGTGCGGGACCTCATCGTAGCTATGGAACGGCGGCGGCGAGCTCACTGTCCACTCCAGCGTGGTCGCGCCGGCGCCCCACGGGTTGGCGCCGACCCGGCGGCCGGCCAGCAGGGTCTGCAGCACGATGAAGACGAACAGCAGGGTCGACGCATAGGAGATGTAGGCGCCGATCGAGGCGACGAAGTTCCAGGCCGCGAACGCCTCGGGATAGTCGGGAATCCGCCGTGGCATGCCGGCCAGACCGAGGAAGTGCATCGGGACGAACGTCAGGTTGACGCCGATGAAGGTGGTCCAGAAATGGATCTTGCCGAGCGTCTCGTTGTACTGGCGGCCCGACATCTTGCCGATCCAGTAGTAGAACCCGGCGAACATCGCGAACACCGACCCGAGGCTCATCACATAGTGGAAATGCGCGATCACGTAATAGGTGTTGTGGAGCGCGATATCGAGCCCGGCGTTGGCGAGCACCACGCCGGTGACGCCGCCGATCGTGAACAGGAAGATGAAGCCGAGCGCGAACAGCATCGGCGTCTTGAATTCGATCGAGCCGCCCCACATGGTCGCGATCCAGGAGAAGATCTTGATGCCGGTCGGCACCGCGATCACCATCGTGGCGGCCGCGAAATAGGCGCGCGTGTCGACGTCGAGCCCGACCACGAACATGTGGTGCGCCCACACGATCGTGCCGATGAAACCGATCGCGACCATCGCGTAGGCCATGCCGAGATAGCCGAAGATCGGTTTCTTCGAGAAGGTCGACACGACCTGGCTGATGATGCCGAACGCCGGCAGGATCAGGACGTAGACCTCGGGATGACCGAAGAACCAGAACAGATGCAGGAAGAGGATCGGATCGCCGCCCTGGGACGGATCGAAGAACGCGGTGCCGAAGTTGCGGTCGGTCAGCAGCATCGTGATCGCGCCGGCGAGCACCGGCAGCGCGACCACCAGCAGGACCGTGGTCACCAGGACGCTCCACACGAACAGCGGCATCTTGTGCATCGTCATGCCGGGCGCGCGCATGTTGAGGATGGTGGTGATGAAATTGATCGACCCCAGGATCGACGATGCGCCGGCGAGATGCAGCGCGAAGATCATCATGTCGACCGACGGGCCGGGATGCGCGGTGCCGCTCGACAGAGGCGGGTAGAGCGACCAGCCGACGCCGCCGCCGGGCGGGATCAGGGTCGAGCCGACGAGCAGCAGGAAGGCCGGAACGAGCAGCCAGAAGCTGATGTTGTTGAGACGGGGAAACGCCATGTCGGGCGACCCGATCATCAGCGGCACGAACCAGTTGCCGAAGCCGCCGATCAATGCCGGCATGACGACGAAGAAGATCATGATCAGCCCGTGGGCCGTGATCAGCGTGTTGTAGACTTCGTGGTCCTGGAAGAACTGGAGGCCCGGCTCCTGCAGCTCCATGCGCATCGCGACCGAGATGGCGCCGCCGATCAGCCCGGCGACGATCGAGAAGCACAAATAGAGGGTGCCGATGTCCTTGTGGTTGGTCGACATCAGCCAGCGCCGCCAGCCGGCACGGAGGGTCTGGCCGTTATACGTGCCGATGGCGTGTGACGAATCGGGCATGGCAGCAACAACTCCTGACCGGATTGCGCGCGAGTTCCCTTTCACGCAACGGCAGACCGGCCGGACGGTTTCGCCGGCGGCGGCGCCGTGATGCCGCAGGCCCGGCTGCCCTATTGCGCCGAGCAGGTCCGGCGCTACGACCACGCCCGGTTCCTGACCGCGCTGTTCGCGCCGGAGGCGCGGCGCGACGACCTGTTCGCGCTCTATGCGTTCAATCTCGAGATCGCCAAGGTGCGCGAGACCGTGCGCGAGCCGATGCTCGGCCGCATCCGCCTGCAGTGGTGGCGCGAGACGATCGAGGGGTTCGAGCACGGCGAGGTGCGCGCCCACGCCGTCGCGACGCCGCTGGCGGAGACGATCCAGCGCCGCCGGCTGGCGGCGGCGCGTTTCGCGACGTTGATCACGGGCCGCGAGCAGGACGTCGAGCCCGATCCGCCGGCCGATCTGGCCGCGCTTGAGGACTACGCGGCGCAGACCTCGGCGACCCTGGTCGAGCTCGCGCTCGACGTGCTCGACGGCGGCCATCCGTCCGCGCGCGCCGCGGCGCGTCATGTCGGGATCGCGCACGGTCTGGCCGGGCTGCTGCTCGCCGTGCCGTTCCGCGCCGCGCACGGCCGGGTCGATCTGCCGCAGGACTTGCTCGACGAGGCGGGCCTGCATTCGGGTGCGGTCAAGGAGGCGCGCGGCGACCCGCGGCTAGTCAAGATCGTGCGCGTGCTGGCGTTGCGCGCCGCCGATCATCTCGACAAGGCGCGCACGCATCGCCGCCAGGTGCCGCGCGAGGCGCTGCCGGCGCTGCTGCCGGCGCTGCTCGCCGAGCGCGCGCTGAAGCGGCTTGCCGCGGCGGGCCACGATCCGTTCGACGCGGCGCTGGGTCGGCCCGACGGCGGTTTGTCGCTGCGCCTGGCCTGGGCCGCCTGGCGCGGCCGCTATTGAGGCGCCCGAACATGATCTAGGTCAAAGCGGCGAGGCGAAATTCCGGCATCCTGAAACGATTGTCAGGCTAG
Source organism: Candidatus Sulfotelmatobacter sp. (assembly GCA_035507915.1). Taxonomy (GTDB): domain Bacteria; phylum Pseudomonadota; class Alphaproteobacteria; order Elsterales; family Elsteraceae; genus JACQAI01. The sequence goes on from DATJNS010000123.1 coordinate 7,976, forward strand.
TCGGTCGGAGCACGCCCATGTTGGACCGTTTGACGCGCGGCCTGGCCGCCATCTCATTGGCCCTCGGACTGGTTGCCACGACAGGGGACGCGCGGGCCGCGGGGCCGATCCGGATCGGCGCCTTCCTCGCGATGACGGGTTCGTCGTCGTTCCTCGGCGATCCCGAGGCGAAGACGCTGCGGCTTTACGTCGACCGCATCAACGCGGCGGGCGGCCTCAACGGCAGCAACCTCGAGTTGGTCGTGTATGACACCACCGGCAGCGTCGATCAGGCGATCGACCAGGCCCTGCGGTTGATCGACAAGGACAAGGTCGACCTGCTGATCGGCGGCAGCACCACCCAGGAAACCGCACCCGTGCTGGACCTCGTCGAGGCCCGGCAGATCCCGCTGATCTCGCTTGCCGCCGGCTTCGCCCTGATGGACACCGTGCGCAAGTGGGTCTTCGCGGTGCCGCACTCCGACCGCATGGCGGTGCGTCACGTCTTCGAGGATCTGCAGCGCCGCAATCTCCATGGCATCGGGATCATCGGCGGCTACGGTTACTATGACTCGGCGTGCCGCGGATCCGCGCGCAGCCTCGCGCCGGAGTACCACGTGAGCATCCTGGCCGATCAGTCGTTCGGCCGCTTCGGCACGCCGACGGATACCGTCCCATACCTCAAGGCCATCAAGGCGACCGAGGGCGTGCAGGCGATCCTCGATTGCGGCTTCGGGGAGTCGATGGTCGCCGTGGCGCACGATTACCGTGCGCTCGGCATGACCGGGTTGCCGCTCTATTTCACCCAGGGCATCGCTTCGGCGCGGTTCATCGAGGCGGCGCAAGGCGCGGCCGAGGGCATCCGCCTGCCGGTGTCGGCCGTCCTGGTGGCCGATCAATTGCCGGCCGACAATCCCCAGGTGCCGGTCGCCATGGCCTATCGTGCCGCCTATTCCGAGGCCTACAAGGAGCCGGTCTCGGCCTTCGGCGGCCATGCCTACGATGCCCTGATGCTGGCGGCCGACGCGATCAAGCGGTCGCCCGCGGCGCCGACGCCGGCGCAGCTGCGCGACGCGCTCGAGCAGACCAAGGGCCTGGTCGGCGCCGGCGGCGTGTTCACCATGTCGCCGACCGATCACCGCGGCGTCACCAAGAAGACGCTCTACATGGCCGAGGTGCGCGACGGCAAATGGAAGCTGCTCGCCGGCGCGCGCTGAGACTTGACTTACGCGCCCGCGCGCCCATTTATGCGGCGTCAGCTCGTTTTGGGGTGACCACGTCCATCTCTCCCCGAGAGCCGACCCGGTCCCATCCATCCCGAAGTTTGATCCGCTGCGCCGGTGGCGCGGCGGGTGTTTTCCATGTTGTGGAGGGACTTTGATGTCCAGCGGTACAGTCAAGTGGTTCAACGCCCAGAAGGGCTTCGGCTTCATCCAGCCCGACGATGGCTCGAAGGACGTCTTCGTGCACATCTCGGCGGTCGAGCGTTCCGGCATCGGCAATCTGCGCGAGGGCCAGAAGGTCAGCTTCGATCTGCAGCAGGAGCGGGGCAAGACCTCGGCCTGCAATCTGAAGGCGGCCTGACGAACCCGACTTGACGACCAGAGGGGCAGCTTCGGCTGCCCCTTTTCGTTTGGGGGCCGGCGCCTACAGGAACTCTTCGAGCAGATCCACGAAGGCGTCGAGTCGGTCGTGGTGCACCCAGTGGCCGGCGCGCTCGAAGAGCTCGACGCGGGCGCTCTTGAAGTGGCGGGCGCGGCCGTCCTCGAGCGGATTGGAGGCCCAGCTCTCCTTGCCGTAGACCAGCAGGGTGGGGCAGGTGATCGCCGCCCACAGCGCCTCGATCTCGCTCTGCGGCAGGTCGTAGGGCGGGCGCGCGCGCACCCGGTTGTCGAACTTCCAGGAGTAGGTGCCGTCCTCGTTCTGGTTGACGCCGTGCTGGGTGAGGTGGCGCGCCTGCTCGGGCGACAGGTGCTTGTTCTCCTCCTGCATGCGCTTGAAGGCGTCCTCGATCGACGGGTAGCGCCGCGTGATGCGGCCGGCGAGCCCGCGCTGCTCCTCGATCCAGCCGCGCAGCCGCTGGGCCGGCGGCGTGCGGTCGCGCTCGGCGAGGATCTTGGGCGCCGGGCCGAGCCCCTCGATGGCGACCAGCTTGCGCACGGTTTCCGGGAACGTGCCGGTGTAGCGCAGCGCGATGTTGCCGCCCAGCGAGTGCGCCACCAGGGTGACGGGCGCCAGCTCCTGCTGATGGATCAGCTGCGCCAGGTCGTAGACGTAGTTCACCATCGTGTAGTCGCCGTCGAGCGTCCATTGGCTGTCGCCGTGGCCGCGCAGGTCGGGCGCGATGATGTGCCATTTGTGGCGCAGCCGCGCGGCGACCCAGTCCCAGTTGCGGCAGTGGTCGCGGCCGCCATGCACCAGCAGGAGCGGCGGCGCGCTCGGATTGCCCCAGTCGACATAGTGCAGGCGCAGGCGCTGCGAGAAATAGATCCGCGAGGTCGGGCCGACCGTCTCGTTGGCGCTGGTCGTCATGGCGCTGCCATCATTCGGCAGCCGCGACAGTGGGCGCAAGCCAGTTGTCGAGATCGGCCAGCGCGCGGCGGGTCAGCGCGTGCTTGCGGTCGCGCCCGCGCACGGGGGCCGCGAGCGGCGGGAACAGGCCGAAATTCACGTTCATGGGCTGGAACGTCGCCGCGTCGGCGCCGCCGGTGATGTGGCCGAGCAGCGCACCGAGCGCGGTGGTCGGAGGCGGCGGCGGGCAGGCGCCGCCGTGTCGCTCGCCGGCCGCGAAGCGACCCGCCAAAAGTCCGATCGCGGCGCTCTCGACATAGCCCTCGACGCCGGTGATCTGGCCGGCGAAGCGCAGCCGCGGCTCGCGCTTCAGGCGCAGCGCCGCGTCGAGCAGCCGGGGCGAGTTGATGAACGTGTTGCGGTGCAGCCCGCCCAGCCGCGCGAACTCGGCGCGCGCGAGCGCCGGGATCATGCGGAAGACGCGCGTCTGCTCGGCGTGCTTCAGCTTGGTCTGGAAGCCGACGAGGTTGTAGAGCGTGCCGAGCGCGTTGTCCTGGCGCAGCTGGACGACCGCGTAGGGCCGCCGGCCGGTGCGCGGATCGGTCAGGCCGACCGGCTTCATCGGGCCGTAGCGCAAGGTGTCGCGGCCGCGCGCCGCCATCACCTCGATCGGCAGGCAGCCCTCGAAATAGGG
>DATJNS010000124.1:0-12397 GCA_035507915.1 Candidatus Sulfotelmatobacter sp.
ACAACGACGTCGCCATGCACCGCCACGCGCGCGCCGCCTACGGTACGTTGCTGGGCGCGGTGATCGGCCATTCCGCCTGTCTGGTGTCGGGCGGCGCCGAGCATCAGGGGCCACCCGACGGCGGTTTCGCCGCCATCATCGTACACGTCGCTTGAGGGAATCGCTGATGGGCCAGGTTCCCGCCTTCGAAATCGGCGATTTCTACGGTGCCGATCCTGCACGTCGGCAGGCGATCGGACGCGCGATCGGCGAGGCCTGCGCGACCATCGGCTTTTTCCAGGTCGTCGGGCACCGTGTGCCGGCCGATCTGATCGAGCGGGTGCGCGCAGTGTCCTACGCCTTCTTCGACCTGCCGCCGGAAGAAAAGCAGCGCTACCGCCCGCCGGCCGGCGTGCTGCTGCGCGGCTACACCCCGCCCGAGACCAACACGCTGTCACGCAGCCGGCGCATCGAGACGCCGCCCGACTTCCGCGAGCTGATCTCGGCTGGCCCGACCATGACAGGCCGCGAGTATCCGGAATTTCCCGGCGCGCGGATGTTCTACAACCCCAACATCTGGCCGGAGCGTCCGACGGAGCTCCAGCCGGTCTTCGCCGACTACGTACGCGCGATGGAGGATCTGTCGCGTGACCTGATGCGGCTGTTCGCGCTCGGCCTTGCGCTGCCGGAAGCCTACTTCGACGGCAAGATCGACCATCACTTCGGCGTGTTTCATGCGCTGCATTACGGCGCGCGCCGCGATCCGCCGCAGCCGGGCCAGCTGCGTGCCGGCGCCCACAGCGACTTCGGCAGCCTCACGGTGCTGTACCCGCCCGAGGGCGGCGACGGGCTGGAGGTCATGTCGCCCGGCGGCGAATGGGTCGCCGTCGACCCGGTGCCGGGCGCGTTCGTGATCAATATCGGCGACCTGATGCAGCGCTGGACCAATGATCGTTGGAAATCGACCCTGCACCGCGTGGTCAACCCCTCCGACACGGCGGGCTGGCAGGGACGCCGCCTATCGCTCGGCTTCTTCTGCCATCCGAACTACGACGCCGACGTCGCCTGCCTGCCGAGTTGCCTCGCTGAGGGCGAGCGACCGAAATACGACGACATCCTGGCCGGCGAGTACATGCGCCAGAAGATCATGGCGGTGCGCCACGTGTCCGCGATCTAGCCGAAATTAGACGGGTGCGAGTGGCGTCCGGGACTTGGTCGGACGCCGCTCGCCCTCGACCCGTCAGTGAGGACCGGCGGCGCCGATCAGTGTGAGATCTCCTCCAGCGCAAGCTGATTGGTCCGCGGGCCAAACAGGCTGATCGTCGCCGCCACCACGATCATGGCGCCGCCGATCAGCAGGAACACGCCCGTGACGCCGAACGACTTGAGGAAGAAGGCGATGAAAAACCCGGTGAAGATGGCGCTGAACCGGCTCCATGAATAGACGAAGCCCACGGCACGCGCGCGGATCCGCGTCGGATAAATCTCCGCCATGTAGTTGTGGTAGGAGAACGAGAGCCAAGTCAGCAGCATGGTCTGGATCGCGCCGAGCACGATCAAGGCCCCGGCGACCGTCTGCAGCGAGAAGATCACGCCGCACACCGCCATGCCGACGGATGACAGCGCCACCTGCCACTTGCGCTCCATGCGATCGGCGAACAGCGTGCTCGCCAATGCGAACGCGGGATAAGCCAGCGCGATGATGAAGGTGTATTCGAGCGACTTGGTGATCAGGATGCCCTTCTCGATCAGGAGCGTCGGCACCCAGTTGGCGAAGCCGTAGAAGCCGATGGTCGACCCGAAGCTCACCACGGTCATCATCAACGTGCGGCGGATGTAGGCCGGCGCGAACGCCTCGCGGTACCGGCCGGCCTGCGGGCTTTCCGCCACCGGCCGCCCCGGCGGCGGCAAAGCCCGGCCATAGTCGGCCTCGACGCGAGCCTCGATGGCCCCGATGACGCGCTCGGCGTCGGCCAGCCTGCCGTGCTGCGCGAGCCAGCGCGGCGACTCCGGCAGCCGCCACCGCAAGATCCACACGAAGATCGCGCCCAGCGAACCGATGATCACCACCCAACGCCAGCCCGAGAGCCCCGCCGGGCTCAACGGCACCAACAGCCAGGCCAGCAGCGCCACCGTCGGCACGGCGATGAAGCCCACGCCCTGCTGGAATGCGAAGGCTTTGCCGCGGGCCGACTTCGGCACCAGCTCGGAAATGTAGCTGTCGATCGTGACCAGCTCGACGCCGATCCCGACGCCGCCGATCATGCGCCACAAATTGACGCCGTCCGCCGTGTCCTGGAAGGCGAGGATCAGGGTGCAGGCGCTGTACCACAGCAGCGAGTAGGTGAAGATCGCCCGTCGCCCGAACTTGTCGGCGACGAATGCGAAGGCGATCGTCCCGATGAACAGACCAGTGAACAGGGCGGCGATGAACGAGGCGAGGCCCGTCATGCCGAACAGGCTCGTCGTCGTCGCGGTGAAGATCTTGTCCGAGAACAGCCCGGGGGCGACGTAACCGGTGAAGAACAGATCGTAGATCTCGAACATGCCGCCGAGCGAGATCAGGGTGACGAGCCCCCAGATGTGGCGCGTCATCGGCAGCCGGTCGAGCCGCGCCGTGATCAAGGCCGCGGGTGTGACTTGGTTGACCGTGTCCATCGTGGTTTCCCCCATGGGCCCGTTTCGGACCGTCGTTTCTTCAGCCGGGAGACGATACCCCCGGCGACCGTCGGCATCTATATCACGACATCGCCGCGCGTCCTGCCGGCGCCGTCGATTCGCCGGACGTCCCACGCCGCCGGTCGGCGCCGTAGGTGGGCAGCCTTTTGATTCCAATCGCCGCGCCAAAGCCGCTAGTGTCGCAGGCGTGACTGTCGAGCCCGGTCAACGGGCCGACGACAATCGGGGGAAACCACGCATGAGCACCGCATCATCCGGGCGAGCGCCCGCCGAAGCCATCCTCGCGCGTCTCGATCGCCTGCCGGCGACGCGCCACATCTGGCATCTGGTGGCGCTGCTGTCGCTCGGCGGCATGTTCGAGATCTACGACCTGTTCCTGACCGCATACATCATCCCCGGCCTGATCAAGGCGGGCCTGTTGACCGGCGTGTCGGTCGCGATCTTCACCGGCCCGGCGCTGTTCGTCGCCGCAACCTTCACGGGCCTGTTCATCGGTACGTTCGTGTTCGGCTACGTCGCCGACAAATACGGCCGGCGCACGATCTTCACCTTCTCGATGCTGTGGTACAGCGTCGCGACCTTCATCATGGCGCTGCAGAACACCGGTCTGGAGGTATGTCTGTGGCGTCTGATCGCCGGTATCGGCATCGGTATCGAGCTCGTGACCATCGACACCTACGTCGCCGAGCTGGTGCCGAAGGCTTTGCGCGGGCGCGCATTCGCCTTCAATCAGATGGTGCAGCTGTCGGTCGTGCCGATCGTCGCGTTCATCGCCTACATGCTGGTGCCGCAGGCGCCGTTCGGTGTCTCGGGTTGGCGCTGGGTGGTCGTGATCGGATCGCTCGGCGCGCTCGCCGTCTGGGTGCTGCGCCGGCGCATTCCGGAGAGCCCGCGTTGGCTGATCAATCAGGGCCGGCTCGACGAAGCCGAGGCGGTGACAGCCGCCATCGAAGCGCAAGTCAGTCGCGATCTCGGCGGCGGACCGTTGCCGGCGCCGGCGGACCACGCACTCGACAAGCTCGAGCCGGCCGGCCGATTCGCCGAGATCTGGCAACCACCCTATCGCAGCCGCACCATCATGCTGATGGTGTTCCAGTTCTTCCAGACGTTCGGCTACTACGGCTTCGCGGCGTGGGTCCCGACCCTGATCGCGCAACAGGCCGGCATCAATCTCGGCGCCAGCCTGCTCTATTCCTTCATCATCGCGATCGCCAATCCGTTCGGCCCGATGCTCGGCATGGGCTTCGCGGATCGCACGGAGCGCAAGTGGCAGGTCGTCGGCGCGGCCTGCTGCATCGCCGTGTTCGGCATGCTGTTCGCCTATCAGAGCACGATGGCGCTGCTGATCGGCTTCGGCATCCTGATCACGCTGGCCAACAACGTGCTGTCCTACTCGTTCCACGGCTACCAGAGCGAGCTGTTCCCGACCCGCGTGCGCGCGCGCGCGGTCGGCTTCACCTACTCGTTCAGCCGTCTCAGCACGGTGTTCGCCAGCTTCATCATCGCGTTCTTCCTCAACAGCGCGGGCACGAAGGGTGTGTTCGCGCTGATCGCGTTCGCGATGCTGATGGTGGTGCTGTCGATCGGCATCTGGGGGCCGCGGACGCGCGCGCTCGAGCTCGAGCAGATCTCGCACTAAAGGTAACCGTCACGGGCGACGCGCCGCCGCGCCGCCCGTGACGCGCTCCGCGTCAGCGATCCCGCTTCACGAACAGCTGGCGCGGGAAGTCCGCGAAGGTCTTGGCGCCTTGGGCGGTGACGACGAACGACTCGCTGACCACGAGCCCGTATTTGTCGAGCCACAGCGCCGGGATGCAGTGGAACGTCATGTTGGGCTCGAGCACGGTGCGGTCGCCGGCGCGCAGGCTGCAGGTCAGCTCGCCCCAGGTCGGCGGATAGCCGATGCCGACCGGGTAGCCGATGCGCGAGTCCTTCTCGATGCCGTGGCGCGCGATCGTACGCCGCCACACTGCCTCGAGCGCCTCGCAGGTCGCGCCCGGACGCGCGGCGTCGAGCACGGCTTCGAGCCCTTCGACGATCACCTTGACGGTATCGGTCATGCGCGGGTCGGGCTCGCCGAGATAGATGCAGCGCGACAGGGGGGCGTGGTAGCGGTGCCGGCAACCGCCCATCTCGATGTAGTAGAGATCGTCCGGCGCGAGCGGCGCGTCGGTCCAACTCAGATGCGGCGCGGCGCAGATCTCGCCCACCATCGCGTTGGGCGGCTTGCACGTGAAGGTGCCGCCGATCTCCGACGTCCCGCCGGTCGTCACCTTGTAGAGCGCGGCCATCACGTCGCACTGGCGGGTACCGACGGCGGCCGCGTCGATCGCGGCCTGCATGGCGGCGCCGGCGATCTTGCCGGCCTCCATCAGGAACTGGATCTCGCGATCGGACTTCCTCAGGCGCACCCAGTTGACCAGCAGAAAGGCGTCCGCGAAGGTCGCGTTGGGTAGCCCCGCGGTCAGGATCGCGTGCCAACGCGCGGTGTAGTAGTAGTCGTCCATCTCGACGCCGATGCGGCGTCTGCTCCAACCGCGCGCCTCGATCAGCTTGACGAGCAGCTCCATCGGGTGGCGCTCCGTCGAGCCGACATAGTTGTCGGGATAGGGGACGACGTTGGCCTCGGCGAGGAACGCGGTGAAGCGCGCGCCCACGGCGTCCATCTTGCGGCCGAACCAGATCGGCTCCTCCTGATCGGCGGCGACCAGGACCATCTGCGGCGTGTAGAACGACCAGCCGTCGTAGCCCGTGAGATAGAATTGGTTGGCCGGGCTGGCGACCAGCAGCAGCTCGATGTTCCGTTCCGCCATCCGCTGCTTGGTCCGGCGCAGGCGCTCGAGATACTCCGACCGATCGAACAAGGTCATGCGCGCCTACCGGTTGATGCCCCAAGCTCAGCCGAGAACGGCCATGAAGTCGGCTTGCACCAGCGCCGCGCTGTCGGCCGGCAAAGGCTGCGTGTGTCGCGCCGGTCGCGACTCCGGGTCGGGAAACATCTTCAGCCATTCCTCGTTCAGCGCGGCGCGCTGCTTGGCCGGATCCTTGACCCAGAACGTGATCTTGATGATGTCCTCGACGGTGCCGCCGGCGGCCTCGATATCGTGACGGATGCCCCGGAACACGTTGGCGACCTGCTCGCCCAGCGTGGCCGGCAGCTCGCGGCTGCCGGGATTGCGGCCGCCGATCACGCTCGAGACGACGATGCTGCCGATCCGGCAGGCGTTCGGGATCGGATTCTCGTGGCGCGCCTGGGAGCCGTTGACGCTGCGCCGTCTTGCCATGTCGGATCTCACGCCGTGGCGGGTTGCGGCGATTTGAACTCCGGGAGGTCCTCGGCGCGGTCCTGGAGCGCCGCTGCGCCTTCGGTCGGCAGTTCGACCGCAAAGTTGAGCGCGGCGTTGATGTCGCCTTCCCAGGTTTCGCGCGGCAGCTCGTACAGGAGCTCGACCCCATAGCCGTTCGGGTCGTGGATGTAGAGGCTGTGCGTCATCCCGTGATCGATGCGGCGATCGAACTTGACGCCGCGCTCCTGCAGGTAGGCGAGCTGCTTCAGCCAGGCTTCGCGGCTCGGCAACGCGATGGCGATATGGCTGATCGCGCACGGCATGCCGTGCATGCGCCAGTCGGTCGACGGCGCCGGCAGGCTCGGATTCTCGATCAGCGCGATATCGTGGTGGCTCATCGCGCCATCGCCGTGGTCGCCGCTGTAGAAGCGCATCTTGGGCGGGTTGGGCCGCGTCGGCGTCGGATAGAGCTCGCCGACTTGCTTGAGGCCGATGATCTCGGTCCAGAAGCGGTGCGACTCCTCCATATTGCGGACGTTGATGACCAAGTGGTTGAGGCCGATGGGCGTGACGGGTGCGTTTGCCATCCCGAGGTCTCCTCCGGTTGACCGTTCGTCCCTTTATAGTGCGGCCCGGATCCGATGGCCACGCGTGATGCGGCAAGCCCGGCATCGTTGCCAGGACCGCGCCGGTAGCCGAATATCGCCGCACCGCCGGGAGGAATTCGTCATGGACGCCGCGACCGACGCGCAGCAGAGCGCCTTGCGCAAGACGGCCTTCCGGCTGGTGCCGCTACTCACGCTCGCCTACGTGTTCAACTACCTCGACCGCACCTGTCTCGGCTTCGCGGCGCTGACCATGAACCGGGACATCGGCCTGTCGGCGGCGCAGTTCGGCCTGGGCGCCGGATTGTTCTTCGCGACCTATTGCGTCTTCGAGATCCCGAGCAATCTGGCGTTGCATCGCTTCGGCGCACGACGCTGGATCGCGCGCATCATGATCACCTGGGGCTTGGTCTCCGCCGCGACGGCGCTGGCGACCGGACCGACCAGCTTCTATGCGGTGCGGCTGCTGCTCGGTATCGCCGAGGCCGGGTTCTTCCCGGGCGTCGCCTACTACCTGGCGGCCTGGTTCCCGCAGCAGCAGCGCAGCCGCATGCTGGCGTGGTTCCTGCTCGCCATACCGGTCTCCTCGCTGGTCGGCGGACCGATCTGCGGCGCGCTGCTTCAGATGGATGGCGTGCTCGGCCTGGCCGGATGGAAATGGCTCTTCATCATGGTCAGCGCCCCCTGCGTGGTGCTCGGCGTCGCGGTCTTGTTCATGCTCGCCGATCGCCCGCAAGACGCCTCCTGGCTGTCGCGCGCCGAGTCCGACGCGCTGCTCGCGATGCACGCCGCCGAGCAGCGCGAGCGGCCGCGCGGCGCATTCTGGGAGGCGCTCACCGACAGTCGCGTGCTGCTGCTCGCCGCGATCCAGTTCGGCTTCACCCTGGCGTCCTACGGCATCGGCATCTGGCTGCCGCTGATCATCAAGGGCTATCACCTCTCCAATCTGGGGATCGGTTTCCTGTCGGCGATCCCCTACGTGTTCGCCTCGGTCGGCATGATCATGTGGGCACGGCGCGTCGACCGACGCGGCGGCCGCATCACCCAGCTCACCGTGACGTGCCTCCTGGGGGCGCTCGGCCTGGGCGGCGCGGTGTTCGCCGGTGCGCTCGTGCCGTCGATGATCGCGCTGACGATCTCCCTGATCGGCGTGACCGCGGCACGCGCGATCTTCTGGGTGTTGCCGACCCGCTTCCTGACCGGCGTCGCGGCGGCCGGCGGCCTCGCCTTCATCAATTCGATCGGCACGTTGGGCGGTTTCGCCGGACCGTACATGATGGGCTGGCTCAAGGACGCGACCAGCGGCTACGTCGCGGGGCTGCTCGCGATGGCGGTCGTTATGCTCGTGACGGCCGGGCTGTCGGCGGCGCTCCGCCGCGTGATGACGCAGGACTGACGCGCATGCGCGTCCCGATGCGCATCATCCTGGTCTCTTCATCTTTGGTTCCGACCGGCGCATAGTCGGCCGACAGCGGGTCACGCGCGTGCAAAAGGAGACCGGCATGACGCTCACGTTGGAGGAAGCCAATCGCGTGATCGAGGGCGCGGTGGCGAAGGCGCGAGAGCTCAAGATCAGGATCAGCGTCGCGGTATGCGACGCCGGCGGCCGTCTGATGGCGTTCCAGCGCATGGACAATGCCATCTGGGCCAGCGTCTACGGCAGCCAGGGCAAGGCGGTCGCCTCGGCGGCGTTCGGGCGCGCCAGCGGCCTGCTGACCGAGCGGGCCGATCATCCGACCCCGCGCGGCATCGCTGCGGCGGAGGGCGGCCACATGATCATGGGCCAGGGCGCCGTGCCGATCCTGCGCGACGGCGTGGTCCTCGGCGCCTGCGGCGTCGGCGGAGGCACGGCGCAGGAGGACGAAGACTGCGCCAAAGCCGGTGCCGCGCGGCTCTAAGCAACGGAGGTCGACATGGCGAAGCTGCGGCATTTCGCGATCGTGGTGAAGGACCAGGAAAAATCCGCCGCGTTCTACGAGCAGGCCTTCGGCCTCAAACGCGCCGGCTTCGAGGATCTCGGCTGGAGCTCCGCCCTCTACCTGACCGACGGCGTCGTCAATTTGGCGCTGCTCCACTATCGCGAGGAGCGCGGCTCCGGCCTCAAGGACCCGAAGGGCTTCGTCGGGGCGCACCACTTCGGATTCCAGGTCGAGGACCTCGCCGAGGCCCAGAAGCAGATCGAGGCGGCCGGCGGCACCTTCTTCTTCGATCTCGGCGACGATGCCGAGAAGGAGAATTTCGAGCGCAAGTTCAAGGACCCCGACGGCATCATCATCGACATCTCGAAGAAGGGCTGGAGCGGCACGGGCGACCGCCGCTGAGCCTGCGCCGAGACTGACCTCCGCCTTCGGGTGGCTTCTCCGATCGGCGGGGGGCTCGTTCTCCCCCCGCCGCCGCCATGCGTCAGTGCGAGATCTGCTCCAGCTCGAGCGCGCGCGTCCGCGGCCCCCAGATGCCGATCGACAGCACCACCATCAGCATCGCGAACGCGATCAGCGCGAACACGCCCTTGGTGCCCGCCGCCTGCAGGAAGAACGCGATGATGAAGCTCGCGAACACCGTGCTGATGCGGCTGAACGAGTAGGTGAAGCCGACCGCGCGCGCGCGCACGCGGGTCGGGAACAGCTCGCTCTGGTAGCCGTGGAACGAGTAGGACAGCACGTTGTTGGACAGCGTGATCAGGATGCCGAAGGCGATCAGCAGCACCATCGTGCTCTGATACGCGAACAGCATGCCGAACACGCCGATGCAGCATGCCGCGCCGACCAGCTGCCATTTGCGTTCCCATTTGTCGGCGAAGGTCATCGCCAGCATCGGGCCGAACGGATTGGCGATCGCGATGATGAAGGAGTAGAGCAGGCTTTCACCGAGCTTGATGCCGGCCTGCTGCGCGATCAGGGTCGGCACCCAAGCGGCGAAACCATAGAAGCCGAACGTCTGGAAGAACTGGAACACCATCAGCATGATGGTGCGGCGGCGGTAGGGCGGCTCCCAGATCTCGGCGAACCGCCCGACCGGCTCGAGCTTGTCGAGCGCGTGATCGGCCGGCGCCGGCAGGGGTGCGCCGCCGAGGTCGCGGCTGACCTTGGCTTCGAGCGTCGCCGTGATGGCCTCGGCCTCGTCGACCCGGCCCTGGTTGATCAGCCAGCGCGGGCTCTCCGGCAGGCCGAGGCGCAGCACCCACACGGCGAGCGCGCCGAGCGAGCCGATCGCCACCACCCAGCGCCAACCCGAGACGCCGAACGGCGCCTCCGGCACCAGCATGTAGGCGATGAACGCCACCACCGGGACGATGCAGAACTGCACCATCTGGTTGAAGGCGAAGGCGCGGCCGCGCAGAGCCTTCGGCACCAGCTCGGCGACGTAGGTGTCGATGGTCACGAGCTCCACGCCGATCCCGATGCCGGCGATCAGACGCCACAGGCACACCTCGAGGCCGCTGTTCTGCACCGCCATGACGAGGGTGGCGAGGCTGTACCACAGCATCGAAAAAGTGAAGATCGTGCGCCGGCCGTATTTGTCGGCGACGGAGCCGAACACGAACGTCCCGATGAACAGGCCCGTGAAGGTTGCGGCGACGAACAACGCCGGGCCGGTGAAGATACCGACCGACACGCCGGTCAACAGACCCGCCTTGATCAGCCCGGGAATCACGTACGCGGTCATGAACAGGTCGTAGAGCTCGAACATGCCGCCCAACGACAGCAGCGCCACCAACTGCCAGACGTGCCGCGTCGCCGGCAATCGGTCGAGGCGGGCCAGAATCGCCGCCGCGGATGGTCGCCCCGAACTCGTCGCACTCATCGCCTTCCCCCCACGCTTCGTCTCTAAGTGACTATGCCCTTACGGGCATCGTCACTCTATCGGCCGGTCCGCCGCCGCGGAACCGTCGCGCAGGTCATACCAGGCTTGCGTTTGTCAGGTTCGGGTCGCCGATCCGAGCGCAGGCTGGGGCGGTGCCGACGCGGCTTCCAGCGTGCGCTGCCGCCGTCCGAGCCACAGCGCATTGACGAGCCACAGCGCGCCCAGGGCGATCGCGGCGACCGCCGTCGCCCGCGTGCCGAAAACGCTCAGCAGCGGCACCGTCCAGGCGCCGACCTGGTCGCCCAGCCGATAGACGAACATGTCGATCATCGCCTTCGCCTTGAAGCGGTCTTCGCGCGGCACCACGGTGAAGAGCACCTCGCGGGTCGGCCGGGCGATCGCATAGTCGCTGGTGCGCCGCACCACCTGGAAGATCGCGATCGCCGCGAGACCGGGCACCAGCGTGAGCGCGCCGAACCCGACCATCGTCAACGCCGGCAGGACGCCCAGCGCCAGCGGCACGCCGAGCAGGCCGACGATGCGGCCGGTGAAGAAAAGCTGCGTCGCGAGCGTCAGGCTGTTGACGCAGAGGTCGATGGTCGCGAAGAACGCCGTCTGGTCGGCGCGGTTGGCGAAGCTGTCGCGGACGATGCCGGCCTGCGCGAAATAGAGGAAGGTCGACGTGATCGTGAACAGCAGCATGAAGCCGCTGACGTTCGCGAGGTAGGGCGAACGGACGGCGTGCGTGATGCCGGCCAGGATGCCGCCGCCGATGACGCGCTCGTCGGCCTGCGCCGCGCCATCGGCGCGCGGCTGTCGATGCAGGACCGTCGACAGCTTGCCGAGCCGGCGAGCACTGAATACCGCGACCTCGAGCAGCACGGCCGAGCCGATCAGGAGCATCGTCGGCGACGCGAAGCGCGCCAGGGTCGCCGTGATCGTCGAGCCGGAGACCGCGCCCAGCGAGGCGCCGGCCGCGATGAAGCCGAACAGCCGCTTGCCCTGCTCGGGGCCGAACAGATCGACGTTGAGCTGCCAGAACAGCGAAATGACGAAGAGATTGTAGACCGAGGTCCAGATGAAGAAGACGCGACCGATCCAGATCGTCTGCTCGGGACTCGCCATGTGCAGCGCCGCCGCGAACACCAGGATGTTGGCGGCGAAGAAGCGGTAGCTCAGCGTGATGAAGCGGCTGCGCGGCAGCTTCTTGACCAGATACGCGAACGGCAGGTTCACGAGCAGCACGCCGACGAGCGTGCCGGTGAACAGCCACGGCAGGTGATTGACGCCGCCCGCGACGCCCGCCTGGTCGCGCATCGGGCGCATGATGTAGTAGGACGACATCACCGAGAAGATGCACAGCCAGCACCACAGCACCGCGCGCAGCTCCTCCGGCTGCACGGCGGCGATCTTCTCCAGCAGCCGATGGACGCGCCCGGGCGGGCCGGGCGACGCGTGGTCACGCTCGTCCATGCGCAACGGCTCCGCGGCGATGCCGGCTACTTCAGGGTCGCGGCGATCTTTTGGATCTCGGCGGGGCTGTGCTCGCCGGCGAGCGGCGTGCCGGGGCGCAGGTACTTGCCCATCGCGAGGCCGCCGACGAGGACCGGCTCGAAGCCGATCTCCTTGATCAGGCTGCTCGCCAGCGCGACCGCCTGCTGATCGTCGCCGGCGATCGGCACGCCGATCGATTTATTGGCGTCCGCCCCCACCGAGGCCGAGCCGATCGCATTGAACCCGCGCACGACGTGCGAGCCCGGCAACCACTTCGCCGTGACGAGGCCGGGACCGCCCTGGGCGTCGACCGATTTGACGAAATCCTCGCCGTCCCGGCGCGGGATGGGGTTCGAGATGTCCATCACGAGCCGCTTGGTCGCGAGCGCCTTGCCGTGGTCGCGGCCAACCTGCTCGACCGCGGTGTAGGGCACGACCAGCAGGATGACGTCGCCGAAGGCGACCGCCTGGTCGACCGTGCCGGCCGACGCGTTGGGGCCGGCGCCGGCGACCAGATCCTTGAGCGCCTCGGGATGACGCGAGGAGAAC
>DATJNS010000125.1:0-7622 GCA_035507915.1 Candidatus Sulfotelmatobacter sp.
CGGCAGCGTCGGGACGTCGATGGCGCAGACGATGTACGAGCGGCGCGACCAATTCCACGTGCTGCGGCTCGGCGAGTATCTCGATCCCTTCAACGCCGCCGCGCATTCCTTCCTCGGACAGGCCCAGGCGCTGTTCGACACCGGCGATCCGGCGCTCTCCCAGCAGCTGGCGTGGCAGGGTCTGGACCAGTTGCGCCAGCAGCAGGCAGCCGCCCTGTCCTATTTCGACGTCTTCTGGCTGCTTGCCGTCGTGGCGCTCGCGCTCGTGCCCGTGGTGCTGGCGATGAAGCGCTCGGTGGCCCAGAAGGGCGCGCACATCGCCGTCGAATGAGCGATCGCGCGGCCCGCGCGCGATGGCTCGGATCGACTTGATCTACCTCAAGGCGCGCCCGGCGGCCGCGCGCGACGATGCCCTACCGTCGAGGCGGAGCATCAGCCATGGCGAAGCGCACATCTGTCGAGAAACCCCGGGCCGCCGCCGCGGCGCCGGAGATCGTCATCCCGGCGACGCCGCACTGGATCGAGGAGCTCGTCGCGTGGTGGTTCGCCGGCTTCCGGTTGGCCACGCGCCTGCCGCTGCTGTTCCTCGAGGGCGCCGCGCGCGCCGAGGATCTCCGCCGGCTGCGGTCGGACGCCGCCGCCGCGCGGAATGAAGCCAAGCCGCCGGCGGCGCGCCGGCAGCCGGCCAAGGTCGCCTGATCGTCGAGCGCGGTCGGCCGCGCCGCCGGCGCGGAGCCTCCCGTGCGCGATGTGTCGAATTGTCATTTGCTTTCCGGGTCGGCGGCGCCTTCCATGCGAGGGCGCGACCTTGAGATGGATCAAGGCGGGGCGCGCCGAGATCGCGCGATGGTTGGACGTCATCACCCTGGGGAGGCGACCATGACCAAGCGACAGGAAGCGTTGCCGTTCGGCTTCGATTTCGCGACGGGCCTTTCGCCGATGACCATGCTCGAGCCCTGGCTCAAGGCCCAGGCCGGCATGGCGACGACCTACAAGACCATGATCGACCACTGGTGCGAGCGGCGCACCGCCGACCTCGCCTTGCTGCAGGACACGGCCGCGCAACTCGCGGGCTGCAGCACGCCGGAGAGCTTCGTCGCGTTGCAGACGAAATGCGCGTCGGCGCTGGCCGAGCGCGTCATGGCCGATCTCACCGGGTTGCGCGAGGACATGATGTCGTTCGGCAATTCGGCGGCGAGCGCGCTGGGCGATCTCGGCGCCAACGGCCCGCTCGAGAGCCCGCGCGTGGCGGCCGAGTAGCCGGCGCAGCCGCGTCTCGGGGCGACGGGGAGGCAGCTAGGCTGGCGCTGGTTCAGCGCCCGCGCGAGGCGCCGACGATCGAACCGCGGCGCGTTGGCCGGCCTACGCCGCCTTCGCCGCCAGCGCCAGCCGGACCAGCTGGGACAGGCTGTCGGCCTGCATCTTCTCCATCACGCGGGCGCGGTGGACCTCGACGGTGCGCGGGCTGATGGCGAGCTCGCGGGCGATCGCCTTGTTGCCCAGGCCCTGCACCAGCCATTCCAGCACCTGGCGCTCGCGCGGCGACAGGCCGCGCGCGCGGTCCGCGGCGTCGCGCGCCCGCGCCGCCAGGGCGCGCGCGCCGTCGCCCGCCAGGGCACGCCGCAGCGCGTCGAGGATGGCGCTGTCAGGGAACGGCTTCTCGAGAAAATCGATCGCGCCCGCCTTCATGGCCTCGACCGCGATCGGGATGTCGGCCTGTCCCGTCATGACCACGACCGGCAACTCGAGGCGACGCGCGATCACGGCCTGCTGCAGCTCGAGTCCGCTCATGTCGGGCATGCGCACGTCGGTGACCAGGCAGCCGCGCCCGCCGGCGCGATAGCCGTCAAGAAACGCGCGGCCCGAGCCGTAGGCCTCGGCGCCGTAGCCTTCCGTCTGCAACAGAATTTGGAGCGAGTCCCGCACCGCGTCGTCGTCGTCGACCACGAAGATCGTCGCGGCGTTATCGCGCACGCCAGCCCCCGATCGCCGTCGGTTCATGAGACTCAATGTGTATACGCCCGCAGAATTCTTGATGATTCTTGGTTTTCGGGGCGCGAAAAATGCCGATCTTCAGCATCCAGACACCGCTCGCAGTCGCTGCATTATATCGAACTGTCATTTGATTTCCAGGCAGCGATCGACTTTCATGGAGCGACCAAAGATTGGTTGTGCGAACTTGAGGTGGATCAACGAGGCGCGGTCGAGCCGCCGGTAATGTGCCCGACATTGAGGGGTTGACCGCGCATTCGGAGGGGATCATGTCCAAGCGACCGGAAGCGTTGCCGTTCGGTTTCAATTTCGATACGGGCCTCTCGCCGATGGCCATGTTCGAGCCGTGGCTCAAGGTCCAGGCCGGCATGGCGACCACCTACAAGACGATGATCGATCATTGGTGCGCGCGGCGCACCGCCGACCTCGCGTCGCTGCAGGAGATGGCCGCGCAATTCGCGGGCTGCAGCACGCCGCAGAGCCTCGTCGAGGCGCAGACGAAATGCGCATCGGCGCTGGCCGAGCGCGTCATGGCCGATGTCACCGGCCTGCGCGAGGACATGATGTCGCTCGGCAGCTCGGCGGCGACCGCGCTGGGCGGTCTCGGCGCGAACGGCGCGACGAAGGCGCCGAGGGCCGCCGCGGAGTAGGTCGCCCGTCGATGGCGACGGTTCCGGTCCCGCGCGGCGCCGGCGAGCGCGATCTGGCACGCGTGACCATGGCGCGGCTGCGCCAGCGCGCCGCCTATTGCCGCGAGATGGCGCGCAGCGCGCGCGCCGGCGGCATCGCGCGCGAGTTCGAGGCGATCGCGCGCGAGTACGACGCCGACGCCGACCAGCTCCAGAGCCACCAGCCGCGCGCCGGGTGAGGCGCCGTGCCGGCCGCCACGCTGCGCAAGCCCGCCGGACACGAGCCGCACCATCTCGCCTGCGCGGGGCTCGACCGCGAGATCTGGCTGACCGCGGCCGTCATCGTGCACCATTTGGGCATGCGCGCGCCGGCGCGGGTCGCGATCCTGGTCGCCGACACGCGGCTCAACGCGCCGCTGCGCGCGAGCTGGCGCGAGGTCAACCGCGCGATCGCGGCGCTGCTCAGCCGCGCGCCGACCGGACCGCTGCACTGACGGGGTTACGACCCGCGTGATGGGCAGGGACGCGAGGGACCCGCCGGCCCCGCGCGTCCTCGCGAACCGCGGCTACTTCTTGCCCGGCGCCGCCATCTTGGCCTCGCAATCCTTCCATTCCTGGGACTGCCAGGCGGCGTCGTAACAGGTCTTCTTGTGGCTCGAGGTCTTGGCCATGGGCATGGTCATGGTCATGCCCTTCGCGCTCGGCGCCGGGCCGGCCGCGATCGCGCCCGCCGGCAGGCTCACGGCCGCGAACGCCAACGCCGCGACAAGAGTCCTGAAGCTCATCGCTCACCCCTTTGTTTGCCCGGCCCGACCGCGGGATGCGGCGGCGTCGCGGGCCTCCTTTTTTATCACCGGCGGCCGGTTACCGGCGGGGTTAATCTGCGTCAAATTGAACGGATCACGCGGGCGGCGCGTCGGGCCACGGTCGACGGTCAGCGGGCCGCGCGATCGCTGATCACGAGCTGGCGCGCCGCGCGCACCTCGTCGAGCCGGCGCACCGGCGTGCGGTGCGGGGCGTCGTGCAGCAGCGCGGGATCGCGGCGCGCCTCCTCGGCGATCCGGCGCATCGCGGCGACGAAGCCGTCGAGCGTCTGCTTGCTCTCGGTCTCGGTCGGCTCGATCATCAGGGCTTCCTTGACGATCAGCGGGAAATAGTTGGTCGGCGGGTGGATGCCGAAGTCCATCAGCCGCTTGCTGACGTCGAGCGCGCGCACGGGGCTGCCCTCCACGTGGCCCTGGCACACGAACTCGTGCATGCAGACGCGGTCGAACGGCACCGGGTAGAGGTCGCGCAGCGCGACGCGCAGATAGTTGGCGTTGAGCACCGCGTGCAGCGCGTTGCGCCGCAGGCCCTCGGCGCCGTGCAGCCGGATGGTGGCCCACGCGCGCAGCAGCATGCCGAAGCTGCCGAGGAACGTGCACATGCGGCCGATCGAGCGCGCCGGCATCGCGAGCCCGTAGGTCTCGCCCGTCTTGGCGACGAGCGGGCCGGGCAGGTAGTCGGCGAGCGCCGCCGACGCGGCGACCGGCCCGGCGCCGGGACCGCCGCCGCCGTGCGGCGTCGCGAAGGTCTTGTGCAGGTTGTAGTGCATCAGGTCGATGCCGAGATCGCCCGGCCGCACGACGCCGGTCAGCGCGTTCATGTTGGCGCCGTCGCCGTAGACCAGCCCGCCGCACTCGTGCACCGTCGCGACGATCGCGTCGATGTCGCGCTCGAACAGGCCGAGCGTGTTGGGATTGGTCAGCATGATGCCGGCGACGCTGTCGTCGCACGCCGCGCGCAGCGCCGCGAGGTCGACCGTGCCGTGCGCGTTCGACGGGATCTCGAGCACGGTCAGGCCGGCCATCGCGGTCGACGCCGGGTTGGTGCCGTGCGCCGAGTCGGGGATCAGGACCTGCGTGCGCTTCGTGTCGCCGCGGTCGGCATGGTAGGCGCGCATCATCAGGAGCGCGGTCAGCTCGCCCTGCGCGCCGGCGGCCGGCTGCAGCGACACGCCGGCGAAGCCGCCGATCTCGGCGAGCCAGCCCTGCAGCTCGTGGAGCAACGCGAGGCTGCCCTGCGCGGTCGCGGGCGCCTGCAACGGATGCAGATTGGCGAAGCCGGGCCAGCGCGCGACCTGCTCGTTGAGCTTCGGGTTGTACTTCATCGTGCACGAGCCGAGCGGATAGAAGCCGCTGTCGACGCCGAAATTGCGCTGCGCCAGGTGCACGTAGTGGCGCACCACGTCGAGCTGGGAGAGCTCCGGCAGCCCGTTGTCGTCGCGCAGCAGGTCGGCGGGCAGCGCCGTCTCGGGCACGTCGGCGGCCGGCAGCGCGACGGCGCGGCGCCCCGGCACGCTGAGCTCGTAGACCGTCGGCTCGGTGATGGCGGGGGCGCGCGCGTCCATCACGCGATCGCCTTGGCGAGGCCGGCGACGAGGCGGTCGATCGCGGCGCGGTCGTTCATCTCGGTCACCGCGACCAGCATGTCGCGCTCGCGGCCGGGCAGCGCCTGGCCGAGGTCGTAGCCGCCGACGATGCCGAAGTCGTCGCGCAGGATCGCGTTGACCGCGGCGACCGGCTTGGGCAGCGCGACGACGAACTCCTTGAAGAACGGCTTGTCGGGCGCCTGCGGGTTGACGCGCACGCCGGGCAGCCGGGCGATCGCGCGCGCGGCGTAATGGCTGCGCTGCCAGCACAGCTCGGCGACCTCGCGCAGGCCGCTGCGCCCCATGGTCGCGAGATAGACGGCGGTGCCGAGCGCGACCAGCGCCGCGTTGGTGCAGATGTTGCTCGTCGCCTTGGCGCGCCTTATGTGCTGCTCGCGCGTCGCCAGGGTCAGGACGTAGCCGCGCGCGCCGTCGGCGTCGACGGTCTCGCCGACCAGCCGGCCGGCCAGCCGCCGCACGTGCGCGAGCTTGGTCGCGAAGATGCCGAGATGCGGGCCGCCGAACGACAGCGGGATGCCGAGCGCCTGGCCCTCGGCGACGACCACGTCGGCGCCGTAGGCGCCGGGCGGCGTGAAGCGGCCGAGCGCGATCGGATCGGCGACCACGATCAGGAGCGCGCCGGCGCGATGCGCCGCGTCGGCCAGGCCCGCGACGGTCTCGAACTGGCCGAGGAAGTTGGGGTTCTGGATCACCAGCGCCGCCGTGCTGGTGTCGAGCCGTTCGGCCAGCGCGGGCAGCTCGAGATCGACGTCGTCGCCGACCACGGTCGCGTCGGTGCCGCGCAGGTAGGTGCGCAGCACCTCGCGGTACTGCGGATGCACGCCGGACGACACCAGCACGCGGTCGCGCGCGCCGCGCCCGTGCGCTTGGGTCTGGTCGAGCGCCAGCAGCACCGCCTCGGCCAGCGCGGTCGCGCCGTCGTAGTGGCTCGCGTTGCTGACCTCCATGCCGGTCAGCCGGCAGATCATGGTCTGGTACTCGAACATCGCCTGCAGGTTGCCCTGGCTGATCTCGGGCTGGTACGGCGTGTAGGCGGTGTAGAGCTCGCCGCGCTGCAGCACGTAATCGACCGTGGGCGGGCTCCAGTGGTTGTAGGCGCCGGCGCCGAGGAAGCACGACGCGGCGTCGGTCGCGACGTTGGCGGCGGCGCGGCGACGCAACAGCGCCTCGAGCTCGAGCTCGGTCACGCCGGCGGGCAGCGCCAGGTCGGGGAAGCGCAGCCGGCTCGGCAGGTCGGCGAACAGGTCCTCCAGGCGCGCGACGCCGATCGCCGCGAGCATCGCCGCGCGGTCGGCCTCGGTGTGCGGCAGATAATCCATCGCGCCCTCCGCCTCAGATCGCCGTCTTGACCAGCCGGCGCCTGCCGTGGCCGACCACCACGGGCAGATAGCCGAGCCCGGCGAGCGCGCGGTCGAGCGCGGGGTCGCCGGTGTCGAAGCGCAGCGCCGGCGTGACCTCGAGCTTGGCCGGCGTCGCGATCACGACCAGGTTGGCCGCGCCGATGCGCCGGATGACGTCCGGGCTGAGCTGCAGGTTGCCGCGGCCGAGCACGAAGCCCTGCGCGCCCAGCGGGCTCAGGATCAGCTTGCAGTCCTCGTAGCGCTCGAGCAGGTCGAGGATGCCGCGCTCGTCGAGATCGCGTCCGACCACCAGGCCGCGCGCGACCGCGTCGATGCCGAGCAGCGACTTCGGGATCTCGAGCAGGATGCCGATCGCCTGGACCGAGCTGCCGGGGCCGAGCAGGTAGAGGGTCTCGGGCTGCGCCTTCATCTCGGCGACGAGATACTGCGCGATCTCGGTCTTCACGGCGTCGTCGTCGGCCTCGCTGATGAGCTGCTTGGCGAGCTGCGTGTGGCTCGGCTCGAACGGCGTGCGCGCGCCGTAATAGAGGCGCACCGCCCATTCGCCGCGGCGGTACTTCTCCTCGTCGAGATCGATCACCTCGGCGCGCGCGGTCGCGATCTCGCCGGCGAGGAAGCGCCGGGCGACCTCGGCGGTGCGCGCCGGGCTGGTGCCGAACACGCCGGAGTACATCTTGACGCCGGCCGGGATGCCGAGGATCGGCACCGTCTCGTCGACCACCTCGCACAGATCGCGCGCGGTGCCGTCGCCGCCGCAGAACAGGATCAGGGCCGCGCCGCCGGCGCGGAACGCGGCGGCCGCCTGCTTGGTGTCCGCGGCGGTGCTGTGGCCGCGCGCCGCGTGGACGATCTCGAGATCCGTGAAGCCGGCGTCGCCCAGGCAGTCGGCGCCCATCGGGCCGGCGCAGGTCAGCCAGTGGATCGCCGCGCCGGGGTCGGCGCCGAGGAGCCCGCGCAATGCCGCCAGCGCGTCGGCCGCGCGCAGCGGCGCGACGCGGTGCGCGCCCAGCGCGGCCGCCCGGCCGGCCAGGCCGTCGGTGCCCTTGAGGCCGACGCGCCCGCCCATGCCGGCGATCGGGTTCACCAGGAATCCGACCCGTGTGATCTGCGCGCGCTCCGCCACCCGCCCGCTCTCGGTATGTTCCAGGCTCAGCCTTGGAGCAACCGCGCGCGCGGTCCTTGAGCCAGATCAAGCCGGCGTCGGCGGCA
>DATJNS010000126.1:0-3613 GCA_035507915.1 Candidatus Sulfotelmatobacter sp.
GGACCGACCGGCGGGCCGTTCGATTTTCTTTACAACTTGAAGCGAAGCAACTTCCTGCTCGGCGACATGTGGGGGCTGCGCACCGCGCTCAGCAAGTACGGCATGTCGTTAGCGGTCCAGGAGACCAGCGAAGAAATCGGCAACGTGACCGGTGGCACCCGCCAGGGCGCCGCCTACGAGGGGTTGACCCAGGCGATCCTGCAGCTCGACACCCAGCGCAGCTTCGGCTGGTACGGCGGGCTCGCCAACATCAGCGGCCTCTACGTCCACGGGCGCAACCTGAGCGCCGACAATCTCGACACCTTGCAGACCGCCAGCGGCATCGAGGCCGACCGCGCGGTGCGCCTGTGGGAGGCGTGGTACCAACAGAAGTTCCTCGAGGAGGGCCGGCTCGACGTCAAGCTCGGCCAGCAGAGCCTCGATCAGGAATTCATGGTCAGCAACAACGCCAGCTACCTGGTCAACACCATGTTCGGCTGGCCGATGCTGCCCTCGGCGGATCTGCCAGGCGGCGGCCCCGCCTATCCCTTGTCGGCGCTCGGCATTCGTTTCCGCGCGCGTCCCGTGAACCAGTTCAACATCCTGGTCGGGCTGTTCAACGGCAGCCCCGTCTCCACCACGAACGGCGATCCGCAGAAAATCAACTCGTCGGGGACCAGCTTTCCGACCAACAACGGCCGTTTCGCGATCGCCGAGCTGCAATACTACTACCCTGCGCTCGGCGGCTTGTCCGAGCCCGACGAGGGGGTGCCGCTGGCGCGGCTCTACCGGATCGGCGTCTGGTACGACACGACGAACTTTCCCGACCAGCGCTTCGACGACACCGGGCTGTCGCTCGCCAATCCGGCGAGCGACGGCAATCCGCTCCAGCATCACGGCGACTACGCCATCTACGCCGTGGCCGACCAGATGATTTGGATCTGGGACAAGGACGCCAACCGGAACCTGAGTGCTTTCGGGCGCGTCATGGGCACGCCGGAGTCCGACCGCAACCTGATCGACTTCAGCATGAACGCCGGGCTGGTGCTGCGTCAGCCGTGGCGCTACCGCAACGACGACACCCTGGCGCTCGGCATGGGCTACGCCAAGGTCAGCAGCCGCGCGGCCGCGCTCGACCGTGACACGGCGGCGTTCAATGGCGCTTTCTACCCGGTGCGCGGCGGCGAGACCTTCGTCGAGGCGACTTACCAGTACCAGGCCACTCCTTGGTGGCAGATCCAACCGGACGTCCAGTACGTCATCAACCCGGGCGCGGGCGTGCTGAACCCCAATAACACCAACGCCCGTGTCGGGGACGAGCTGGTGCTCGGCATTCGCACCAACATCCTGTTCTGATCAGGCACGGCGGGCAGACGGATCCGGAGATGGACGATGGCATTTAAGGCAGGGCGTTTCCTGGGACTGGGCCTAATCGCCACCGCCTGCGTCATGGTGGCGCCCGGCGCGATGCCGGCCGAGCCGCGCGGCATGCTCGAGTCGATCCATCGCCACATCACCTTGACGTCGACCGTAGCCGACAACGGCGATCTCAACCCCTACGCGATCGTAGTCGCGCCGGCGTCCGCAGGCATGATTGAGAAGGACGACGTGCTGGTCGACAACTTCAACAACGTGTCGAACCTCCAGGGGACCGGTGGCACCATCATCATCTACCGGCCGTCGACCAAGGAGACGCTGCTGTTCGCGAAGATCCCACAGCGACTGGCGCAGTGCCCCGGCGGCATCGGCCTGACCACGGCGATGACCATGCTGAAGACTGGCTGGGTGATCGTTGGCAGCACGCCGAGCACCGACGGCACGACGGCCACCAAGGGTGACGGCTGCCTGTTGGCGCTGGATCCGAACGGCCATGTGGTCGCCGTGTGGTCGGGGCCGACGATCAATGATCCGTGGGGCAACATGGCGGTGATCGACAAGGGCGATAGCGCGACCCTGTTCATCAGCATGGCCGGTTTCGGCTTGCCTGGCCCCGACGTGCGCGACGAGGTGACCGGCTATCCCGTCACGGTCAAAAAGGCGACGGTCCTGCGGCTCGAAATCAAGATCCCGGACGGCAAGCCGCCCGAGCTGATCAGCCAGACCGTGATCGGCCACGGCTTCTCCGGGCGCGCCGATCGCGACAATTTCCTGTTCGGCCCGACCGGTCTCGCGCTGGGTGCCGACAACACGCTCTACGTGACCGACGGCATGGACAATCAGATCACCGCCATCCCGAACGCGGTCGAGCGCACCGACAGCGCCGGCACCGGCAGGCTGGTGACCGAGGGTGGGCTGCTCGCCTGGCCGCTTGCAATGACGACCACTCGGGCCGGGCATCTCCTGGTCTGCAATGGTCGCGACGGCCGTGTCGTCGAGGTCGATCCGATCGCAGGCAAGCAAATCTATGCGCAGTGGATCGATTCCGATCAGGCACAGACGCCGCCGGGCAACGGTGATCTGTTCGGCATCGCGATGACGCCCGACGGTGCCGGTTTCTATTATGTCGAGGACGACATGAACACGCTGATGTTGGCGGCCCCCCGATGAGCGACGACGAACCGTCGCGCAGGCTGGCAAGCCGGCGCGGTTTCCTGACCAGCGCCGCCGGACTGGCGGCATCCGCGGGAATCGGGCTCGCCGGCGACGCGTCTGCCGCCCCCACCGGCGCGCTTGCGCATGCTGTCGAACCGTTCTGGGGACCCCATCAAGGCGGCATCCTGACCGCGCCGCAGCGCTACACCTATTTCACCGCGTTCGACATCGTAACGACCAAGCGCGCGGAGCTCGCCGCGTTGCTGCGCCGTTGGACCGAGGCCGCCGCGCGCATGGCCGCCGGCGCGACCGCCGCGGCGCTCGATCGCGGCGCGCCTGGCCCCGGCGCCGACACCGCCGAGGCGCTCGGGTTACCGCCGGCGCGGCTGACCGTGACCTTCGGCTTCGGTGCCGGGCTGTTCATCAAGGACGGCAAGGACCGCTTCGGTCTCGCCGCGCAGCGGCCCGAGGCGCTGGTCGATCTGCCGAAATTCCCCGGCGATCAGCTGGTGGAGACCCGGAGCGACGGCGACCTTTCGATCCAGGCGTGCGCCGACGACCCGCAGGTCGCGTTCCACGCGGTTCGCCAGCTTGCACGCCTGGCCTACGACGTCGCGCAGATCCGTTGGGCCCAGGCCGGTTTCATCGGCGGCTATCGCGCCGGCGAGAACCCGCGCAACCTGATGGGCTTCAAGGACGGCACCAACAATCCCGACGTGAACGACGCCAAGGCGATGGCCAAGTTCGTGTGGGCGGCCCCTGGCGCGCCGCGCTGGATGGAGGGCGGCAGCTACGTCGTCGCGCGGCGCGCCCGCATGGCGCTCGAGCATTGGGATCGCATGAACGTCGCGTTCCAGGAGCAGACCTTCGGCCGGCGCAAATATTCCGGCGCACCGCTCGGCGGCAAGGCCGAAACCGATCCGCCGAACCTCGACGCGAACGATTCAGACGGCAACCCGGTGATCCCCGAGAACGCCCACATCCGGCTTGCCTCGGCGGCCATGAACGACGGCGCGCGGATCCTGCGGCGGTCGTATTCGTACAATGACGGCGTGAACTTCATCGCGGAGCGCTGGCCGCCGTGGCGCCAGGCCATGGAGTA
>DATJNS010000127.1:0-5434 GCA_035507915.1 Candidatus Sulfotelmatobacter sp.
TCAATCCACTTCCCAGATGAACGCGTAGAGAAACACCGACAGGGCTCCGAGCGCGGACAGCTGGCGCAGGATCAGGAGATCGATCTCTGGAAATATCACGAGGTCGGTGAAAAGGAGGAAGTTGTTCAGGGACAATCCGACGAAGCCCAGCGCCGTCCACAGAAGCAACGGGGTGCGCGAGCGCAAATAGGTGCGAATCAACATGCCCGTGCAGGCCAGACTGGTCACCACGCACAACAGATAGACCGCCGATGGAAAGCTGAGCATGACGTCAGTCCTTCCGGAGTTTGAAGGCGTCGGAGAAGATTCGGAGGTTTTCGTTGGGCCGACTATAGATTTCGCGCACCAACGCGAGCGGCCGTTCGGCACAGCATTGGATGAGCCGGCCGGTTAGATCATCCAACTCGGCGGTGCTCGGCTGATAGCGAACCGAGCCATCGGCGCCGCGCGCGAGCAATCCGCGGCGCTCGAGCGTGGTGATGATCTCCCGAATCAGGCTCTCCGTGCTGCGGAGCTCACGAGTCAGGGCATCGACCGTCCAGCGGCGCGCGCGGTCCCGGTGCAGCAAGGTCAAGAGATCCAGCGCCCAGAGCGATTGCAGGGATTGGGCGAACGTCGCAAGGTCCTCTGAGATCACTGCTCCGGCCTTGTTGCCGTTGCCTTACCGCCCGTGAGGTCATTCGAACGTTTTGAGATAAACGCGAACGACACCCCGGGCAGGCGACATCCCGGATGTGCCAAATTGTCGCTTCGCCGATCCGCCGCGAGCCGGTGCCCTCGAGTCCACGGCACCTCACTCCGGCGCCGGCGGCTCGGGCACCGACAGGGTCGCGAGGAACGCCTTGAGGGCGGAGCGCTCGGCGGGCGTGAGCCTGAAGCCGCGGATGTACTCCGGCATGCTGGCGCGCCGAACGCGCGGCGTCGCGTAATGATCGATCACGGCGTCGAGGGTGGCGATCGAACCGTCGTGCATGTACGGCGCGCGATCCGAGACCTGGCGCAGGCCGGCCGTCTTGAACGCGTGCTGGAGATAGCCGACGTCGGGTCGGAGCTTGCCGCGGCCGAGATCGGCGTCGGTCATGCCGGTGTCGCGGAAGGTGCCGTCGGTGAAGCGCCAGCCCGAATGGCAGTCGGCGCATCGCGTCGACATGTCGTTGAAGACGACGAAGCCGCGCTTCGCGAGCCGCGAGATCGCGCGCTCGTCGCCGGCGATCCAGCCGTCGAACGCGCTCGGCGGCGACACCAGCGTGCGCTCGAACGTGCCGAGCGCCTGGCCGATCGTCTCGGCGGTGAGCCCGCGGCGGGGAAACGCCGCCGCGAAAGCCGCGTCGTACTCGGCAGTCGCCCCGAGGCGCGCGATCAGCGCCGGCATCGTGTTGCCCATGATCCCCGGATTGGTCAGCGGCTCGAGCGCCTGGCTGTCGAGGTCGGCCTGACTGCCGTCCCACATCAGCTGGTCGGCCCAGGCGAGATCGAGCAGTGACGGCGGCTTGCGCGGCGGCGGCCGGCCGTCGGCGCCCGCAGGCCGCACCGGCGGGCTGCCCCAGGCGTAGCGCGGCACGTGGCAGGTCGCGCAGGCGATCGTGCCGGTCGAGGACAGCGTCGGATCGAAGAACAGCTTCCGCCCGAGCTCGAATTTGGCTTCGCTGAAGCGATTCTCGGGCGGAAACGGAATCTCGGCGGGCCGGCGATAGACCAGCTTCCACGCATCCGGAATGGCCAGGGGGATCACGCTCTGCGCGCCCGCCGACGGCGCGACGAGCGTCACGAGGAGAAGGGCGCACGCCGCATGGATCGCCGCGCGCGGCACGCGGCTAGCGCAAATTGCCGGTGTGGCCGAGCGAGTAGCGGCCCGGCTGCGGCCACACCGTCAGGCCATGCGGCTCCTTGCCGACCTTGATGGTCTTGACGGCGCCGGTGGTCGTGTCGATCGCATAGACGACGTCGTCGAACCGGCCGGACAGCCACAAGAGCTTGCCGTCGGCGCTGACATTGCCCATGTCGGGGCTGCCGCCGCCCGGGATCGGCCAGGTCGCCTCGACCTTGCGGGTGGCGAAGTCGATCACCGAGACGCTGCCCTTGCCGTGCGGCGGCCCGAGCACGCGATGCGAGCCGCGATTGGCGACGTAGAGCTTCTTGCCGTCGCGGCTCGGATAGAGACCGTGCGTGCCGATGCCGGTCGGGATGAAGCCGATCTCGCGGAACGCGTCGGGATCGATCTCGAACACGCCGTCGGCATGCATGTCGGCGACGTAGAACACCCGGCCGTCGGGCGCGCTGCGGATGTCCTGCGGCATGCCGCCCCGCGACAGCGCCAGATAGCCGAGCACCTTGCGCTCGACCATGTCGACCTTCGCCAGCCGGCCCTCGTATTCGCAGGTGAACAGCGCGTAGCGCCCGCCGACCGTGAAGTCGGCATGGTTGATGCCGGGACACTCCGGCACCGGCAGGGACTCCTGGAGCGCCATGGTCTGGGGATCGCGGAAATCGAGCCGCTTGAACGCCTCGGCGACGACGACCGCGGACTTGCCGTCGGGCGTGAAGTACATGTTGTAGGGATCGTCGACGGCGATCGCCTGGCCCGGCTTGCCGGTGCGCGGGTCGATCGGCGTCAGGCTGCCGTCCGGCCGGTGCTCGGCGTTGTTGGCGACCCACAAGGTCCGCAGGTCCCACGACGGCACGACGTGCTGCGGATTGATGCCGACCGGAAAGCGGTCGATCACCGTGAAGGTCGCGGGATCGATCACGTAGACGTCGTCGGACTGGCGATTGGGCACGTAGACCCGCGGCAGGTCGTCCGCCAGCGCCGGGCTGAGGCGGCCGGCGACCGTCTCGCTGTAGATGTTCTCGGGATCGATCACCGGCGGCATGCCGGGGAACGGCGCGGCATCGTGCGGCGTGTGCGCCGCCGGGTCGAGCGGCAGCGGCGCCAGGCGCAGCCGGACGCGATGGAGCCCCTGGCCGCAGAAGGCACGCCATTCATCGCCGAGCGCCGGCAGGCCGCTCGCCGCGTCGGCGATCCGGCCGAACGCGATCAGCCCGAGCCCGACGCAGGCCAACCCGGCGCACGTCGCAAGGCGGGCTCGGGACCATCGGAAGCGCATGACAAACCCTCGTGGCTCAGCGATCGCTGCTCTTGTCGGCCTCCGCGCCGGCGAGCAGCGGCGCGGCATCGAGGTTCAACCGGGTGAGCGCGCGGCGGCCCTCGATCGCCTGCCACGCCAGCAGCACCGGCACGCCGATCGCGACGTCGCGCGCGCGCTTGAGCAGGGACAGGGCCAAAGCGGCTTCCGGGCTCAGACCCAGCAAGGCGCCGAGCGCGATATAGGCGCCCTCCTGGACGCCGAGCGCATTCGGCACCATGAAGGCGACGCTGCGCGCGCCGTACAGCAGGCTCTCGAGCGCCAGCACCGCGGGCACCGCGAGGGGCACGCCCATCAGGCGCAGCGCGATCCAGATCTCGAGGCCGCTGGCGATCCAGGTCGCCAGATGGACGACGCCGCACGACACCAGCGCGCCGCGCCGCGCGTAGATCGCGCGCAGCTGATCCTGGGCGGCGGCGACGCCGCCGATCCGGCGGACGCTGAGCCGGTTCAGCCACTCCAGCGAGACGCGCCGGACCAACGCGCCGGCGAGGCCGATGCCGCGATGCTGGACGACGACGAAGCCGGCGACCAGCAGCGCCATCGCGGCCAGCGCGATCAGCGCCGGGCCGGCGAACGCGTTGCCGGGCGCGAGCCGCTGCAGCAGGACCAGGCCGCCGGCCGTGTAGACCAGCTGCGCGGCGACCTCCAGGGTGACGTCGACCAGGGTCGAGGCCGCCGCCAACGCGAACGGCGCGCCGCCGAGCGCGATCGCGCAGGCGCCGGCCACGTAGCCGCCGACCTGCGACAGCGGCAGCACCTCCGACGCCGAGTCGCGGACCAGCCGGCCCCACACGAACAGGCGCAGCCGGGCGCCGGGCGCGCGCGCGGCGAGCACGAACCAGGCGAACCCCATGACGCCCATCAGGACGAGATGGATCGCGATCACGATGCCGAACCCGGTCCAGCCGATGGCGCCGAGCGCGCGGCCGATCTCGAGCCATCCGTAGTGGGCGATCAGCACCGTGGCGAGCGCCGCGCCCGCGAACAGGCCGATCCATGCCGCGACCTTCATGCCGGCAGGCTACGCGGCGGCTGACGCCCGCCCCAGGCGCGCAGCGCGGCGAGCGCGGTGCCCGCGAGCTCGGGCAGCAGGCGCGGACGCAGCAGATCCGGCGTGAAGCTCGCCATGCGTCGGGCATTCTCGGCGTAGCAGTCCTCGAGGAAGCGGCGGAAGGTGACGTCGTCGAGGAACAGGTTCGCCTGGGTGGCGGAGAAGTCGCGCCCATCGTTGACCTGCCGGCCCCGCCGCACCGTGCCGAGCAACCGCCCGAGCGCCCGCCCGTAGTAGCGCAGCGCGGTCAGATGGCGCCGCCACGCGCGGCCCGCGCGCGCCTCCCGCCACGCCATCCAGTTGACGAAGAAGACGATGTGGCGGGTCTCCTCGAACATCAGCCGGTCGAAGATGGCAAACATGGCTTCCGGGAGGAAGTTGCTCCGGCGCGCGATCTTGAACGCGCCGAACCCGAGAAACGAGTCCAGGCACTCGCCGTAGCCGAAGTCCTTGAAGGCGCGCTCGACGTCGGGATCGAGCGACTCGAGCGGCTGTTCGGTCGCCGCGATGCCGTAGCGCCGGATCATGACGCGCAGCAGCTCGGCGTGCCGGGTCTCCTCGCGCCCCTGCAGGTCGACCGCGGCGCGCACCTCGGGATCGTCGATGGTCGCGGCGAACGCGGCCACGATCGCGCCGGCGCGCCGCTCGGTGTGCAGCACCTCCTGCCAGAACGGCACCGCGCGCAGCCGCGCCAGCGCGGCGTCGTCGAGCGTCGGCCAAGGCAGTGTCTCCGGATCGAACTCGGCATAGCTGTCGCAGAACTGCCGACAGAACAGCGTCTTGTGGGCGTCCGAGCCGATCCTCATCGGGGCGCTCCGCGCATCCTGGCGATCGCCGCGAGCGCGCGCTGCGCGAGCCGGGCGAGTCGCGGCACCGTCGTCGGGCGCAACAGGCGCGCGTCGTAGCCCGCCATCCGCCGATCGTTCTCGGCCAGGCACAGCGCGAGCAGCGCGCGCGGCTCGAGGGCCTCGCCGACCGCGGCGCCGCCCGTCATCGCGAAGTTGGCGTCCTGCGCGTCGCCGCCGCCGTCGATCCCGCGCGCGATGCCGATGCGCTCCCAGATCAGGAAGCTCCAGACCGCGGCGATCGTCGCCGCCAGCAGCGGGCGGCGCCACCACGGCAGGTTGCGGCGATACCAGGCGATCCAGTTGGCGAAGAACAGGATGTGGCGCGCCTCCTCCTGGATGACCGGCTCGAAGGTGTCGACCAGCTCGGGCGGGAAATAGCCCGACTGCTT
>DATJNS010000128.1:0-6457 GCA_035507915.1 Candidatus Sulfotelmatobacter sp.
CCCGTCCCACGACGCGCCTCGCGGCGCTCCGCAGTCCAGGCCAGTACCCGCTCATGCGATCCTTTACTCAAGGATGCACGAGCAACAGCTCCAAGCCGCCGCCTGCGCATCCCTTCCCTCTATCAACCATGTCAATAAGCGCGACCAACCCCGACGAGATCGATTGTTGAGACCGACCGCGCGACGCCTTCGGCTAGAGCCGGCTGCGTTGGCTGGAAACCCCAGAATATAGCGGCGCGACGATATCGACGCAAGCCCCGAACGCGCGGCTGGGACGCATCACCGTCGCACACCAGCGCGCGGTTCCCAGGCCGCGGAAATCCCCGGATTTCGGGCTCACAGCAGGCCGAGCTCGCGCAGCTCGGCGAGCATCTTGGGCGGCATCTTGGCGGTGCCCTTGCCCGCCTTGGCGAGGTCGCCCGGCGCATCCGCCGGCGCGAGATAGCGCCAGCCCTGGAACGGCCGCAACGCGGTCGGCAGGACCGGCACCAGCACCGGGTCGAGCAGGAGCATGCACCGCGCGCGGCCCTCGTCGTCGACATAGGGCCGGAAGCCGCGCAGGCGCTGGCGCACGCGCATCCAGCCCTTGATCACCCAGTAGAGCGAGCCGTCGTCGAGCAGCTCCTCGGTGCGCTTCGGCATGTGGGTCGTGTAGCTCGGCACTGCCACGCCGGCCTTCTTCGGCAAACGGATGCGCTTGCGCTTCTTCTGCACCGCGGCGAGATGCTCGATGTCGCGGATGCCGACCGCCAGACGCATCAGGTGCAACGCCATCGCTTATCGGCTCCGTCGCTTCGGCTTGGAAGGCGCGCAGTATCCCGACCGGGACCGCGCGGCGCAAGCTCAGCGCGCGCCGTCCGCGGCCGCCTCGAGCACCAGCAGCTCGGCGCCTTCCTCGACCATGTCGCCGACGCGGTAGTGCACGGCAGCGACGACGCCGGCCGCCGGCGCCGCGACCGTATGCTCCATCTTCATGGCCTCGACGACGATCAGGGGCTGGCCGCGCTTGACGCGCTCGCCCGGCTTCACCCGTACCGCCGCGACGCGGCCCGGCATCGGCGCGGTCAGCTTGCCGGCGGCGACCTCGCCGGCCGACGCGATCGCCAGCGGATCGACCAGCGTCAGCGACGCTTCGCCGCCGCGATCGAACACGGTGACGACGTCACCCTGGCGCACGACGCGCGCCGTGAGCGCCACGCCATCGAGCGTCGCCTGCAGGCTGCCGTCCGCCAGCAGCGCGCCGTCGGCCGCCACGCTCGCGCCCGGCAGGGTCAGGGCGAACCCATGCCGGCCGAACTGCGCGCGCACCACGACGGTCGCATCGCCGTCGCGCCAGCGGCACTCGTGCCAGGCGTCGCGGTTCAGCCGCCAGCCCGCCGCGCGCGCCCACGGCGAGTGCGGATCGGCGGTGGCTGCCGCGGCCGCCGCGGTCCGCTGCCGCGCCTCCAGCAGCACGGCCAAGGTCGCGAGCGCCAGGCTGCGCGTGTCCGCCGGCTGCGGCGCCGGCAAGAGCTCGGCCCGGTGCCGGCCGATGAAGCCGGTGTCGATCGCGGCGTCGGCGAACGCCGGATGATCGATCACCGCCGCCAGCAAGGCGCGATTGGTGCGCACGCCGGCGATCTCGGTCTGCGCCAGCGCCCGGCCGAGCCGCGCGATCGCCGCGTCGCGCGTCTCGCCCCACGCGATCAGCTTGGCGATCATCGGATCGTAGGCGTGCGGCACGACGTCGCCGGAGCGCACCCCGGTGTCGACCCGCACGCCGGCGCCGTCGGGAAAGCGCACGTGCTCAAGCCGGCCGGGCTGGGGCAGGAAATCGCGGCGCGGATCCTCGGCGTAGAGCCGCACCTCGATCGCATGGCCACGCACCTGCACGGCGTCCTGCGTCAGCGGCAGCGGCTCGCCATCGGCGACCCGGATCTGCCACTCGACGAGGTCGAGCCCGGTGATCGCCTCGGTCACCGGATGCTCGACCTGCAGGCGGGTGTTCATCTCCATGAAGTAGAAATCATCGGCCGAGTCGGCCGGGGCGATGAACTCGACCGTGCCGGCGCCGACATAGCCGACCGCGCGCGCCGCGGCGACCGCGGCGGCACCCATCGCCGCACGCCGCGCCGGAGTCATCCCGGGCGCGGGCGCCTCCTCGACCACCTTCTGGTAGCGCCGCTGGATCGAGCAGTCGCGCTCGAACAGATGAATGCAGCTGCCGTGACTGTCGGCGAACACTTGCATCTCGATGTGGCGCGGCCGCGCCAAGTACTTCTCGATCAACAGGCGCGGATCGCCGAACGCCGCCTCGGCCTCGCGGCGCGCGCTTGCCAGCGCGTCGGCCAGCTTCTTGGCATCGTCGACGACGCGCATGCCGCGGCCGCCGCCGCCGGCCGACGCCTTGACGAGCACGGGATAACCGATCTCCTCGGCCGTCCGCGCGAGCGTCGCCGGCTCCTGGTCGGCGCCGTGATAGCCCGGGACCAGCGGCACGCGCGCGCGCGCCATCAGGTCCTTGGCCGCGCTCTTCGAGCCCATGGCGCGGATCGCCGCGGCCGGCGGACCGATGAAGGTCAGCCCCGCCGCGCCGCACGCCTCGGCGAACACCGGGTTCTCCGACAGGAAACCGTAGCCCGGGTGGATCGCGTCGGCGTCGCTCCGGCGCACCGCTTCGAGGATCGCCTCGATCTTCAGATAGCTTTCGCGCGCCGGGGTCGGCCCGATGCGGTGCGCCTCGTCGGCCAGCGCCACGTGCTGCGCGCGCGCGTCGGCGTCGGAATAGACCGCGATCGTGCGCAGCCCGAGACGGCGCGCGGTGCGGATGATCCGGCAGGCGATCTCGCCGCGGTTGGCGATCAGGACGGTCCGGATCACGCGTCGCGCGCCCAGCGCGGCTTGCGCTTCTCCAGGAACGCGCTCAAGCCCTCGACGCCGTCGGCGCTGGCGCGCTGGGCGGCGATGCCGCGCACCGTGTGCTCGATCAAGGCGTCGTCGATCGGCCGGTCGACCGCCTCGACGAGCGCCTTCGACGCCGCCATGGCCTGCGTGCTGTTGCCGCGCAGCGCCGCCAGATGGCGCTCGACGGTCGCGTCGAGCGCCTCGGGCGCCACCACCTCGTGCACCAGGCCGATGCGCCGGGCCTCCGCGGCGTCGAAGCGCTCGGCGGTCAGGAACAGACGGCGCGCCGCGCGCGGACCGATCGCGCGCACGAGATAGGGGCTGATCACCGCCGGGATCAGGCCGATGCGCACCTCGGTCACGGCGAACGCGGCGACCGACGCCGCGATCACGATGTCGTGCACCGCGATCAGGCCGAGCCCGCCGGCGAACGCCGAGCCCTGGACGCGCGCGATCGTCGGCTTGGACAGCCGGTCGATCAGACGCAGGAGCTCGGCCAGCGCGCGCGCGTCGGCGATGTTCTCGGCCTCGGTGTAGCTCGCCATCCGGCGCATCCAGTTGAGATCGGCGCCCGCCGAGAAGCTGGCGCCATTGGCGGCCAGCACGACCGCGCGCACCGCCGGATCGGCGTCGAGCGCGCGGTAGCGCTCGGCGAGCGCAGCGATCAGCCGATCGTCGAAGGCGTTGTGGATCTCCGGCCGGTTGAGCGTGAGGGTCGCCACGCCGTGGTCGACCGAGAGCAGCAGGGTGTCCGTCATGGCTACATCCGGAAAATGCCGAACCGGGTCTCCGGGATCGGCGCGTTGAGCGAAGCCGAGATCGCCAGACCGAGCACCATGCGGGTGTCGACCGGATCGATGATGCCGTCGTCCCACAGCCGCGCGGTCGCGTAGTAGGGATGGCCCTGGGTCTCGTACTGGGCGCGGATCGGCGCCATGAACGCCGCCTCCTCGTCCGCCTCCCAGCGCTGGCCGCGCGCCTCGATATTGTCGCGCCGCACCTGGGCCAGCACGTTGGCGGCCTGCTCGCCGCCCATCACCGAGATGCGCGCGTTCGGCCACATCCACAGGAAGCGCGGATCGTAGGCGCGCCCGCACATCGCGTAATTGCCGGCGCCGAAGCTGCCGCCGATCATCACGGTGAATTTCGGCACGGCGGCGCACGCGACCGCGGTGACCAGCTTGGCGCCGTCCTTGGCGATGCCGCCGGCCTCGTACTTTCGTCCGACCATGAAGCCGGTGATGTTCTGCAGGAAGACCAGCGGGATGCCGCGCTGGCAGCACAGCTCGACGAAATGCGCGCCCTTGAGCGCCGATTCCGAGAACAGGATGCCGTTGTTGGCCAGGATGCCGACCGGATAGCCCCAGATATGCGCGAACCCCGCCACCAAGGTCGCGCCGTAGCTCTGCTTGAACTCGTCGAACTCCGAGCCGTCGACGATGCGCGCGATCACCTCGCGCACCTCGAACGGCTTGCGCAGATCGGCCGACACGATGCCGTAGATCTCCTCCGGATCGTGGTGCGGCTCGACTGGCTCGCGCAGCTCGAGCGCATGCCGCTTGACCCGGTTGAGGTTGGCGACCAGCCGGCGCGCGATGCCGAGCGCGTGATGGTCGTCGAGGGCGAGGTGATCGCTGACGCCTGAGATGCGCGTGTGCACGTCGGCGCCGCCGAGATCCTCGGCGCTGACGACTTCGCCGGTCGCGGCTTTCACGAGCGGCGGGCCGGCGAGGAAGATCGTGCCCTGGTTGCGCACGATGATGCTCTCGTCCGACATCGCCGGCACGTAGGCGCCGCCGGCGGTGCAGCTGCCCATCACGGCGGCGATCTGCGGGACGCCGAGCGCGGACATGGTCGCCTGATTGTAGAAGATGCGCCCGAAATGCTCGCGGTCGGGGAACACCTCGTCCTGGTTGGGCAGGTTGGCGCCGCCCGAGTCGACCAGGTAGATGCACGGCAGCCGGTTGGCCGCCGCGATCCCCTGGGCGCGCACGTGCTTCTTCACGGTGACGGGATAGTAGGTGCCGCCCTTCACCGTCGCGTCGTTGGCGATGATCAGGCACTCGCGGCCCGAGACGCGGCCGATGCCCGTGATGATGCCGGCCGCCGGCACCTCGTCGTCGTACATGCCGAACGCGGCAAGCTGGCTCAGCTCGAGGAACGGCGAGCCGAGATCGAGCAGGGCGCGGATACGGTCGCGCGTCAGCAGCTTGCCGCGCGCCAGATGGCGTTCGCGCGCCGCCGGCGGGCCGCCCTCGCCGACCTTGGCGACCTGGGCGCGCAGGTCGGCGACCGCCGCCCGCAGCGCCGCGTCGTTGGCGCGGAACGCCTCGCTGCGCCGATCGATGCCGGTTTCGATGCGTTGGCCCATGCCCCCTCGCCTGCCTTTCCGTCGGCGCCGCGCCCTGCGACCCGCGCCGGATGATCTTACCGGTCGCGATGGGGAGCAAGGTGCCGCCGAGCGGGGGCCCGCGGCCGGTCCGCGACCAGTGTGTAGGATGCCAAAGTACCTGAGCACGAAATTTACTTTGGCAGAATGACTTAGCACGCAGTTTGACACAGAAATTGACTCTGTCTGGGTCAAACCGGCGCCATTTTTGACACGGTTAGTGATCTCCTGTTCATGTTCGAGGCGCCCGGATCGCGTCAGATCAGCCGACGAACGCTGAACATGCGCCGAATGAACTCAGCTTGGCGCAGAACGAGGCCAAGCCCCGTCATTCGCCCGTTGAGTGACTGAAGCAGGCGTGAATCATCTACGCCGTCGAGGCCACCAAGATCCACATCGGGCCACCGCCCCCAGGCCCGATCCGCCGCCTCGATCACCCGGCTCGGCATCTCGCCGAAGCGCAAGCCCGACCAATCTCCTGGGGCAACTCCGAGAGACCCACCACCAATGAGGAAAACGAGGTGGAGCAAAGCATTGAGCCGACTTGCCGCGAAGCCACTGGAGAACATGGTCGCCAACGGCTCGACCCGCTCCCCGCGCGGGATCGCCATCCCCACGCCGGCAGCATCCAAAATCGCCGTTAGAGAACTGGACGGAGCAGCCTCTGGACCAGCAGCAGCCTCGACAAATTTGAATCCGCAGAAACACACGAGCAAGAAGGGCCGGTTATTCGAGATGGGATCCCCGCATCTCGGACAGGCGTCAATTAGCCGACCGTTATGTTTCGGGCAGTGACTGACCAGCCACAGGTCCCAGATCGCGCGGACGTACGGCGCCTCACTCAAGCAGGTCGGACAAACCCTGCCTCTGTTGAGCGAGATGAACAACGGACTGATGACGTACCCCATCCACCTCCAGAGTGACCGACCTGGGTTCGGGCTAGGCTTGAGCCGGAACGGGATGAGGTCTTCCAGTCGACTCCACGGCAAGTCTAAGAGACGCGACAACGACCTCACCCGATGAGCCACGAGGCCGTCAAAACGACAGATACCTAAGAAATTCAGCACATAGTTGGTCGTCGGAAATATGTTCGCTTCCGACACTCGGATTAAATAGCCGATCCCGCTCTCGTCCTCTAACAGGCTGTTGAAGAAGCCGGCCAGAAGTGAGCGATGGACCCGATTT
>DATJNS010000129.1:0-4397 GCA_035507915.1 Candidatus Sulfotelmatobacter sp.
CACGGGCTGTCGATGGTGTGCGGCATGGCGCTGGCCGAGAAGGGCCGCAAGACCGACGGCCGGATCTACACCGTGCTGAGCGACGGCGAGGTGCAGGAGGGCTCGACCTGGGAGGCGACCATGATGGCGTCGTCGCTCGGGCTCGACAACATCGTGGCGTTCATCGACAACAACGACTTTCAGAGCCTGGGACGGACGTCGGAGACGCACCCGAGCTTCTATCCGGTGGTCGACAAGTTCCGGGCGTTCGGCTGGGAGACGGTCGAGGTGGCGGGCCACGACTCGCAGGCGCTGTTCGAGGCGGTGAGCGGGGCGACCGGCGGCAAGCCCCTGATGGTGGTGGCCAAGACGACCAAGGGCAAGGGCGTGAGCTACATGGAGAACGTGCCGATCTGGCACTACCGGTCGCCGAGCAAGGAGGAGTACCGCAAGGCGATCGAGGAGCTCGAGGCGGCGCGATGAGGAACACGTTCTCCGAGACGCTGTACCGGGAGGCGACCGAGAACCCCGACATCTACGTGGTGGTGGCGGACATCTCGCCGGCCGGGAGCATGGCGAAGTTCAGCACGCAGTACCCCGAGCGCTTCATCAATGTTGGCGTCGCCGAGCAGAGCATGATCGGGATCTGCGCCGGGCTGGCGCTCAAGGGCTGCCAGCCGTTCGCCTACACGATCGCGACGTTCTCGCTCTACCGGCCGTTCGAGATGGTGCGCGACGATCTGTGCTACCAGAACCTGCCGGTGACGGTGGTGGGGATGGGTGCCGGGGTGATCTACTCGACCCTGGGGGGCACGCACCACACGATGGAGGACATCGCGATCGCGGGCGCGCTGCCGAACATGCAGATCGTGGCGCCGTGCGATCCGGCGGAGTGCACGGAGGCGACGCGGTGGTGCGCGCGCCAGAAGAACGGCCCGGTCTATCTGCGCATCGGCAAGGCGGGCGAGCCGATTTTGACCAAGGATGCGGAACCGTGGCGGTTCGGCAAGCTGCGCTATCTGAGGCGGGGATCGGACGTCTGCATCCTGTTCTACGGCGTGATCGGCAAGCTGGCGCAGGCGCTGGCCGACCATCTGGCGGGACAAGGGAAGTCGGTGTCGCTGGTGTCGGCGCATACGGTGAAGCCGCTCGACCGCGAGGGCGTGATCGAGGCGCTCCAGCGCCACCGGCACGTGATCGTGATCGAGGAGAACGTGCCGCAGGGCGGACTGGCGCCGCAGACCAAGCAGCTCGCCTGGGACGTCAAGGCGACGTGCCGGCTCGACTGCTTCACCCTGCAGGACCGCTTCATCCACAATTACGGCAGCCACGACGACCTGCTCGCGGCCCACGGC
The DNA here is from genome assembly GCA_035507915.1 of Candidatus Sulfotelmatobacter sp. Classification (GTDB taxonomy): domain Bacteria; phylum Pseudomonadota; class Alphaproteobacteria; order Elsterales; family Elsteraceae; genus JACQAI01. The sequence continues at coordinate 1,335 of DATJNS010000129.1, forward strand.
CTCGGCCTCGACCGCATCGTCCAGGCCGTCGGGTGACCCAAGGCGCCGGCGCGCGGCCACCCGTGCTGGTCACCGGGGCCAGCGGGTTCGTCGGCTCGCACTTGGTCCGCCTGCTCGCGGCCGACGGCTTCCCGGTCACGGGGATCTACCGCACCGCGCCCGGGCTGGCGGCCGACCTCATCGGCGCGTCGCCGGCCCGCCTCGTGCAGAGCGACGTGGCCGCGCTGACGGACCTGCCGAACGGCTGCACGGCGGTGATCCACGCCGCGGCGAGCTCCGCGTGGACCGGCATCACCCACGACGCCGTGGTGCGTGACAACGTGATCGCGACCCGGCATCTGCTCGGGCTCGCGGAGCGCGCCGGTTGCCGTGCCTTCATCTTCCTGTCCTCGATGTCGGTCTACGGCCAAATCGACGCCGCAGTGGTCGACGAGCGCACGCGCATCGTCGATCCCGACGTCTACGGCGCGAGCAAGCTGTTGGGCGAGCGCCTGCTCGAGGAGCGCCAGGCGCGACTGCCTGGCCTGGCACTACGCCTGCCCGGGGTGGTCGGGCGGGGCGCGCGCCGGAATTGGCTCGCCAGCACGGCCGAGCGTCTGAGGCGCGGCGAACCCGCGACCCTGTTCAATCCCGACGCGCCGTTCAACAACGCGCTCCATGTGGCCGATCTCGCCCGGCTGGTCGCGCGCGCGCTCGAGCGCGGCTGGCGCGGTTTCGACACCCTCGTGCTGGGTGCCCGGGGCCAGCTCGCGGTCCGCGCGGTGGTCGAGCGCCTGGCGGCCGGCATGGGCGTGACGCCGCGGCTCGCGGTCCAGCCGGCGGAGAAACCCGCTTTCCGCCTGTCGAGCGCGCGGGCGATGCGCGACTGGGGCTACGACCCGATGGAGATCGGCGCCCTGCTCGACCGCTTTGCGCGCGAGGCCTGAGCGGGACCAGGCGATCAGGCCATGTAGGAGACGTAGAGCTTCGCCGCTTGGGCCGCGAGCGCGTTCACGCGGCGCGCCCCCGCCGCATCGCCACGCCGGTCAAGCAACGTCTCGAGCCACGACAGCAGTTCGAAGCTGTATTCGATCTGGCCCATCACCTCGGCGAACGCGGCCAGCTTCAGAAGCTTGGCCGCCGACCGATGATCGATGCTGAGCCCGCGCGCGGCCATGTCGATCGGATCGCGGAAGTAGATGCCGTGCCCTTCGATCAGCTGCCCCCAGAGGCCGTGCAGACTTGGAAGATGCCGTACCGTGATCGGCGACTCGGCGCGGCCGATGCAATGGTGTCCGATGAAATCGAAGAACGTGAAATTCTTGTCGCGCAGATGCCGATCGACGTCGGCAAAGAACGGGCGGCCCTTGTAGGATTCGACGAAGCTCATCTCGGCCATGACCCCGATCGTCCGGTCGATGACGCTGTCGGCGCCCTGCAGGATTTCGAGCTCCGCGCCTTGGACGTTCAGCTTCATGAAATCGATATCGGGCGGACCACCGCTCGATTCGCTCGCCCATTGGTCGATACTCGTCGTCGCCCACTGCGACGTAACGGTCGGTCGGAACATGTCGCGCGCGTTGAAACTGGCTTCGAAATTCTCGAACTTCCAGCGGTCGGTGAGGTCGGTGTTCTGCTCGTACAGCGAGCCGCCGCCTGATGCTTTGTTGGCGTGGAACGTTACGGTGGTCGCTCGGCTCCACAGCGCTCCGGCGAAGTAACGATGATCGAGGCCTTTTTCCTGGGCAGTGGCGTTGAGCCGCTTAACCTCCAGGGCATTCGGCTCGAAGCCATAGATGCGCGTGCGGGTCGCGTCCAGCGCCTGCCAGCGCGGATCGGCGTAGGCGTCGAGTGCGCCGCCGTCCAGGATGGTGAACTTTTCGCTGGCGGGCAGCGCGGCAGCGACCAGATCGGTGATGATGAAGCCCCGGCGCTCGACGTAGCGTTGGCGCACCGGGTCTGGTGGCGGCTGCGTCATACGGACGATCCGCCGTCCGAGGGCGAGCGCCCGGCTGCCAAGGTGCCTCAATCTTCTCGCCATCGTGACCCTCCTCGACCGGCCGCGTCGGAGCCTGCCGCCCGTCGCGTCGTGATAGCCAAATTTGCATCCCCTGTGTAGATTGCCGGCGGCGGTCGCGGGGCGCTCCTGGGTGATCGCGTCGAGCGAAACGAGGCAAGACGAATATGAACGCTACGACTGCCCACACGACCGCGTTTTTCGACAAGATGCTGCCCGACCAGGCGCTGCACAGCGACCAGTTCGCGGGCGCGCGCGAGGCGTTCTTTCCGGCGCTGTTCGAGACCATCGTGCGCACGAGCGGCATCCGGACGCCGTACGAGGAGCTCGACCTTGTGACGTCGGACAAGTTCACGGTCGAGGAGATGGGCTCGAACCCGATCGCGCTGCGCTTCCTGCAGCTGCTGATCCGGCTGTCGCGGGCGCGCCGGGTGCTGGAGATCGGCGCGTTCATCGGCGTGTCGGCGATGTACATGGCGAAGGCGCTGCCGGCGGGCGGCGAGATGGTGACGATCGAGAAGTTCGACCACTTTGCCGACATCTGCCGGCAGAACTTCGCGCGCAACGGGCTGGCCGACCGCATCACGCTGCTGCAGGGGGATGCCCACGCGGTGATCGACGGGCTGCCGCGCGACCGGCCGTTCGACATGATGTTCATCGACGGCAACAAGGAGCGCTACGCCGACTACATGCGCCGGCTCGAGCCGCTGCTAGCGCCGGGCGGCCTGATGATCGTCGACGACGCGCTGTTCCACGGCGATGCGCTCAACGCGCGGCCGCGGACCGAGAAGGGGCAGGGGGTCCGCGACGCCCTCGCCCTCGCCCAGCAATGGACCGGCTACTGCCGCGTGCTCCTGCCGGTGGCCAACGGCATGTTGCTCCTCGTCAAGCCGCTCGGGTAGAGCTTCGTCCGGCGGCGCGTGGCGAAGTCACGGCAACCTTCGGGATTCCGCGAATGAGCGGACGGCGGATGAGCGTGGGGCTCGTTCTCGCGGGGGTCGGCATGCTTCTGCTGATCTTGACCGCCTTCGATCCGTTGCGCGGCGGAGGCGTCCTGGCAGCCTGCA
>DATJNS010000130.1:0-4029 GCA_035507915.1 Candidatus Sulfotelmatobacter sp.
TCGTTGCCGACGCGCTCCATCGCCTTGGCGATCATGTCGCCGATGTCTTTCTCGCCGTTGGCCGAGATCGTGCCGACCTGGGCGATCTCGGCGTTGGTCGAGACCTTCTTGGCGCGCTTCTTGACGTCGTCGACCACGGCCTCGACCGCCATGTCGATGCCGCGCTTGAGGTCCATCGGGTTCAAGCCGGCGGCCACCGCTTTCACGCCCTCGCGCACGATCGCCTGGGCGAGCACGGTCGCGGTCGTGGTGCCGTCGCCGGCGAGATCGTTGGTCTTCGAGGCGACCTCGCGCACCATCTGGGCGCCCATGTTCTCGAACTTGTCGGCGAGCTCGATCTCCTTGGCGACCGTCACACCGTCCTTGGTGATGCGCGGCGCGCCGAACGACTTCTCGATCACGACGTTGCGGCCCTTGGGACCGAGCGTGACCTTCACGGCATCGGCCAGGATGTCGACGCCGCGCAGCATGCGCGTACGGGCGTCGACGCTGAACTTCACGTCTTTCGCAGCCATTGGTGATTCACTCTCCTTGGGGGTTGCGGCGCGCTAGGCGGCCTTCTTCTTGGAGCCGGCGGACTCGATGACGCCCATGATGTCCGACTCCTTCATGATGATGAGCTCTTCGCCGTCGAGCTTGACCTCGGTGCCCGACCACTTGCCGAACAGGATGCGGTCGCCGGCCTTGACATCGAGCGGATGGATCTGGCCGTCATCGCCGCGCGCGCCCGGGCCGACGGCGATCACTTCGCCCTCCATCGGCTTTTCCTTGGCGGTGTCCGGAATGATGATGCCGCCGGCGGTCTTCTGGTCGCCCTCGACTCGCCGCACCACGACCCGATCATGCAGGGGTCGGAATTTCATTCTGCCCTCCTCGCTGTCGAACAATAAAATTGCTGCGCCAGGACGAGTGTCAGCACTCGACCCCGACGAGTGCCAGACATCTACGGGCTTGCTCCTGCCATTTCAAGAGGTTTGGCAGCAATCTCCGGCTGATGCTGCTAAGATATTGGATTCGTTGCATTTTTCTTGCATGGACAAATCTCGCCGTCGCATCGTTGCCCAGGCGGAGCCACGAACGGGAGTGCCCATGTCCACGCGTGCCCTGGCGCTGCAGCTCAGGAACTACCGGCTGACCACGGCCGAGATCCTCTACCACATGCCCGACCATCCGGACCTGCTGCAGAGCTACGTCTGGCAAGAGCTCGACCTCGCGCCCGGCTTTCCGATCCTGCGCAAGTTCCTGGATTTCTGGACCCGCAACCTCGACGGCAAGCTGCACTCCGTGCGCGTCGGCCACACGATGCTGATCCGGCCGCCGCGCTTCCGCTTCGCCGACACCCTGATCGTCCACTAGAGCGGGCGCGCCCCGCGGCAAACACGCTACCGGCCGCTCCGCCGGGCGGCTAGGCTGCCGGCGCGCGAACGCCGCGCATGACGCCGGGAGGAGACCCCGCAACCATGGCCCCGAACCGCTTCCGCGTGCTGCTGCCCAAGACCCTGGTCAAGGCCGGCTGGGACATCATCAAGCAACGCGACGACGTCGATGCGATCGCCTACCCGCCCAGCATCGCCGCCGCAGAGTTCCACGGGCTGCTCGGCGACGCCGACGGCGTCGCGCTGTCGCTGACGCGCTTCGCCGCGCCCGAACTCAAGGCCGGCCCGCGCATCAAGGTGGTGGCGCGCGTCGGCGTCGGCTTCGACACGGTCGACGTGCCCGTGCTCACGGCCCAGAAGATTCCCCTGATGGTGGTCGGCATCGCGAACTCGCCGTCGGTCGCCGAGCAGGCCTTCTCGCTGATGTTCGCGCTCGCCAAACGCAACGCGCAGAACGACGCCGCGGTGCGCGCGGGCAGCTGGCGCGACACCCTGACGGCCTACCCGGTCGATTTCCTCGAGAAGACCCTGCTGATCGTCGGCTTCGGGCGCATCGGCACGCGCACCGCCAAGCGCGCGCTCGGCTTCGAGATGCACGTACGGGTCTACGACCCGTACGTGCCCGCGGCCGACATCAAGAAAGCCGGTTGCGAGCCGGTCGGCGATCTCGACGCCGCGGTCGCCCAGGCGGATTTCATCTCGGTGCATTGCCCGAAGAATGCCGAGACGACCAACATGTTCGACGCCAAGCGGCTCGCGCGCATGAAGCCGGGCGCCTACCTCGTCAACACTGCGCGCGGCGGCATCGTCAACGAGGCCGCGCTGCACGATGCCTTGAAGGCCGGTAAGATCGCCGGTGCCGGCATCGACGTGTTCGAGAAGGAGCCGGCGGCGCGCGACCATCCGCTGCTGCAGTTGCCCAACGTGATCGTGGCGCCGCATCTCGCGGGCGTGACCGTCGAGTCGATGGACCGCATGGCGGTCGCCACCGTGCGCAACATCCTCAGCGTGCTCGACGGCAAGCCGATCAAGGAGAATGCCGTCAACCCCGAGGTGTTCGGCTCGTAGAAGCTTGCCGCGCCCCCGCGACACTCGGCACCCTTTTGTCGTCCTTGCGAGGAGCGTAGCGACGAAGCAATCCAGAACCGTCACGCGCCGCTGGATTGCTTCACTTCGCTCGCGATGACACCATGATGAATCGACCATGGCGGTAACGACTGCGCAACGGCAGGCTGCGCCGGCGGCGGCATCGAGCCGACGCGCGGTCGGACTGTGGCTCGCCGCATGCTGCGCCATGATCTTCGCCATGGTGGTGATCGGCGGCATCACGCGGCTGACCGAGAGCGGTCTGTCGATCGTCGAGTGGCAGCCGATCGGCGGCGCCGTGCCGCCGCTCGGCCACGCCGATTGGGAGCGCCTGTTCGCCGAGTACCAGAACAGCCCGCAATACCGCCAGCTCAACGCCGGCATGTCGCTCGACGAGTTCCGCACGATTTTCTGGTGGGAATACGTGCATCGCCTATGGGGGCGCCTGATCGGCGTCGCGTTCCTGGTGCCGTTCCTGTGGTTCCTCGCGACCGGCCGCGTCGAGCGACGGCTGCGCGCACCGCTGGCGCTCATCTTCGGCTTCGGCGCGCTACAAGGTGCGCTCGGCTGGTGGATGGTCGCGAGCGGCCTCAAGGACGTGCCCTGGGTCAGCCCCTACCGCTTGACCGCGCATCTCGGGCTCGCGCTGGCGATCTACGCCGTCATGCTCTGGATCGCGCTCGGCCTGTTGCGCCCGCCCGCGCCGCCCGCCTCGCGCGCCCTGGTGCGGCGCGCCGGGGCGCTCGCCGTCCTCGTGTTCGTCACCATGATGGCCGGCGGCTTCGTCGCCGGCACCGACGCGGGGCTGATCTACAATTCATTCCCGTGGATGGGCGACGGGCTGATCCCGCCCGACTATCGCAATCCGGCGCTCGGCATCGTCGCCAACACCTTCGAGAACCAAGCGGCGGTGCAGTTGCACCACCGTCTGCTGGCGCTCACGACCGTCGCCGCGGTCACGGCGTTCTGGACCGTCGCGCGGGCGCGCGCACCAGCCGCGGCGCGCCTCGCCCTCGACGGGCTCGGCGCGATGGTGCTCGTGCAAGCCGGGCTCGGCATCGCGACCCTGCTGCTCCGCGTGCCGGTCGCGCTCGCCGCGCTGCACCAGGCGGGCGCGGTCGCGCTCTTCACGCTGGCGCTGCTGACCTTCCACGCGTTCGCGGGCGCGGGACGACGGGCACCGCCTCACGCCTGAACACCGCGACCAGTTCGACCTCCGCCGACCACAGGAATTGATCGATCGGCTGCACCATTTCGAGCCGATAGCCGCCGTCGACCAGGATGCGTGCATCGCGCGCGAAGCTGCCGGGATGACACGACACCGCGACCACGGTCGGCACCGCCGAGGCGGCGAGCGCGGCTGCCTGCGCCGGCGCGCCGGCGCGCGGCGGATCGAACACGACCGCTGCGAAGTCGTCGAGCGCCGCGCCGGCGAGCGGCTGGCGCGCGAGGTCGCGCCGCTCCGTGGTGATCGGCCGGCGCGCGCCACGCGCCGCGGCGCCAAGCGCCTCGAGCGCCGCGGCGTCGACCTCGACCGCGTGCACCGCGTGCGTCAGCGCCAGAGCGA
>DATJNS010000131.1:0-21149 GCA_035507915.1 Candidatus Sulfotelmatobacter sp.
GGTGGCCACGTCGTCGAGAGCGGGCGGCATGCCGAGCTGATGCGCGCCGACGGCGCCTACGCCCGTCTGATGGCGGAGCAGGTGCGCGACGCGACCGCGGGCGACGCCGGCATTGCGCCGCCGATCGGGCGCGCCGCGGAAACCATCGCGGACACGCCCGGCGGCGCCGTCAAGCCGGTGACCGAGGGCATCATCAAGGCCGAGGGGCTGGGTTGGTTCGAGCTCGTCGGCTCCCTGATGGCCGTGATCGTGCCGTGGAAGGGCCGGCTCGCCGCCGCGTTCAGCCTGGGCGTGCTGCGCGTGCTCGCCTTCATCGGCGTCGGCGTGCTAAGCGCGCTGGTCGTGCTGGCGCTCAAGCACGGTGCGCCGATCGGCGGATTGCTGTGGGCGCTCGCCGTGGTGGCGCCGCTGTCCGGCGTGCTGCACTGGCTCGAATCCTGGGTCGCGCACGACATGGCGTTTCGGCTGCTCGCCGAGATGCGCATCGACGCGTTCCGCAAGCTCGACGCCTTGGCGCCCGCCTATCTGGTGCGCCGGCGCACCGGCGACCTGATGGCGCTCGCCACCCACGACATCGAGCTGGTCGAGTATTTCTTCGCCCACACGGTGGCGCCGGCGTTCGTGGCCGTCGTGGTGCCGGCGGCGGTGCTCGCCGTGCTGGCGTGGGCGAACCCGTGGATCGCGCTCGCGCTCGTGCCGTTCCTGGCCGCGGTCGGGCTGAGCCCGTTCCTGATGCGCGGCCGGGTCGACCGGCTGGGCTCGGCGGCGCGCGAGGCGGCGGGCGAGCTCAGCGCCTTCGCGGTCGACTGCGTGCAGGGCTTGGCCGAGATCGTCGCCTTTCAGCAGGAGGGCGCGCGGGGCGACCGGCTCGACGTGCTGTCGGAGCGCCATGTCGGGCTGCGCTTGCCGTTTTTCCGCGAGCTCACCATGCAGCAGAGCCTGCTCGAGATCCTGACCGGGCTCGGCGGGCTCGCCGTGGTCGTCGTGGGCGCCGTGCTGTCGACGCGAGGCGTGCTCGACGCCGGCGTGCTCCCGCTGCTGACCTTGCTCGCCATGGCGGCGTTCCTGCCGGTCTCGGAGATTGCGCAGATCGGTCGGCAGCTCGCCGATACGCTGGGGGCGACGCGACGCGTCTACGCGCTCGCCCACGAGCCGGTGCCGGTGACCGACGGTCCCGGCGTGCCTCCTCATGCCGGCGCGGCCGCGCTCGCGCTCGAGCACGTGAGCTTCGCCTATCCGGGCCAAGGCCGGCGGGCGCTCGCCGATGTCAGCTTCGAGATCCCGGCGGGCGAAACCGTGGCTCTGGTCGGCACGTCCGGCGCCGGCAAGACCACGACCGCGCAGCTTTTGATGCGCTTCTGGGATGCGGACGGCGGGCGCATCACGCTCGACGGCGTCGACCTTCGCGCCTATGGGCTCGACGATCTGCGCCGGCGCATCGCGCTGGTCGCGCAGGACACCTATCTCTTCAACGACACGCTGAAGAACAACATCCTGATCGCGCGGCCGGATGCCGACGCCGCGGCGCTGCGCGCGGCGATCGACCATGCGTCGCTCGGCGCGCTGGTCGACGCGCTGCCCGAGGGCCTCGATTCGATGGTCGGCGAACGCGGCGCCAGCCTGTCGGGCGGGCAGCGCCAGCGCGTCGCGATCGCGCGGGCCTTCCTCAAGGACGCCCCGGTCCTGATCCTCGACGAGGCGACCTCGCACCTCGATGCGATCAACGAGCAGGCAGTGCGCCGCGCCCTCGACCGGCTGCAGGCCGATCGCACCACGATCGTGATCGCGCACCGGCTGTCGACCGTGCGTGACGCCGATCGCATCGTCGTGCTCGACGAAGGGCGCGTGGCCGAGATCGGCACCCACGACGCGCTGCTGGCGCGCGGTGGGTTGTATGCCCAGCTGGTGTCGCGCCAGCTCGCCGCGTCGTTCGCATCGGCGGCCCAGTGACGGGCTGTCGATGATGGCGGGGGCCACATCGCCGCCGGGAATGCCGGCGGAAGACGTCGCGATCCTCAAATCGGTCTACGAGCAGCTTTGTCTCGCCGCGCCGGAAGCGCGCTCGGTGCCGCCCTCGACGGGGGCAGCCTGCCTCGCCGGGACCCTATCGACCGAGGGCGCGATCGATCTCGGCGTTAACGCGCGGTCCAGCCGCCGTCGACCGAGATCGGCACGCCGGTGATCGACTTGGCGGCCTCCGAGCACAGGAACACCGCGGTGTCGGCGATCTCCTCGACCTCGATGAACTTCTTGGTCGGCTGCGCGGCGAGGATGACGTCGCGGATCACGTGGTCGCGCGGCATGTTGTTGGCCTTCGCCTGCTCGTCGATCTGGCCTTCGACCAGCGGGGTGCGCACGAAGCCGGGGCAGATCGCATTGCACGTGATGCCCAGCTCCGCGGTCTCGAGCGCGACCACCTTGGTCATGCCGAGCACGCCGTGCTTGGCGGTCACGTAGGCGCCCTTGAACGGCGAGGCGACGAGGCCGTGCGCCGAGGCGAGGTTGATGATGCGGCCCCATTTGCGCTTCTTCATGCCCGGCAGCGCGGTGCGGATCGCATAGAAGTTCGACGACATGTTGATCGCGATGATGGCCTCCCAGCGCTCGACCGGGAACTCGTCGATCGGCTGCACGGTCTGGATGCCGGCGTTGTTCACCAGGATGTCGACCGAGCCGAACTCCTTCTCGGCGGTCGTCACCATGTCCATCACCTGCTGGCCCTTCGACATGTCGGCCGGCGAATAGCTCACCTTGACCTTGAAGTCGGAGGCGAGGCTGGCGCGCTCCTTCTCGATCGCGGCGGCATCGCCGAAACCGTTGATCACGACGTTGGCGCCGACCCCGGCGAGCGCACGCGCGATGCCGAGCCCGATGCCGCTGGTGGAGCCGGTGACGATCGCGGTCTTGCCGCGCAGGTCGATGAAGGCCTTGGAAGCCGGCTTGCCGGCGGTCGCGCTGTCTGGGCTCATGATTGCCTCCTGGTGGCCGGTGGCTCGCGATGGGGTGGGCGGCGGTACCCGCAGTCCTCTTCCATTGAACGCCCCTGTCCGCTGGGCGATTCTATAGCACGATCTGGGCCGGTTCGATGACACCGGTCGGGCCCGGGCGCACTGCGGCGATGCGCTGCACCACGGCGGGCCGCGGCCGCTCGACCGCGCCGTGCTCGTAGGCGACCACGGTCAGGCGCCCGGCGACAGCCTCCAGAAGCTCGCCGGGCAGCAGGAGAAAGTCGGGGTTGTGCGGTCGGCCGTAGCGCTCGTTGCCCCGGGCGAACGTCTCGTAGAGCAGCCAGCCGTCCGGGCCGACCGCGGCCACGATCGCGGGCAGGAGCGGCCGCCACAGATAGTTGGTCACCACCACCGCGGCGAACCGGCGGTCGCCAAACGGCCAGGGCGCCCCGGCCTCCAGATCGGCTTCCAGAAGCTCGACCCCGTCGGAATCCGCCAAGTCGGCGACCCCGGTCAGGTCCCGATCGACCCCGGTCACGGGATGGCCGAGGTTGCGGAAGTGACGCAGATGGCGCCCGCCGCCGCACGCGACGTCGAGCACCGGTCCCGCCGGCAGCGCTCCGGCGAAGCGGTCAACCCAGTTTGAAATGGTTGATATGCTGTGCAAATCTCAGCTACTTCAGAGTGTGGCGGGGCTTGTCGCGCGCGGCGGCTGCCCCGAAATGGTAACCTAAGCCCAAGCCGTCCGTTGGGACACGGGCGGTTGGGACGGAGGTCGGCGGCGCGGCGATGATCGTGTACGAGCTGAAATGCTCCGGCGGGCACGTGTTCGAGGGCTGGTTTCGCGACGCCGCGACGTTCGATCGCCAGGCTGCCGCGGGCAAGGTCCCCTGCGCCGTATGCGGTGACAGCCAGGTCGCCAAGGCGCCGATGGCGCCCCGCCTGGCCAAGCGTCGGGGCGCGGACGATGCCGGAAGCAAGCCCGGCCTTCCCGCCGAGGTGATGAAGACGCTGACCGAGCTGCGCCAGAAGATCGAGAGCGAATGCGACTATGTGGGCGAGCGCTTCGTCGAGGAGGCGCGCCGCATCCACTACGGTGAGGTCGAGAAGCGCGGCATCTACGGCGAGGCCTCCGACGACCAGGCCAAAGAGCTGGTCGACGAAGGCATCGACGTCAAGAAGATCCCCTGGCTGCCGCGCCGCGACGCGTAGCGGTTCGGTGCGGTTGAACCGCGCCTAGGCGCGCTGCACCAGCTCGATCTTGTAGCCGTCGGGATCTTCGACGAACGCGATCACGGTCTTGCCGTGCTTCATCGGGCCGGCAGGACGCGGGATCTTGGCACCCGCCTTGGCAAGCCGATCGCACGCCGCATAGACGTCGGGCACACCGAGCGCGACGTGGCCGTAGCCGTCGCCCAGATTGTAGGGCGCGTGATCCCAGTTGTAGGTCAGCTCGAGCACCGCGTGGGTGGCCTCGTCACCGTAGCCGACGAACACGTTGGTGAATTTTCCCTCGGGATAATCGGTGCGGCGCAGCAGCTTCATGCCGAGCAGCTCGGTGTAGAACTTGATCGACTTCTCGAGATCGTGGACTCGAATCATGGTGTGCAGCATGCGCGCCTTGCCGAGCGTAGCCGGGGCGTCCGTCTTGGGCGAAGCGGGAGTGTCCATGGGCCGGATTCCTCCTAAACGAAGCGGGCGAATACCATATAGTTCACGGCGAGGTCGCGGCTCAATGACCATTCGCCGGCCAACGGATTGTAGCCGACTCCCGCGAGCTCGCCGATCTCGAAACCGCTGCGCCGCAGCGCCGCAGCGAGCTCGGAGGGTCGCACGAACTTCTCCCAACGATGCGTGCCGCGCGGCAACCAGCCGAGCACGTATTCGGCGCCGACGATGGCGAGCGCCCATGCCTTGGCGGTGCGGTTGAGCGTGGCGACGATCATCGCGCCACCCGGCGCGGCGAGTTTGCCGCACGCCCCGATAAAGGGCTCGAGCGCGACGACGTGCTCGACCACCTCGAGATTGAGGATCACGTCGAAACGCGCGCCCTCGGCAACCAGCGTCTCGGCGCTGGCGCAACGATAGTCGATCGCAAGGCCGGCCTCGGCGGCGTGTCGGCGCGCCACCTCGACGTTCTTCGCCGTCGCATCGATCCCGACCACCGTCGCGCCGAGCCGTGCGATGGGTTCGGCGACCAACCCGCCGCCACAGCCGATGTCGAGCACGCGCAAACCGGTGAGCGGCTCGAGCGCCGCGGTGTCGCGGTGGAAATGCCGGATCAGACGGTCGCGGATGAAACTCAGGCGGACGGGGTTGAACCGGTGCAACGGCCGGAAGCGACCGGTCGGATCCCACCAGTCGTCGGCCAGCGCCGCGAAGCGAGCAACCTCGTCGGGATCCACGCTGGCGCTGTCGAGCGCTCCGGGAGTGGTCTGCATCGTGCTGCCGATTGCAACGGGGCGGGCCGGGCCGGGCGGCCGGCGCTTTGCGCGAACGGCCGATCAGAGTATGTATAGCCGCCCCGCCCGGCGGCAACCCGCAATCTGCCCCTTTTCGACCCGGATTCGGCTCCTGATGGCGCGCATCGTGATGAAGTTCGGCGGCACGTCGGTCGCCGATCTCGACCGCATCCGCAACGCAGCGCTGCGGGTCAAGCGCGAGGTCGACGCGGGCCACGAGGTGGCGGTCGTGGTCTCGGCGATGGCGGGCGTGACCAATCAGCTGGTCGACTGGGTGACCAAGACCGCGACCTTGCACGATGCCCGCGAGTACGACGTCGTGGTCGCATCGGGCGAGCAGGTTACGGCCGGGTTGACGGCATTGGCGCTGCAGACGCTGGACGTGCCGGCGCGCTCGTGGCTCGGCTGGCAGATCCCGCTGCGCACCGACGGCGTCCACGGCAAGGCGCGTATCCAGGAGATCGAGACCGCCGAGATCATCCGGCGATTCGGCGAGCGCCAAGTGGCGGTGGTCGCCGGCTTCCAGGGCATCGGTCCGGACACGCGGATCACGACGCTCGGGCGCGGCGGCTCCGACACCTCGGCGGTTGCGCTGGCGGCCGCGCTCAAGGCCGACCGCTGCGATATTTTCACCGATGTCGATGGCGTATACACGACCGACCCGCGCATCGTGACGAAGGCCCGCAAGCTCGATAGGATCACCTACGAGGAGATGCTCGAGCTGGCTTCGCAGGGCGCGAAGGTGCTGCAGACCCGCTCCGTCGAGCTGGCGATGAAATACGGCGTGCGGCTGCAGGTGCTGTCGAGCTTCAGCGACGCTCCCGGCACGCTGGTCGTCGATGAGGATGAGATCGTGGAACAGGAAGTGGTCAGCGGAATCGCGTACTCGCGGGACGAGGCCAAGATCACGCTGACCAAGGTCGCGGATCGGCCGGGCGTCGCCGCCGGCATCTTCGGTCCGCTGGCCGACGCGGCAGTCAACGTCGACATGATCGTCCAGAACATTTCGGCGGACGGCAAGACCACCGACCTCACCTTCACGGTCACCCGCGCCGACCTGGAGCGCGCGGTCGCCATCTTGAACGAGCGCAAGGCGCCGCTCGGGTTCGAATCGGTCTTGCCCGATCCCAACGTCGTGAAGATCTCGGTGGTCGGCGTCGGCATGCGCAGCCACGCCGGCGTGGCGCTGACGATGTTCCGCACGCTGGCCGAGCGCGGCATCAACATCCAGGTCATCTCGACGTCCGAGATCAAGGTGAGCGTGCTGATCGCGGCCGACTACACCGAGCTCGCGCTGCGCGCCCTGCACAGCGCATACGGACTGGACGCGGCGTAGGCCTTGATGACGCGCAGCGAGGGCCTCGAGCAGCTCGACCGCCTGTGGCGGCGCGGACGTGCGTTCCTCGGCACGCGCTACGCCATCATGGGCGGCGCCATGACGTGGGTGTCGGAGCGCAATCTGGTCGCCGCGATCTCGAACGGCGGCGGCTTCGGGGTCATCGCCTCGGGCTCGATGAAGCCCGACGTGCTCGAGGCCGAGATCGGTGCGACCGCCGAGCGCACCGACCGGCCGTTCGGCGTCAATCTCATCATCATGCACCCGCAGCTCGAGCAGCTGGTCGACGTGTGTATCGCACAGGGCGTGTCGCACATCGTGCTGGCGGGCGGATTGCCCTCGGCGTCGATGATTCGACGCATCAAGAACGGCGGCGCCAAGGCGATGTGCTTCGTCCCGTCGGTGATGGTGGGGCGCAAGCTGGTGCGCACCGGCGCCGATGCCCTGATCATCGAGGGCATGGAGGCGGGCGGACACATCGGTCCGGTCGCGACGTCGGTGCTCGCCCAAGAAGTGCTGCCCGCGATCCGCGAGGTCCCGGTGTTCGTGGCCGGCGGCATCGGGCGTGGCGAGGCGATCGTGTCGCATCTCGAGATGGGGGCGGCCGGGTGTCAGCTGGGCACGCGGTTCGTCTGCGCGATCGAGTCGATCGCCCATCCGCGCTTCAAGCAGGCGTTCATCCGGGCCGACGCGCGCGATGCCGTGCCGTCGGTGCAGCTCGATCCACGCTTCCCCGTGATCCCGGTGCGGGCGCTGGCCAACCAGGCGACCGAGCGGTTCCTCGAGAAGCAGCGATCGGTCATCGAGCGATTCAATCGCGGGGATCTCGGCGCCCGCGAGGCGCAGCTCGAGATCGAGCATTTCTGGGCCGGCGCGCTGCGCCGCGCGGTGATCGACGGCGACGTCGAAGACGGATCGCTGATGGCCGGCCAGAGCGTCGGGCTGGTGACGCGCGAGCAGTCGACGGCCGAGATCCTCGCCGAGCTGGTCGACCAGGCGGCGTCATCGCTCGCCGCGCGCGATCGGAGAGAGGCGGCCTCCTGATGTCGGAGGTCGCGGCCTGGACGGGTTCGCGGCGCCTCCTCAAGCGGTTGCGCGACGTGATGGCCGTGGAGGCGTCGGCGCAGATCCGGCTCGACCGGATCGTGCGCCTGATCGCGGCCGACATGGTCGCCGAAGTCTGCTCGGCCTACCTGTTGCGCGCCGGCGAGGTGCTCGAGCTGTTCGCCACCGAGGGCCTCAATCCGGACGCCGTGCACAAGACCCGTCTGCGCATCGGCGAGGGCCTGGTCGGCGACATCGCCGCCCATGCGCGCCCGCTCGCGCTGGCCGACGCCTGGTCGCATCCCAGTTTCGCCTATCGCCCGGAGACCGGCGAGGACATCTACCAGTCGCTGATGGGCGTACCGATCCAGCGCGGCGGACGCGTGCTGGGCGTTCTCGTCGTGCAGAACCGCGCGACCCGCGCTTACACAGAGGAGGAGATCGAGACCCTCGAGACGGTCGCGATGGTGCTGGCCGAGCTGGTCGCCACGGGCGAGCTGGTGGATCCCGCCGAAGCCCAGGGCACGCAGGTCGAGATCGCGCTGCGACGTCTCGAGGGCGTCCGGCTCAACGGCGGGCTGGCGATCGGCTATGCGGTTCTGCACCAGCCGCGCGTCACGATCCGCCAGATGATCGCCGAGGATCCCAAGGCGGAGCTCGAGCGCCTGCGATCCGCGGTCGCGATCATGCACACTGCGATCGATCTGATGCTCGCCGCCGACGATCTCGCGTCGACCGGCGAGCACCGCGACGTGCTCGAGACCTATCGCATGTTCGCGGAGGATCGCGGCTGGCTCAATCGCATCCGCGAGGCGATCCGCACCGGGCTCACGGCCGAGGCGGCGGTGCAGAAGGTGCAGAACGACATGCGCGCGCGCTTGCGCGAGGTCACCGACCCTTATCTCAAGGAGCGGCTGCTCGATCTCGAGGACCTGACGAACCGGCTGCTCCTGCACCTGTCCGGAGCGGCCGCCGAGGCGCCGCTGGCGTTGCCCGAGGACGTCGTGCTGGTCGCACGTTCGATGGGACCGGTCGAGCTGCTCGACTACGATCGCAAGCAGCTCCGCGGGCTCGTGCTCGAGGAAGGCTCGACGACCTCGCACGTCGCGATCGTCGCACGCGCGCTCGACATCCCGGTGGTCGGTCGCGTCGCGGGCGTGCTCGACCGCGTCGATCCGAACGATCCGATCGTGGTCGACGGCGACAACGCGCAGGTTTTCCTCAGGCCGGGCGAGGACATCCTCCAGAGCGTGCGCGAGACCATGCGCGTGCGCGCCGAGCAGAGCGCGCGCTACGAGGCGCTCAAGGGCCTGCCGCCGATCACGCGCGACGGCGAGGCGGTAACGTTGCTGCTCAATTGCGGCCTGCAGATCGACGTCACCAGCCTCGATGCGACGAATGCCGCAGGGGTCGGCCTCTATCGTACCGAGATCCCGTTCATGATGCGGGCGACCTACCCCGACGTCGCGACGCAGACCGAGCTCTATCGGCGCATCCTCGACCAGGCCGGCGACCGTCCGGTCACATTTCGCACGCTCGACATCGGCGGCGACAAGGTGCTGCCCTATTTCAACGGCGGCATCGACGAAAATCCGGCGATGGGGTGGCGCGCGGTGCGCATCTCGCTCGATCGGCCCGCGATGCTGCGCCATCAGCTGCGTGCGATGATCGCGGCGGCGGCGGGGCGCCGTCTCGTGGTGATGTTTCCGATGATTGCCGAGGTCGCGGAGTTCGACCAGGCGCGCGCGATTCTCGACGCCGAGCTGCAGCGCGCCGCACGGACGGGCGACGGTCTGCCGCAGGCCGTGCGGGTCGGCGCGATGCTCGAAGTGCCGGCGCTGATGTGGCAGACCAAGGCGCTGCTCGAGCGGGTCGATTTCCTGTCGGTCGGCTCCAACGACCTCTTGCAGTTCCTGTTCGCGGCGGATCGCGGCAGTCCGCAGGTGGCGGAACGCTACGATCCCCTGTCGCCGCCGGTGCTCGGGCTCTTGCGCGACCTGGTCGAGCGCTGCAAGGCGGCCGAGGTGCCCGTCACCCTGTGCGGCGAGATGGCGAGCCGCCCGCTCGAGGCGATGGCGCTGCTCGGCGTCGGGTTGCGCAGCCTGTCGATGCCCCCGGGGGCCGTCGGCTCGGTCAAGATGATGACCCGGAGCCTCGATGTGAAGCGGCTTGCCCGCTTCCTCGACCGTCTGATCGATTCGCCGCATCACAGCCTGCGCGAGCTGCTGCGTGGCTTCGCCCGAGATCACGGTGTGGTCGTGTGACGCGGCCGTTCGCCGGCTTCTCGACGGCGACGATGGGTCGCTGTTAAACAGGACAGCGAAATTTTAATATCTCTGTGGCTCTGTCGAGTAGTAGCCATGCAGCCCCAAGAGGATCAACCGACCGACGCGCGCGACGAGCCGACACCACCCCATGAGACGGTCGGTTCTGCATTGCGAGCGGCACGGCTTCGGCTAGGTCAGGACCTGGCGTCGGTTGCTGCCGTCTTGCGCATCCGGTCGACGTTTCTACAAGCCATCGAGGACGGGCAGTTCCAGGCCTTGCCGGGCGCGCCCTACGCCGTCGGGTTCGTGCGCACCTATGCCGAGCATCTCGGGCTCGACGGTGCCGAGATGGTGCGGCGGTTCAAGTCCGAAGCCGCCGGGCTGGAGCGCCGTCCCAGTCTCAGCTTTCCGTCGCCGGCTCCGGAAGGCCGTGTCCCCGGCACGGCCGCGCTGCTGATCTCCCTGGTTGTCGCATCGGTGTTGTTCGGCGGCTGGTACCTCTACCAGAGCGGGCGTAGCGCACAGCTCGCCCAGACGGTTCCCGAGGTGCCGGAACGCCTCGCCAATCCGTCGGGCGCGGTGCCCGGTCCCACTGCCGGCGGGTCGGCGGATGCTTCGCACGACGCTGCGTCGGCCGGCACCGCCTCCGCGGCGGCGACGCCCGTGACGCCGGCTCCAGGATCGATACCCGCCGCTCCAACGGCGGGCGCTCCTTCCGGGTCGACGGCCGCCCGGCCAGCCGGCGCGGCGCCCGCTGGCGCCCCGACGGTGACGGCCAACACGTCGCCCGGCGCATCGGCGCCGGATGGCGAGCCCGTGTTGCCGCCCCCACCAGGCGACCCGACGCGCACCATGACGGTCGCGGCCCCGCCGCCCGTGGCCGTCGCCCCCGCGACGCCCGCGCCGCCGGCCGAGGTGGAGGATAGCCCACCCCCCGAGCCGACCCCGCTGGGCGCAGGCTCTCCCGCCGGCACCGGGACGGCCGAGCCGGCGATTCCGCCGGTGCCCCAGGTCGCCGCGCTGCCCAGCGACGGCAGGGTATTCGGCGCCCAGAACAGCGATGCGCGGGTCATCATCAAGGCGCGCGGCGAAAGCTGGGTCCAGATCCGCGACGCCAACAACACCCCGCTGCTGACGCGCGTGCTGCGGGCGGGCGACAGCTACCTCGTCCCCAACAAAGCCGGGCTCGTCATGATGACGGGCAATGCCGGCGTCCTCGATGTGCTCGTCGACGGCACCCCCGTGCCGCCGCTCGGAGCCGTGGGCGCGGTGCGCCGCAACATCGCCCTCGATGCCGACCGGCTGCGCGCCGGGTCGGCCGGCACGGAATAACGCAGAACTGTAACAAGACCTTGATTCGCCAAGGGGTCCGGCGCACCTTTTGGGCAATCTGCGTGCCCCCGGTGTGCCCCCTGCCTGCCTGAGGATCCCTCATGAGCGTCCGGCCCTATCGCGACATTCAGCGGCGCAAGAGCCGCAAGATCATGGTCGGCTCGGTGCCGGTCGGCGGCGACGCGCCGATCACGGTCCAGACGATGACGAACACGCCGACACCGGATGCCAAGGCGACGATCGACCAGATCCGCCGGTGCGAGGAGGTCGGCGTCGACATCATCAGGGTGTCGTGCCCCGACGCGGACTCGACGGCCGCGCTGGCGCAAATCACGCGTGCCGCCAAGGTGCCGGTCGTCGCCGACATCCACTTCCACTACAAGCGTGCGATCGAGGCCGCCAAGGCGGGCGCGGCGTGCCTGCGCATCAACCCGGGCAACATCGGCTCGGCCGAGCGTGTGCGCGAGGTCGTCAAGGCGGCCAAGGATCACGGCTGCTCGATGCGCATCGGCGTCAACGCCGGCAGTCTGGAAAAGGATCTGCTCGAGAAGTACGGCGAGCCGTGCCCGGAGGCGATGGTCGAGAGCGCGCTCGATCACGCCAAGATCCTCGAGGATCACGACTTCCGCGAGTTCAAGATCAGCGTCAAGGCATCGGACGTGTTCCTCGCGGTCGCCGCCTACCAGGGCCTCGCCGAGGCGTGCGACTACCCGCTGCATGTCGGCATCACGGAAGCCGGCGGCCAGCGCACCGGCACGGTCAAGTCGTCGATCGGGCTCGGCATGCTGTTGTGGTCCGGCATCGGGGACACCTTGCGGGTGTCGCTGTCGGCCGACCCCGTCGAGGAGGTCAAGGTCGGCTTCGACATGCTGAAGTCGCTGAACCTGCGCCATCGCGGCATCAACGTGATTTCGTGCCCGTCCTGCGCGCGTCAGAACTTCGACGTCATCAACACGGTGGCGGTGCTCGAGCAGCGCCTCGCCCACATCACCACGCCGATGACCGTCTCGGTGATCGGGTGCGTGGTCAACGGGCCGGGCGAGGCGCGCGAGACCGACATCGGCTTCACGGGCGGCGGCAACAACACGCACCAGGTCTATGTCAGCGGCATTCCCGATCACCGCATCAAGGACACCGACATCGTCGATCACCTGGTCGAGCTGATCGAGAACAAGGCGCGCGAGATCGAGGCCGCCCGCAACCCGGTGGCGGCCGAATAGCCGCTCCAGACCGCGCGCCGCCGCGCATGGACGCGGCCGTGACCGACCACGCGACCCGTCATGGCCTCGGCCGCCTCGCGGTGATCGGCGTGGATCATCGCACCACGCCGCTCGATATTCGCGAGCAGCTGATCCTGACCGATGCCGATCTGGGAGACCTGCTCGCGTCGTTGGCGTCGGACGGCCTGGCCGAAGCCGCGCTGATCATGACCTGCGACCGCATCGAGCTGATCGGGCTGGAGCGGCTCGAGGGTGCGGCCGCTGCGGGGTTCGCGCGCCTCGAGCGCGCGGCGGGGCTGTTGCCCGGCGCCGCGGCGACCGGCGGGTACCGGCATCGCGGCGAGCGCGCTCTCCATCATTTGTTCCGGGTCGCCGCCTCGCTCGACGCCCAGGTCGTCGGCGAACCGCACGTGCTCGGACAACTCAAGGCGGCGCACCGGCGGGCAAGCGATGCCGGCGCGTGTGGCACCGAGCTCGACGCCGTGTTCGCCGCCGCGTTTGCGGCCGCCAAGCGCGTGCGCACCGAAACCTCGATCGGAGAGCGCCCGGTGTCGCTCGCCGCGTGCGCGGTGCAGCTGGTGCGCGACCTGCACGGTGCCTTGACGCCGCTCGGCGCGTTGCTGGTCGGCGCCGGTGAGGTCGGCGAGTATCTCGCCTCGGCGTTTCACGACGCCGGCGTGACGCGCTTCACCGTCGCGACGCGCCACGAGAGCCAGGCGCGCGCCTTGGCGGCGCGCTTTCGGGCGCATCACATCGGGCTCGATGCCGTGGACGATGCGCTGGGCGCCGCCGACGTGGTGATCACCGCGGTCGGCAGCGGTCGGCTGTTGTTCGGGCCGGGTGTCGTGCGCGCGGCGTTGCGACAGCGACGGCAAAGACCCATGTTTTTTCTGGATTGCGGGCAGCCCGACGACGTCGATACGGCGGTCGATGCGCTCGATCAGGCGTTCGTGTATAGGATGGCCGATCTCGAAGCGTTGGCGATGTCGGGCCGTGCCGACCGCCAGGCGGCGCTCGGGCCGGCGCAGGCTCTGGTCGATCAGGCGGTCGTCGAGTTCATGCGTGCGCGCGCCGCGCGCGCCGCGGTGCCGACGGTGGTCGCTGTGCGCGAGCATTTCGAGGCGGTCCGCCGGCAGGTGCTGGCAAGCGCGCCCGGCAGCGACGCCGACAGCGCGACCCGGGCGCTGATCAACCGGCTGTTGCACGCGCCCTCGGAGGTGCTGCGCGAGGCGGCGGGCGAGGCGGGTGCGGACTATGAGCGGCTGGAGCGCCTGGCGCGCCGGCTGTTCGGATTGAAGGACGAGGGAAGCGGTCGTTGAATCTCGAAGAAAAGCTCGATCGACTGATCCAGCGCCACAACGACCTCGGCGCCGCCTTGGCGCGCGAGGGCGGGATGGCGTCGCACGAGTTCGCCAAGCTGTCGAAGGAATATGCCGAGCTCGCGCCGATGGTGGAGAAGATCGGCGAGCTGCGTCATGCGCGCACCGAGCTCGCCAACCTGGCGACGATGCTGTCGGACAGCGCCAACGACCGCGAGATGCGCGCCCTGGTCGAGGAGGAGTTCCGCACGGTCAAGGGCAAGCTGCCGGATCTGGAACGCGAGGTGCAGATCCTGCTGCTGCCGAAGGACGAGGCCGACGAGCGCAACGCCATCCTCGAGGTGCGCGCCGGCACCGGCGGCGAGGAAGCCGCGTTGTTCGCGGCCGAGCTGTTCCGCATGTACCAGCGCTACGCCGAAGAGCGGCGCTGGCGCTTCGAGGTGCTCGAGGTCGCGGATACCGGTCTCGGCGGGGTCAAGGAGGCGAGTGCGACGATCAGCGGGCGCGGCGTGTTTGCGCGCCTGAAATTCGAATCGGGCGTGCATCGGGTCCAGCGTGTGCCGGCGACCGAGAGCAGCGGACGCATCCACACCTCGGCGGCCACCGTCGCGGTGCTCCCCGAGGCGGAGGACGTCGACATCCACATCGACGAGAAGGATCTGCGCATCGACGTGTTCCGCTCCAGCGGTCCGGGTGGCCAGTCGGTCAATACGACCGACAGCGCGGTGCGCATCACCCACCTGCCGACGGGCATCGTGGTCCAGCAGCAGGACGAGAAATCGCAGCACAAGAACAAGGCGAAGGCGCTCAAGATCCTGCGCGCGCGCCTCTACGACGCCGAGCGCCAGCGCCAGGACAGCGAGCGCGCCGCCTCGCGCAAGAGCCAGGTCGGCAGCGGCGACCGCTCGGAGCGCATCCGCACCTACAACTTCCCGCAGGGCCGCGTCACCGACCACCGCATCAACCTGACGCTGTACAAGATCGACAAGGTGCTGGCGGGCGAGGCGCTCGACGAGATCGTCGAAGCGCTGATCCGCGAGGATCAGGCGGCCCGCCTGGCCGACTTGGCGTGAGCGCGCCTGCGGCGGATCTCGATGGCGTGCTGCGCGCGGCGGCGACGCGGCTCAACGCCGTCGGCATCGAGTCGGCACGGCTCGATGCGCGCGTGCTGATCGCCCATGCGCTCGGCGTGGCGCCCGAGCACGTGGCGCTGCACGGCCGCCGGACGATCGCCGCCGGCGAGCGCCGCGCGATCGCTCAGCTGATCGAGCGGCGCGCGCGTCGCGAGCCGGTGTCGCGCATCGTCCGCCGGCGCGAGTTCTGGAGCCTGCCGTTCCGCGTGACGCCGGCGACGCTCGATCCGCGGCCGGACAGCGAGACGGTCGTCGCGGCCGCGCTCGACGCGATCGGGGATCGGGGCCGCGCGCTGCATCTGCTCGATCTCGGCACCGGCACCGGCTGTCTCCTGCTCGCGCTGTTGAGCGAGCTGCGGCAGGCGCGCGGGCTCGGCGTCGACGTCTCGGGCGCCGCCCTCAAGGTGGCGCGCGCCAACGCCGAGGCGCTCGGCCTCAAGGCGCGCGCCCGCTTCCGGCGCGGCGTCTGGGCCGACGGGCTCCGCGGCCGCTATGATGTCATCGTGAGCAATCCTCCCTATATACCCCGTGGGGAGCTGGCGGGGCTGCCGCCCGAGGTCGGGTTCGACCCGACGGCGGCGCTCGATGGTGGCGTCGACGGCTTGGCGGCCTACCGTGCCATCGCGGGCGCCCTACCGGGGCTTCTGGCGCCCGGGGGAGTGGCGGCGCTCGAGATCGGCGCCGGGCAAGCCGGGGACGTGGCGGCGGTCCTGACGGCCGCTGGTCTGGGAATCGGTAAAATTGTCAGCGATCTGGCAAATAACCAGCGAGTGGTCGTGGCGGTGCCGCGGTGAGGAGACGAAGGCGAAAAAAGGGGTTGTAAGGGAAGCGCCGCTCTGACTATTTTTCGACAGTCGAGATGAGCCATGGGCTCCGGCGCTGCGGGCGCCACAGACTGACCGAACATAGATCACCGCGCCGATTGAGACGCGGGATACCGGCCGGGAGCCGGTAAGTTCGTTATCACAACAATGTTGAAGGTGTCATGAGACAGGGTCCCCATGTGAAGCGGTCGCGGGGTCGCGGCCACGGTCAGGGCAATGGCGGCGGCGGTGGCGGCGGGATGAACAACGGCGGCCGCAACCGTCAGGTGCCGCTGCGCCACCAGACGTTCGACAGCAACGGTCCCGACGTTCGGGTTCGCGGCAACGCCTACCAGGTCTTCGAGAAGTATCTGGCATTGGCGCGTGACGCCAGCGCGGCCGGCGATCGTATCGCGGCCGAGAACTACTATCAGCACGCCGAGCACTACTACCGGATCATCAACGCCAACAACGACGGCCAGGCCTATCCCAACCCGTCGCCGCGCGACTTCGCCGACGAGGTGCCCGAGGGGCTCGCCAACGGCGGCGATCCGAACGAAAGCCCGATGGCCTGAGTTTTTTCGAGGGGGTCGGCCGACAGCGGACCGATACCCCTTGTGTGGCTTTTGGGCCACGTCCATATCCTCTGCGGGTGCTGACGGCATGTAGCACCGGACCCTCGGCCGCCGTTTATCGGGGCAACAAGGAAGGGGAAGGGATATGGAGTTCGAGAATTACACGGAGCGGGCGCGCGGCTTCATCCAGTCGGCGCAGGGCTTGGCGCTCAGATCGGGCCATCAGCGCTTCGCGCCCGAGCACGTCCTCAAGGTTCTGCTCGACGATTCCGAGGGTCTCGCGGCGTCGCTGATCGGCAATGCCGGCGGTGATGCCAAGCGTGCGCTCGAGGCCGTCGAAGCCGAGCTGGCCAAGACGCCCAAGGTCGAGGGCTCGGGTGCCGGCCAGCTTTATCTCGCCCCGGAGACCGCGCGCCTGTTCGACGCGGCCAGCAAGCTCGCCGAGAAGGCGAGCGACAGCTTCGTCACCGTCGAGCGGCTGCTGCAGGCGTTGGCGATGCAGCAGGGCACGCCGGCCGCGCGCATCCTCAGCGACGCGGGCGTCAACCCGCAGGCGCTCAACCGCGCGATCAACGACCTGCGCAAGGGCCGGCGCGCCGACAGCGCGACCGCGGAGCAGGGCTACGACGCGCTCAAGAAGTACGCGCGCGACCTGACCGAGGCGGCCGAGCAAGGCAAGCTCGACCCGGTGATCGGGCGCGACGAGGAGATCCGGCGCACCATCCAGGTGCTGTCGCGCAGGACCAAGAACAACCCGGTGCTGATCGGCGAACCGGGCGTCGGCAAGACCGCGATCGTCGAAGGTCTGGCACTGCGCATCATCAAGGGCGACGTGCCGGAGTCGCTCAAGAAGAAGAAGCTGATGTCGCTCGACCTCGGCGCGTTGGTGGCCGGCGCCAAGTTCCGCGGCGAATTCGAAGAGCGCCTCAAGGCGGTGCTCGCCGAGATCCAGGCCGCCGCCGGCGAGATCGTGCTGTTCATCGACGAGCTCCACACGCTGGTCGGCGCGGGCCGTGCCGATGGCGCGATGGACGCCTCCAACATGCTCAAGCCTGCGCTGGCGCGCGGCGAGCTGCATTGCGTCGGCGCGACCACGCTCGACGAGTACCGCAAGCATATCGAGAAGGACGCTGCGCTCGCCCGGCGCTTCCAACCGGTGTTCGTCGGCGAGCCCGGCGTGCCCGAGACGATCTCGATCCTGCGCGGTCTCAAGGAGAAGTACGAGCTGCACCACGGCGTCCGCATCACCGACAGCGCTCTGGTCGCCGCCGCAACCCTGTCGAACCGCTACATCACCGATCGATTCCTGCCCGACAAGGCGATCGACCTGGTCGACGAATCGGCGAGCCGTCTGCGCATGGAGGTCGATTCCAAGCCCGAGGCGATCGACGAGCTCGATCGTCGCATCATGCAGCTCAAGATCGAACGCGAGGCTCTCAAGAAGGAGAACGACGCGGCCAGCCGCGAGCGGCTGTCGCAGTTGAGCGACGAGCTCGAGAGCCTGGAGGTCAAGTCAGCCGAGCTGACCAAGGCGTGGATGGCCGAGAAGGACAAGCTCTCCGACGCGCAGAAGATCAAGGAGCAGCTCGAGCACGCGCGTGCCGAGCTCGAGAGCGTGCAACGCGCCGGCAACTGGGCGCGCGCCGGCGAGCTCACCTACGGCATCATTCCCGAACTCGAGCGTCGGATCGCCGACGCCGAGAAGGCGACCTCCGAGCGCATGCTGCGCGAGGCGGTGACCGACGAGGACATCGCCAGCGTCGTGTCGCGCTGGACCGGCATCCCGGTCGACAAGATGCTGACCGGCGAGCGCGAGAAGCTGCTGGGCATGGAGGATGCGCTGCATCAGCGCGTGGTCGGCCAGGACGATGCGATCGTCGCGGTGTCGAACGCGGTGCGCCGCGCGCGCGCCGGCCTGCAGGATGCCAACCGCCCGATCGGCTCGTTCCTGTTCCTCGGGCCGACCGGCGTCGGCAAGACCGAGCTCACCAAGGCGCTGGCGGGGTTCCTGTTCGATGACGAGCGCGCGATGGTGCGCATCGACATGTCGGAATACATGGAGAAGCACGCGGTCGCCCGCCTGATCGGTGCGCCGCCGGGCTATGTCGGCTACGAGGAGGGCGGCGCGCTCACCGAAGCGGTGCGTCGGCGGCCTTATCAGGTGATCCTGTTCGACGAGGTCGAGAAGGCGCACCCCGACGTCTTCAACGTGCTCCTGCAGGTGCTCGACGACGGCCGGTTGACCGATGGACAGGGCCGCACCGTCGATTTCCGCAACACCCTGATCGTGCTGACCTCGAACCTCGGCTCGGAGATCCTGGCCTCGGTGTCCGAGGAGAAGGAGCACAGCGCGGAGACGCGCGAGGCCGTCATGGGCATCGTGCGGGCGGCGTTCCGGCCCGAATTCCTCAATCGGCTGGACGAGATCCTGCTGTTCCTCCGTCTGAGCCGCCAGCAGATGGCGCGGATCGTCGAGATCCAGATCCAGGGGCTGCAGCGCATCGTCGCCGAGCGCAAGATCACGCTGCAGCTCGACGAGCGCGCCAAGACCTGGCTCGCCAACACGGGCTACGATCCCGTGTACGGCGCGCGGCCGCTCAAGCGAGTGATCCAGCGCGAGCTGCAGAACCCGCTCGCGACGATGATCCTCGAGGGCCGTGTGCGCGACGGCGAGACGGTCGTGGTCGGTGTCGGCGAGGGCGGGCTCGCGATCGCGCCCGCGCGTGCCGCCGCCGCCTAAGGCAACGCGGCGTTGCTGTCGGGTTGTTCGGTGATCGCGACGGTGAACGGATCCGGCAGCGCGTGGACCTCGCGGTCGATGTCCGCCAGCGCCGTGTTGAAGCGCCGCAGGGCCACGCCTGCGAGCTGACGGTTCGACGGCATCTTCACCGACATCGGGTTGACCTGGTGGTCGTGCGCCAGGACCTCGTAGTGCAGATGCGGACCCGTCGCGAGCCCGGTCGCGCCGACATAGCCGATGATTTCGCCCTGATGCACCAGCGTGCCGCGGTGGATGCCGGCCGCGAAGCGCGACATGTGGGCGTAGGCGGTCGAGTAGAAGTCGTTGTGGCGGATGCGGACGTAGTTGCCGTAGCTGCCGTTGGGGCCGATCATCTCGACCACGCCGTCGCCCGCCGCCATGATCGGCGTGCCGGCCGGCGCGCCGAAGTCGAGGCCGCGATGCATGCGCGAGTACCCGAGAATCGGATGATTGCGCATGCCGAATCCCGAGGTCAGCTTCGCGCCGTCGATCGGCGTGCGCAGCAGGGCCTTCTTGACGCTCTCGCCCCGCGGATTGAAGTAATCGGGCCCGCTGCCGTCGTGCGGGTCGTAGCGATAGAGCTCGAGCAGGTTGCCCGAGAGACTGAGCGCGCCGTAGATCATGTGTCCCGTGCGCACGAGCCGCCCGTTGGCATCGTGGGTCTGCTCGAACACCACCTCGAAGCTGTCGCCCGGCTGGATGTCACGCTGGAAGTCGACGTCGTAGCTGAAGGCACGGATCAGCTCGAACATCACCTCGACCGGCACGCCGGCACCGGTGCCCGCCTTGAACAGGCTGGTTTCGATCATGGCGCCGGCGCGCCCGAGCGACGGCTTCAGCACGCGTCCGGTCTGCTCGGGCTGGAAGTCGCCCGCCTCGTCGCGATGCACCGCGACGTCGCGCTCGATGCTGGCCTGCAGCGACACGCTGTGGAGGTCGCGGCCGTCATCCTGGGTCGGCGCGAACGTCAGCTTGATCTCCTGGCCGATCTTGAGAGCCTTTGGGTTGTAGATTCCGCGCAGCGCCTGGGCGGCCTCGCGGGCGTCGGTGGTCGATGCACCGGCCCGGGTCATCACGGTGATCAGGGTGTCGCCGCGCCGCACCCGCTCGATGCGCTGGCGTACCGGGGTCGATTCGTCGTCCGCGGCGGCGCTTGGCGCGGCCGCCGCACGGGCGCCGAGACGGCCCGCCAAAGTCTGCGACACGGTCGGGGTGGCCTGAGGGGACGGGGCGAACGCTTCCGGCGCCGATCCTGCCGGATAGCTGTAGCTGGTCGGTAAAGCCTTTGAATTGCTTCCTGAATCGGCAATTGGCCTGGACGACACCGATAGCGCAACAGCCGACGCGGCGCCAATCATCGCCGCGGCCAGTAATATGTGCCTCATCCCCGCCCTTTATTATTCCGGTGGACGCTTGCTTGTTGAAGACCTGAGAGTTGCTCCCCTCATTGCTCGGTCTTGCGCCGCACCATGCGGAGCGATGTTCTCGATGTCAACCGACAAGTGCCACGTTTCTGCCATCATTGGCTGTGGCGTATAGGTTTCATTGTGGCAGATAAGCCACAAGAGGGTGTTCGTCTCGGGCTTTGCTGACTTCGCCAAGTAATATCTGTCCTGGCCCGCGTGGACCTGGGCTGGCCCGATCTGCAGTGCCGCGTGGCGGCCGAAGGGCGCTACGGTGCACACATTTCCCGTGCATCGGAAATTCGTGCGCGGGGCATCAAAAGCTGTTTGACAGGGTCCCGAGCCGGGGCGTATAAGCCCGCCTCCCTACGACGGAACGCCTCCAAAACGGGCCGGCCCGTAGGTCGCTTATTGACATGGTTGATAGAGGGAAGGGATGCGCAGGCGGCGGCTTGGAGCTGTTGCTCGTGCATCCTTGAGTAAAGGATCGCATGAGCGGGTACTGGCCTGGACTGCGGAGCGCCGCGAGGCGCGTCGTGGGACGGG
>DATJNS010000132.1:0-23714 GCA_035507915.1 Candidatus Sulfotelmatobacter sp.
ACGCCGCCCAACTCAGCCTCGCCTATGCTTAGCCGGACAGCAGTGGGCTTGTCCCGGCCATCCACGTCGCGCCATTGCGTGATGTCGGGCGACGCACTCGAACCATGCCGAATTGCTAGCTTGCGGTTCGCCGCTCTCTCGACGTGGATGGCCGGGACAAGCCCGGCCATGACGACGAGAGTGACAATCGCTCGTGCGAACACAGCGCGATCAGCCGAAGATGTCCGCCGTGACGCTGGCGTACCAGCCGTCGCCGTACTGCGCCTCCTGCTTGCGGAACTTGTCGTCGGCGTCGCGCGGGCTGATGCCGCCCGAGCCCGGCACCTCGGCGAACTTGCCTGCCGCGACATGGATCACGTTCGCCACCGAGAAGCCGTAGTCCGGCGTGACGTGGCTGTAGCACACGTTGTTCCAGGTCGCGTCGGCCGGCGTCTTGCCGGCGAGCAGCGCCACCACCGCGGCGGCCGCGACCTTGCCCTGGTTGTTGGCGACGAAGCCCGACTTCGGCATCGGCGCCGCGCTGGTGGCGTCGCCGACCACGTGGATCCCCTTCCGCAGGCTCGACTCGAAGCTGTGCGGCTCGACCGGGCACCAGCCGCTCGGGTCGGCGAGCCCGGCGTCGCGCGCGATCTTGCCGGCGAATTGCGGCGGGATCACGTTGGCGACGTCGGCCTTGTGCTGCGTGCCGAACTCGTCCTCCGCGGTCATCGCCTTGACGTCGACCTTGGTGATCTTGCCGCCCTTGGAGACCGGCACCCACTCGATGATGTCGGGGTAGAAGCGCTTCCAGGCGTCGAGGAAGAGCCCCTGCTTCGAGAAGGCGTCCTTGGCGTCGAGGATGACGAGCTTCGACTTCGGCTTCCGGCTCTTGAGATACCAGGCGATCATCGAGGCGCGCTCGTACGGCCCGGGCGGGCAGCGGTACGGATTGTCGGGCGCCACGATCACGACCGTGCCGCCGTCGCGCATCGCCTCGAGCTGCCGGCGCAGCAGCACGGTCTGCGGTCCGGCCTTCCAGGCGTGCGGCATCGCCTGGATCGCGGTCTCGTCGTAGCCCTCGATCGCGCCCCAGCGGAAGTCGATGCCGGGCGACACGATCAGGCGGTCGTAGGGCAAGGTCCTGCCGCCGCCGAGCCGCACGGTGCGCTGGTCGGGGTCGATCGCGGCCGCGCGGTCGCGCACCAGCGCGACGCGGCGCGCGAGCTTCGTGTAGGCGTGGGTGATCGACGCCATCGTGCGCAGCCCGCCCAGCACCTGATTGCTGTAGGGGCAGGTCACGAACTGGGCGGCCGGCTCGACCAAGGTGACCTGCGTCGCCGGCGCCCACGTCTTGACGTACTTCGCCGCGGTGGCGCCGCCGAAACCGGCGCCGATCACGACGACGCGCGCGGCCGCCGCGCCGCGCACGATCGCCGGGCTCGCGAGTGTCGCGCCGGCGCCGAGCAGCACCGCGCGACGGGTGACACGCAGGCGCGCGCGCATCACGTCGCGCATCACGGGGCGCTCCCGAGCTTGGCGGCCAGCGCGTCGATCTCGGCCGGCGACCAGCCCTTCGACAGCCGCGTCATGATGGTCGCGGGCCGCTCGCCCGACTGGAACGCGCGCAGAGTGCTGGCGATGTCGACGGCATGCTTGCCGCGCAGCGACGGGATGGCGCCCGAGCCGCGCAGCCCCGGACCGTGGCAGGTCGCGCAGCTCGCCGCCAGCACGGTCACGTCGACCGCCTGGGCGCGCGCGGGCGCCGGCAGCGCCGCCGCCACGACCAGGCCCGTCAGCATCCAGCGCCTCATGCCCGCCTCCTCGCTCGTGGCTCCGTCAACGCCGCACCGCCGGGGTCTCGACCGGCAGGCCGCGGCCGCGCTCGGCCAGATAGATCTCGAGCGCGATGTATTCGTCCGAGCCGTAGTCGTAGGGCTCGGCGCGCACGCCTTCGTTGCACCAGCGGAACATCCGCTGCACCGACCCCATGCCGCCCCACAACAGCCGATAGATCGGGAAACCGTTGGTCTGACCCTGGGACAACAGATCGCCGCGCAGATGACGGCCTGCCGCGTCGACATGGCAATCGCTGCAGGCGAGCTGCCACTGGCCGCGGCGCTGATTGTAGAACGCCTCGCCGGCCTTGCGGTAGGGCTCGAGCCGCGGATCGCGCGGCAACCCGACTGGCATGCCGAGCGACTGGCGGCCGACATAGGCCGTGATGCCGATCAGGTCCTCGGACTCCCACGCGAACGCCGGCGCGCCCATCCGGTCGGTGCGGCACAAATCGATGCGCTGCTCGAGATCGATCGGCTTGCCGCGCGCGTCGTTCCACGCCGGATAGCGCGCACGCACGCCCTTCATGCTGGCGGCGGCGTCGCCGTGGCACGACGCGCACGACTTGCCGGCGGCGCCGGCCGGCGTGCGCCAGATCGTCTCGCCGCGCTCGACCCACAGCATGCCCTGGTTGCCGAGATCGTCGTTCTGCTCGGCCTGCAGCTCGGGCGACAGATAGGTGTAGCCCGAGCGCTGGTCGCCGACCTGATAGGGCGCGTGATCCTGGGCCGCCGCGGCGGGCAACGTAAGCAGGATTGCCACCACGACAATAGCCAATCTCCCTCCCCCCTTGAGGGGGAGGGTTGGGGTGGGGGGTCCGCCACGCGCGATCTCTGACGCCTCACCCCCCTCCCTACCCTCCCCCTCAAGGGGGAAGGGGAAGCGAGAGAGTGTCGGCATCACGTGACTTCGATCGGCGCCGACGCGGTGTAGACCGTGCCGTCGTCGTCCACCCACGCGAAGGTGATCGTGCCCGTTTCGGTGGCGACCGTGTAGAAGGTGAGATACGGGTTCGCCGTGATCGCCGGGAACCAGTCGGCCGCAAACACCTCGACGCCGTTGTAGCTGCACACGAAGCGGTTGATGATCTTGCGCGGCACGCGCTCGCCGACCTCGTTGATGCGCTGGCCGGACTCCATCGGATGCGTGATCACGGTGCGGATCTCGATGATCTCGCCCTGCTTCGCCTTGCGCGGCACGCCAACGCGCGAGACCACCTCGCTCATAGCGGACTCCTGCTGCCGCTGCCCAGCGTGCCCTCGGTGTCGTCGACGCAGGCGCCCTGCGCGACGTTGATCTCGCGCGTGTCGGACCAGAAGCTGCCGTCGCTCATCTGCGCGATCGCGATCACGCGCTGACTGCGCGCCAGCCGGATCCGCGTGGCGACCTCGGCGCGACCGGCGCGCGGGCCGAGCTGGTAGCTGGCGACGCGCGGCACCGGATTGCCGTCGGCGAACAGGTGGATCGCGGTCACGTGGTCGGCTTCGGTCATCGGGCTGTCGACCTTGACGGCGACCGACACCGAGGTCCCGGTCTCGGTGATGTAGGGCATGTCGAGCGCGACCTTGCCCTTGGTCGGTTTGGCGTCGCCGATCACGCTCTTGATCGCGGCGGCCGGATCCTTCGGGACCTCGATCCGCGGCGTCACGGGCGGCGGCGGCGCGGCGCGCGCGCGCCACGGCGCGGCGAGCAACCAAGCCGCGCCGAGCCCCAGTCCGCGCAGGAAGCCGCGCCGCGTTCTCGAGCGCGTTCCCGGCATCGCCTCAGACGACGCCGTGCTGGCTCAGCGGCAAGGTGCGGAGCCGCTTGCCGGTCGCCGCGAAGTAGGCGTTGAGCACGGCGGGCGTGCACACCGCGATGGTCGGCTCGCCGACGCCGCCCCAGAAGCCGCCCGAGGCCAGCACGTGCGCCTCGATCTTGGGCACGTCCGCCATGCGCGCGACCTCGTAGGTGTCGAAGTTCGCCTCGACGATGCGGCCGTCCTTCACCGTGTTGCGGCCGAAGTAGGACGCGCCGAGCCCGAAGGCGAACGAGCCCTCCATCTGGCGCGCGACCTGCTCGGGATTGACCGCGTAGCCGCAATCGATGCCGGCGACGATGCGGTGGACCTTGAGCTTGCCCTTGGCGTCGACCGAGACCTCGGCGACCGCCGCGCAGTAGCTGCCGAACCCGCCGTTCTGGCAGATGCCACGGTGGACGCCCTCGGGCAACGGCGTGCCCCAGCCCGCCTTCTCGGCGACCGCGTTGAGCACCGCCAGGTGCTTGGGGTTCTTGGTCATGATCGCGCGGCGGAACTCGAGCGGGTCCTTGCCGGCGGCGTGCGCCAGCTCGTCGATGAAGCACTCCATGTAGACGGCGTTCTGGTTGTGGTTGACGCCGCGCCAGAAGCCGACCGGCACGTGGGTGTTGCGCACGCCCATGTCGATCCTGAGGTTGGGCACCGCCATGTAGCCGAGCTCGTCCGCGAGCCAGCCCTGGAAGGCCAGCTTGTCGACGCCGTTGTCCATGCGCGAGGGCGCGACCGAGGCGAGGATCGACTGGCCGGCGAGGCGCGCGTGCAGCGCCACCAGGTTGCCGTCGGCGTCGAGGCCGCCCTTGAGCTGGCACTGGGTGATCGGCCGATAGAAGCCGTGCTGCATGTCCTCTTCGCGCGACCAGATCATCTTGACCGGCTTGCCGGGCACCTGCTTGGCGATCACGACCGCCTGGCGCACGTAGTCCGTCATGCCGCGCCGGCCGAAGCCGGAGCCGAGCAGCGTCTTGTGGACCTTGACGTTCTCCGGCTTGATCTTGATCGCCTCGGCCGCCGCTGCGAGCGCAGCGTCGCCGTTCTGCGTGGCGACCCAGATCTCGCATTTGTCGCCGTCGACCTTGGCCGTGCAGTTCATCGGCTCCATGGTCGCGTGGTTGAGGAACGGCGTGCCGTAGACCGCCTCGACCTTCTTGGCGGCGCCGGCGAGCGCCGCGTCGACGTCGCCCTGCTGCTGGCCGAGGGCGGCCTGCGGCCCGTCGAGGCCGCTCTTGACGAACTCGGCGATCGTCGCGTCCGAGACCGTCGCGTGCTCGCCCTCGTCCCACGTGATCGGCAGCTTGTCGAGCGCGGTCTTGGCGTGCCACCAGGTGTCGGCGACCACGGCGACCGCGTTCTCGCCGACCGGCACGACGCTGTGCACGCCCGGCATCGCCTTGATCTTGGCGGCGTCGAAGCTCTTTACGGTGCCGCCGAACACCGGGCATTGGGCGATCGCGGCGTTGAGCATGCCGGGCAGCTTGATGTCGATTGCGTAGACCAGCGAGCCGTTGAGCTTCTCGGCGGTGTCGAGCCGCTTGACGCCCTTGCCGATGATCTTCCAGTCCTTGGGATCCTTGAGCGGCACGTCCTTGGGCGTCTCGAGCTTGGCCGCCGCCGCCGCGACCTGGCCGTAGCGCAGCTTGCGGCCCGACGTCGCGTGCGTGATCACGCTGTCGGCGGCGACGCATTCGCCCGCCGGCACGCGCCACTGTTGGGCCGCCGCAGCGACCAGCATCATGCGCGCCGCGGCACCGCCCTTGCGCACGTAGTCGACCGAGGTGCGGATGCCGCGGCTGCCGCCGGTCGACATGTCGCCCCAGGCGCGCTTCTTGGCGAGGTTCTCCTCGGGCGCGACGAACTCGGTCCTGACCTTGCTCCAATCGGCGTCGAGCTCGTCGGCGACCAGCTGGGCGAGCCCGGTGAGCGTGCCCTGGCCCATCTCGGAGCGCGCGATGCGCACCACCGTGGTGTCGTCCGGATGGATCACCACCCAGATGCCGACCTCGCTGCCGGCGTCGCCGACCTGCTTCTGCGCGAACGCCTCGAACGTGCCCGGCACCGTCCAGCCGAGCGCGAAGCCGCCGCCGACCGCAGCGGCCGAGCCCAGGAACCGACGCCGATCGAGTTTGAGTTTGGTCATCGTCGCCTCCCTAAGCCTTGCCGTTGCCGGAAGCGGTGTGGATCGCGGCGCGAACGCGCGGATAGGTGCCGCAGCGACAGATGTTCGTCATCGTATCGTCGATGTCCTGGTCGGTCGGCTTGGGGGTCTGCTTGAGCAGCGCCGCGGCCGCCATGATCTGGCCCGACTGGCAGTAGCCGCATTGCGGCACGTCGTGCGCCAGCCAGGCCTTCTGCACCGGGTGGCTCTTGCCGTCGCGCGACAGGCCCTCGATGGTGACGACGTCGCCCTGGAGCTGGCCGATCGGCATCTGGCACGAGCGCACCGCCTCGCCGTTGACGTGCACCGTGCAGGCGCCGCACTGGGCGACGCCGCAACCGTACTTGGTGCCGGTGAGGCCGATGTTCTCGCGGATCACCCACAGGAGGGGCGTATCCGGCTCGACGTCGACCGTGTGCGCCTTGCCATTCACCTTCAGCTTGATCTTGGCCATGGGATCACCCTCCTCGGGGCTCGCGGCCGACGCGCGACACACGTTGCGCGGGCATCGGTTGAACGCAGCAGCGCGCGGAATCCTGCGCCAAGCGTTGCTCACTATGCGCCAGTCCGCCGCACCCTGTCCAACCGGCGCCCGCAACCCTTGCGCGTCGAATACCGTCAAACGATCGAGCGGCGTCGCGTCATCCGCGGCCAGCGCCATCGCCTTGTCGGCGCGCGGCGCCGGTGACACACTGACGGCACGCGCCGGCGCGGCCGACCGATCTTCCGAAACGATGCGCCGACCGGCTCCGGAGGAAACCCACGATGCCCGAGATCCAGCTCAAGGACCGGCTGACCGTCACGCCGACCGGCGCTGCGCTCGCCGCCGACGTCGCCGGCATCGACCTGGCGCGCCCGCTCGACGATGCGACCTTCGCCACGATCGAGCGCGCCTGGCACGAACACCTGGTGCTGCGCTTCCGCGGCCAGACGCTCGACGACGACCAGCTGATGCGCTTCAGCGCGCGGTTCGGCACGCTCGACCGTGCGCCGATCCAGGCCGCCAAGAGCAACGAGGTTCGGCCCAACGAGTGGGTCACCATCATCTCGAACGTCAAGGTCGACGGGAAGCCGATCGGCGGCCTCGGCAACTACGAGTCGCTGTGGCACACCGACATGTCCTACAACGACGAACCGCCGATCGCGAGCCTGCTGCACGCGCACGAGGTGCCGCCCGCCGGCGGCGACACCGGTTTCGCCAACATGTACCGCGCCTACGAGACCCTGCCGGCCGATCTGAAGGCGCGCGTCGAGGGCTTGACCTGCAAGCACGACGCCTCGCGCAACAGCGTCGGCGAGCTGCGCCGCGGCTTCAGCGACAACATGGATCCGCGCGAGACGCCGGGCGCCGTCCATCCGATCGTGCGCACCCATCCGGTGACCAAGCGCAAGGCGCTGTTCCTCGGGCGCCGGCGCAGCGCCTACGTCACCGGCCTGGCGCTCGCCGACAGCGAGAGCTTGCTCGACCGGCTGTGGACGCACGCGACCCAGCCCGCGCTCTGCTGGTTCCAGCAGTGGCGCGTCGGCGACCTGATCATCTGGGACAATCGCTGCGTCATGCACCGGCGCGACGCGTTCGAGGACACCGCCCGGCGCGTCATGCACCGCACCCAGATCTGCGGCGACCGGCCCTATTGAGCGACGGATGGCGGGCCAGACCGCGGTGAGCGACGCCGCACGCGACGGGCGGACCGGCGTGACGATCGCGGAGATCGTCGTCCGCACGGTGAAGATTCCGCTCGTCACGCCCTACAAGGTGTCGAACCAGGTGTTCGACTGTTTCGATCCGCTGGTCGTCGAGATGCGCGACGCCGACGGCCGCGCCGGCTGGGGCGAGGCGCTGATCAGCGCGTTCTACAGCAACGAGACGCCGGAAGGCGGCTGGGCGTTCTGCAACGCGATGGCCGAGCGCCTGGTGGGCCTGACGGGCACCGCCGCCAAGGCGCTGCTCAGGCCGGCGATCCACGACAACTCGCACGCCGCGAGCACCTTGCTGACCGCCATCGAGATGCTCGAGCGCAATCCCCTGCTCGACGCGCCGGCGCCGGCCGCGATCCGGCTGCTGGCGCCGGTCCATTCGATGGACGCCGGCACGGTCGGACGCGAGATCGACGCGCTGATCGCCGAGGGGTTCCGCACGCTCAAGATCAAGGTCGGGTTCGACGCCGACCGCGACCTCGAGCGCCTCCGCGCGATCCAGCGCGTGGTGGGCGGACGCGCGACGCTGCGGCTCGACGCCAACCAGGGCTTCGACCGGGCGACCGCCTGCCGGTTCGCCGCCGCGCTCGACCCGACCGGCATCGAGCTGTTCGAGCAGCCGTGCCACAAGGACGACTGGGATGCGAACGCGGCGGTCGCCACGGTCTCGACGGTGCCCGTGATGCTCGACGAGTCGATCTACGGCATCGCCGAGATCGATCGCGCGGCCGCCCTGCCGGGCGTCGGCTTCGTCAAGGTCAAGCTCAAGAAGCTGGGCGGGCTCGAGGAGCTCGAGCGCGCGCTCCAGCACATCCGGGCCGTCGGCCTCGAGCCGGTGCTGGGCGATGGCACCGCGACCGACATCTCGTGCTGGATGGAGGCCTGCGTCGCGCGCTCGACGATCCGCAACGCCGGCGAGATGAACGGCTTCCTCAAGCTGCAGCGCCGGCTGTTCGAGACGGAGCTGCCGTTCGTCGACGGCGCGATCCGGCTGCCGGCCGGCTTCGGGCCGCGCATCGACCGCGCCGCGCTCGCAGCGGCCACCGAGACGTCGCGCCGACACGCGCGCGTGCAGAGCGCCGCGCAGTAAGGGCGCGCGAGCGCGCGCAGACTCGAGGACGCGAGCCCGCGCGCCTGGGGGAGGGAACGACATGAGAGCCGGCATTGCCGCCGCGATCATCGCGCTGGCCGCACTCGCGACGCCGAGCACCGCCGCGCGCGCCCAATCGGACGCGCTCGTGAAGGCGGCGCGCGCCGAAGGCCAGGTCACCTGGTACATCACCCACTATCCCGCCGACGTCGCCGAGGAGACCGGCCGCGCGTTCACGCGCAAATTTCCCGGCATCACGGTCAACGTGTTCCGGACCACCGCGCAGGTCGCCTATCAGCGGCTGCTCCAGGACCTGCGCGAGAACGTCGCCCAGTGCGACGTGTTCAGCTCGACCGACATCGGCCACTACGTGAACCTGAAGAAACAGAACCGGCTGGCCAAGTTCCATCCCGAGAACGCCGACAAGCTGATCGCGGAGTTCCGCGACTACGATCCGGACGGCTTCTACTACCCGACCAACGCCGGGCTCGTGATCCTCGCCTACAACACCCGCAAGGTCAGCGCGGCCGACGCGCCGACGACGTGGCGCGATCTCATCGACCCCAAGTGGCGCGGCCGGGTCGCCGTCGGGCATCCCGGCTTCAGCGCCTATGTCGGCACCTGGGTCGTGATGATGAGCCAGCTCTACGGCTGGGACTATTTCGAGAAGCTCGACAAGAACGATCCACTGATCGGCCGCTCGATCAACGACACCGTGACGGCGCTGAACTCCGGCGAGCGCTGGATCGCCGCGTCGGCGGCGCAGACCGTGCTGGAGAACGTCGGGCGCGGCAATCCGCTGGCGATCGTCTATCCGACCGACGGCGCGCTCCTGATGGTGGCACCCTCGGCGGTGAAGGCCAACGCGCCGCATCCGAACGCCGCGCGGCTCCTGCTCGAGTTCCTGCTCGACGTCGAGCACTCGCGAATCGTGGTCGACAATGGCGGCATCTCGCTCCGGCCCGAGGTGCCGCTCAAGCCACCCGCGAAGTCGTTCCGCGAGGTCAAGATCATCCGGCCGACCGAGGCCCAGATCGTCGACGGCATCCCCAAGGTGATCGAGAAATGGCGCGACACCTTCGGCGGCTGAGCGCCTGGAGCCTCGCGCTCGCCATCGCGTGTGGGGCCGCCGCGCTCGGCGCGCCGCGCGACACGCCGACGCCCGACTCCGGCGTGACCGACCTGCCGCTGTCCGACGGCGACGTCCAACGCGTCCTCTATCTGTCGCCCGAGCGGCCGGTCGCGGCGCTGGTGATGTTCACCGGCGGCGACGGCGTGCTCAGCATCCAGGGCAACGGCGCGATCCTGCGCGACGGCAACTTCCTCGTCCGCACGCGCCAGGACTGGGTCAAGCGCGGCTTCGCGGTCGCGATTCCCGACGTGCCGAGCGACCGCAGCAATCTGCTGGGCTACCGCCTGCGCAGCAGCTACGGCGAGATCATCCGCCGCATCGTCGCGTTCGTGCGCTCGCGCACGACCGCGCCGATCTGGCTGGTCGGGACCAGCGCCGGCAGCCCGGCGGCCGCGGCCGGCGCGGCGCGGCTGACCCACGCCGAAATCGCCGGCGCGGTGCTGACCTCGTCGGTCAGCCGGCCGGCCCGGATCGTCAGCGAGACCGTGTTCGGCGCCGACCTCGACCGCATCGACGTGCCCGTCCTGATCGTCAGCCACCGGGGCGATCGCTGCGGCTCCACGCCGCCGTCCGACGGCGAGCGCATTCGCAGCGCGCTCACCAAGTCGCCGAAGGTCGAGATCGTGCTGATGGACGGCGGCCTGCCGCCGAAATCCAACGAGTGCGAGGCGTTCGCCGAGCACGGCTATTACGGCGTCGAAACCGAAACGGTCGACCGCATCGCTTCCTGGATCAAGGCACAACCATGAGACGGACGACGTTCGGCTTGCTCGCGATCGCGCTGCTCGGCATGACGGCGACGCCGGCGCGCGCGGGGCTCGACGCGCTCGCCGCCGCCGCATCCAAGGAGGGCGAGGTCACCTGGTACGTCAGCCAGACCGACTCGGCGACCGCGGACGCCGCGGCACACGCGTTCACCGGCCTCTATCCGGCGATCAAGGTCAACGTCGTGCGCACCACGACGGGGATCGCCTACCAGCGCCTGACCCAGGACCTGCGCGAGAACTCGCCGCACTGCGACGTCTTCAGCACCACCGATCTCGGCCAATACGCGACGCTCAAGCAGCATGGCGCCCTCGCCGCCTACGCACCGGAGAACGCGCGCGGCCTGAGCCCGGAGTTCCAGAACTTCGACCCTGACGGCACCTACTACCCGACCTACGCCGGCATGGTCGTGATCGCCTACAACACCAAGAAGCTCACGGCCGACCAGGCGCCGAAGAGCTGGCGCGCGCTCGCCGATCCGATGTGGAAGGGCAAGCTGTCGCTCGGCCATCCGGCTTTCAGCGGCTATGTCGGCAATTGGGTGGTCGAGCTGAAGAAGCTGTACGGCTGGGACTATTTCGAGCGCCTCGCGCGCAACGACCCGCTGGTCAGCCGCTCGATCATCGACACCGTCACGGTGCTGAACTCGGGCGAGCGCGTCGTCGCGGTGAGCCCGTCGCCGTCGGCGCTCGAGAGCATCGACAAGGGCAACCCGCTGGCGGTGATCTATCCCGAGGAAGGCGCCATCCTGATGATCGCGCCATCGGCGGTGCTCGCCAGCGCGCCGCACCCGAACGCCGGCCGGCTGTTCCTCGAGTTCCTGCTCGGGCCCGCCTATGCCGAGGTCACGGTCAAGAGCCGCGGCGAGTCGCTGCGACCCGACGTGCCGGCGCTGCCCGGCTTCACCTCGTTCCGCCAGGTCAAGACCGTGCATCTGCCGGTGAAGGACGTGCTCGACGGCATCCCGACGGTGACCGAGCAATGGCGCGACACCTTCGGCGGCTGACGCGCGCGTCGCAATGAGCCGGAGCGCACCCGCCGGAAATCTCGCCGCCGGCTCGCCTCGAACCGTCACCCTGGCGGCCCGCATGCGCGCGCTCGACCCGACCGTGCTCGTCTGGTTGGCGCTCGCGGCGGTGCTGATCTTCCTGGTCGTCAACCCGCTGCTGCGCCTGGTGCTGACCAGCTTCCAGGCGGCCGATACGCGCGCCTTCACGGTGGCGAACTACATCGAAGCCTACAGCCGGCCGCGCTACATCGAGGCGCTGCGGAACTCCCTGATGCTGGGCGCGGCGGTGTCGGCGCTCACGCTGTTGTTCGCGGTGCCGATGGCGTGGGCAATCTCGCGCACCGACATGCCGGGCAAGCATCTGATCCGGCTCGGCGCGTTCGGCGCGTTCGTGACCCCGCCCTATCTCGGCGCGATCGGCTGGATCCTGCTCGCCGGCCCAAACGCCGGCTGGCTCAACCGCGCCTGGATGGGACTGACCGGCGCCGAGCACGGCCTGTTCGACATCTACAGCTTCCCCGGCCTCACCTTCATCATCGCGATCTATTCGTTCCCCTACGTGTTCATCTTCACGAGCGCGGCGCTCGAGGTCGTGTCGTCGGAGATGGAGGATGCGGCGAGCATCCTGGGCGCCGGCGTCCTGCGCACGACCTGGAAGGTCACGCTCCCGATGGTGATGCCGGCGATCCTCGGCGGCGTGATCGTGACCTTCCTCGAGGCGATCGCGCTGTTCGGCTCGCCTGCGCTGATCGCGCTGCCCGCCCGCTTCAACGTGGTGACGACGCAGCTCTGGCAGTTCTTCAGCTACCCCGTGAAGGTCGAGGTCGCGGCGGCCTACGCCATGCCGCTGCTCGGCATCACGGTCGCGCTGTTCTGGCTGCAGAGCCGGATCACGCGCCGCAAGGGCTACGTGGCGCTCACCGGCAAGGGCGGCGCGCGCCGTCCGATCCGCCTCGGCGCCTGGCGCTGGGCGATGCTCGGCTACTGCCTCCTGATCGTGTCGATGTCGGTGCTGCTGCCCTACCTGGCGCTGAGCCAGGCGGCGTTCGCGCGCGCCTGGGGCCAGGGCGTCTCGCTCGCCAATTTCTCGCTCGACAACTTCCACTTCATCCTGTTCGAGCACCGCACCGCGCAGCAGTCCGTGATCAACAGCTTCGTCTACGCGGCGTGGGCGGCCTGCCTGGCGATCGGGCTGGCGCTCGCCATCGCCTACATCGTGACGCGCGAGCTGC
Organism: Candidatus Sulfotelmatobacter sp.; assembly: GCA_035507915.1. GTDB lineage: Bacteria > Pseudomonadota > Alphaproteobacteria > Elsterales > Elsteraceae > JACQAI01. Next base: position 12,692 of record DATJNS010000132.1, read on the forward strand.
TGCCGTTCGCCAAGCTGCTGGGTTTCGTCGCCATGGCGCCGTTCGTGATCCCCGGCATCGTGCTGGCGATCGGCTTCTACGCCGCCTACGCGCCGCCGCCGTTGGCGCTCTACGACACCGCCGCGATCCTGGTGCTGGCATTCACCACGCGCTTCCTGCCGATCGCCTACGCCAACGCGGCCGCCGCGATGCGCAGCTTCAATCCCGAGATGGAGGAGGCGGTGCGCATCCTGGGCGGCACGCGGCTGACCGCGATCCGCCGCGTCGTCGCGCCGCTGCTCAAGCGCAGCCTGGTCGGCGCCTGGCTGCTCGTCTTCATCCCGGCCACCCGCGAGCTCAGCGCCGCGATCTTTCTCTACGGCCCGAACACGCGGACGATGTCCGTCATGCTGTTCGACCTCAGCGAGGAGGGCAATTTCGAGCACCTGGCGGCGCTCGGCCTGCTGCTGCTGGTCGGCACGGTCGCGATCGTCGCGCTCGGCTACCGCGTGATCGGCCGCGACTTCATGGTACGCGGCGGCTCCTGATGGCGAAGCTCACGCTCGATGGCATCTCGCGCCGGTTCGGCGACGCCGTCGCGGTCGACGATTTCACGCTCGCGCTCGAGGCCGGCGAGTTCGTCTCGCTGCTCGGCCCGTCGGGCTGCGGCAAGACCACGACCCTGCGCATGATCGCGGGTTTCATCACGCCGAGCGCCGGCACGATCGAGATGGACGGGCGCGTGCTGTCCTCGCCCAGCCTGTCGGTGCCGCCGGAGAGCCGGCGCATGTCGATGATCTTCCAGAGCTACGCCATCTGGCCGAACATGACGGTGGCCCAGAACGTCGGCTTCGGCCTGCAGGTCCGCAAGCTGCCGGCCGCGGAGATCCGCCGCAAGGTCGACGAGATTCTCGACGTCGTGCGCATGGGCGAGCTCGGCGGCCGCTATCCGGCCGAGCTGTCGGGCGGCCAGCAGCAGCGCGTCGCGTTGGCGCGCGCGATCGTGATCCAGCCCGAGGTGTTGCTGCTCGACGAGCCGCTGTCGAATCTCGACGCCAACCTGCGCGAGGAGATGCGTTACGAGATTCGCCGCCTGCACGACGCCTTCAAGATCACGACCGTCTACGTGACGCACGACCAGGCCGAGGCGATGGTGACCTCCGACCGCATCGCGGTGATGAACCGTGGCCGCATCGAGCAGGTCGACACGCCGTTCGCGATCTACAACCGGCCGCGCACGCGCTTCGTCGCCGGCTTCATCGGCCGGACCAATTTCCTCGAAGGCACGCGCGCCGGCGACGAGATCGGCTTCGCCGGCTTCGCCGTCAAGGCCGCGCTGTTCCCCGACGCTCCAGCCGGCGGCGGGCGCGTCGTGCTCGCGGTCCGGCCGCAGGCGATCGGCCTCGCGCGCCGCCCGCCCGACGACGCCAACCGCGGCTGGTGGATCGAGGGAACCGTGACCCAGCGCGCCTATCTGGGCGAGGTGTGGGACTACACGGTGGCGCCCGCCGGCAGCGCGCTGACCCTGCGGGTCTCGACGCCGCCGTCGGTCGCGGTCGAGGTCGGCGAACCGGTGTGGCTCGAGATCGACCCCGCGCACGTCGCGCTGATCCCGAGCTGAGGCGCCGGTAGGCCCCGCGTGAACCGGCGAGCGCGTCGGCGCTTGTTGTCGCGGCGCGATCGAACCGCCATGTTTGCCCCATGTCGTTCGGCCCGCTTTCGCTCGAGCCGCGCCTGCTCGCCGCGCCGGCGGCGCCCGACGAGGGCCTCACAGCGGTACCAGGGTGGCGCCTGCCCGGCGCCGGGCGCAGCCCCGTCGGCCTGCGCCCGACCTCGGTGTCGCTGGCGCTCCATGCGTTGCTCGTCCTCCTGATCCTGATCGGCATTCCCGACTGGCTGCGCCGCCACGAGATGACGCCGCCGCCCGCGATCGAGGTCTCGCTGGTCGTGCCCGAGCCGCCCAAGCCGCCGCCTGCGCCCCCCGCACCGCCGGCGCCGAAGCCGCCGCCGGCCGCGCCGCTCGCCAGCGACGCCTCGTCGGAGGCGCCGGGTCGCCCCAGCCCGGCGAAGCAGGAGGAGGCGGCGCCCGCGGCGCCCGAGCCGGGTCCGGCCGCCGCGCCGCCGCACAAGCCCACGCCGACGCCGCCGCTCAAGGTTGCGAAGCCGACACCGGCGCCGGTCGTGCACGCCGCGACCCCGGTGCCCCGCTCGGCGCCGGGTCCCGGGCCGGCACCGGCGAGCACGCAACGCGCCGCCGAATCGGAGACGCGCGTCGCGACGGCCGAACCGCCGCCGGAACCGGCGCGTTCGCCGACCGCGCACGGCGAGCAACCGCCCGCGCCGCGTACCGGCAAGGCGACCTATACCGGCTTGGCCGTGACCCCGCTCGGCAAGCCGCCCGGCGGACCCGAGGCCGCGTTTTACGACGCCTATCTCGCGGCGGTGCGCGACAAGATTGCGCAACAGCGCGGTCTCCTCAAACCCTTCTACCTGAGCAGCGGCGACGTCGGGATGGGGCTCGAGATCGATCGCGCCGGACGACTGATCAATACCGGGCTGCTCTCCACCTCGGGATCGCGGGCGCTCGATTACACGGTCAACCAAATGGTGGTGCTCGCCGCGCCGTTCGGCCCGCCGCCGCCCGAGATCTCCGGCGAGCACGTGTTCCTGCGCTTCCAGCTGAGCCTGCCGCTCACCCAGGCCGACTGGGACGCGCTGCTGGGGTCCAACACGCCGGGCTGAGCGATCGCCGCGGAACTGTCGCAATCGCGTCACGCGGACGTCAAACAAACGCTATATGAAGTAGGCCCCAGAGCGAGAGATCGCTAGATCTCGCAGATTGGTGGCCAGGCGCCGTGAGTACGGAATACCGATCGATCTGGATCTCGGACGTCCATCTCGGCACCCGCGCCTGCAAGGCGGAATTCCTGCTCGATTTCTACCGCCACACCGAGTCCGAACATCTCTATCTGGTGGGCGACATCGTCGACGGCTGGCGGCTCAGCCGCTCGTGGTACTGGGACCAGGCCCACAACGACGTGATCCAGAAGACCCTGCGCAAGGCACGCAAGGGTACCCGCGTCGTCTACGTGCCGGGCAATCACGACGACTGGCTGCGCGACTACGCCGAGCACGAAATGGGCGGCATCACCCTCCAGCTCGATGCCGAGCACGTGACGGCCGATCGCCGCCGCCTCCTGGTCACGCACGGCGACGCGTTCGACGCCGCGGTGACCTACGCGCGCTGGCTGGTACGCCTGGGCGATCACGCCAGCGAGTGGATGCTGACGCTCAACCACCTGTTCAACCGGGCGCGCCGGGGCGTCGGCCTGCCCTACTGGTCGCTGTCGGGCTTCGTGAAGGCGCACCTGACCAGCGCCGCGGGCTACATCAGCGCCTTCGAGGACGTGGTCGCGGACGCCGCGCGCCGGCGCCACTTCGACGGCGTGGTGTGCGGCCACATCCATCAGCCGCGCATCCGCGACATCGACGGCGTGCGCTACTGCAACGACGGCGACTGGGTCGAGAACTGCACGGCGCTGGTCGAGCATCTCGACGGCCGGCTCGAGATCGTCGAATGGGCCGGCATCCGGGCGCCCGCCATCGCGGCACCGGCCCGCATTCTCGAACCCGTCGACGCATGACCGGGTCGTCCCATCACCCTCACCGTCATGCTCGGGCTCGTCTCGAGCATCCAAGCGACGCGTTCCACTGAGAGGTTTCGAGCCATGAGCAACCGGCTGGTCAAGGCGGCGGTCTACAACACGCCCGCGATCACGACCAAAGGCGTGCTCGACCGCCTGTTCGCGCTGTGGTTCCAGCGCTTCGTCTACAACCAGATCTGGGAGGATCCGAGCGTCGATCTCGCGGCGCTGCGCATCGATGCGACCAGCCGCGTCGTCACGATCGCATCGGGCGGCTGCAACGTGCTCAACTACCTGCTGGCCGGCCCGAAATCGATCACCGCGGTCGACCTCAACCCGGCGCACATCGCGCTGACGCGGCTCAAGCTCGCGGCGGCCGCGCACGTCGACGACCACGAGACCTTCTTCCGTCTGTTCGGCACCGCCGACGACCGCGCCAATCGCGCGATCTACGACGACGCGCTGCGCCCGCATCTCGATCCGGCGACGCGCGCCTTCTGGGAGCGCCGCACGTTCACGGGCAAGCGCCGCATCGACTTTCTCGCCGACGGCCTCTACCGCCACGCCGTGCTCGGCCGCTTCATCGGCTTTCTGCACCGCGTCGCCGCGCTGACCGGACGCCGGCCGGCGCGGCTGCTGCTGGCGCGCACGCTCGAGGAGCAGGCGCGGCTGTTCGACGAGGTGCTGGCGCCCTTGTTCGACATGCCCATGTTCCGCGCGCTGTGCCGACTGCCCGTGATGTCGTACAGCCTCGGCATCCCGCCGGCGCAGTTCGGCCTGCTGCGCGGCCAGGCCGAGGGCAATCTCGCCGGGCTGTTCCGCGAGCGCGTGCGCCGGCTCGCCTGCGACTTCCCGATCGCCGAGAATTATTTCGCCTGGCAGGGTTTCGGGCGCACCTACGACGTCGAGCACCGCCAGGCGCTGCCCGACTATCTGCGCGAGGAGAATTTCGCCGCGCTGCGCGCCGGGGTCGATCGCGTCGAGACGCAGGTCGCCTCGATGACCGACTATCTGGCGACCCAGCTGCCGGCCAGCCTCGACCGTTACGTGCTGCTCGACGCGCAGGACTGGATGAACGCCGACCAGCTGACCCAGCTATGGCGCCAGATCGACCACACGGCGCGCACCGGCGCCCGCGTGATCTTCCGCACCGCGGCGCGCGAGTCGCTGCTCGAGGCGAAGCTGCCGCGCGCGCTCCTCAAGCCCTGGCGCTACGAGCGCGCGCTGTCCGAAGAGCTGCTGGCGCGCGACCGCTCGGCGATCTACGGCGGCTTCCACGTCTACGTGCGGGAAGACTGAGATGCCGTCCGATGTCGCCGCGGCGATGGACCGGATGTACCGCCACCAGCGGCACGTCTACGACCTGACGCGCAAGTTCTACCTGTTCGGCCGCGACCGGTTGATCGCCAGCCTGGCGCCCGAGCCGGGCGACCGCTTGCTCGAGATCGGCTGCGGCACCGCGCGCAACCTGATCCGCCTGGCGCACCGTCACCCGGGCATCGCGCTCTACGGCATCGACGCCTCGGTCGAGATGCTGAAGACCGCCGACGCCGCGATCGACCGTGCCGGCCTGCGCGAGCGCATCGCGACGCGCCGCTGCCTGGCCGAACGGCTCGACGCCAAGGCGACGTTCGACATCGACCAGCCGTTCGACGGCGTCATGTGCTGCTACGCGCTGTCCATGATGAAGGCCTGGCCGACCGTGATCGAGGGCGCGCTCGCCAACCTCAAGCCGGGCGGCCGGCTCGACATCGTCGATTTCTGGAACGATTGGCCGGGATGGGCGCGCGGGCCGCTCGCCGCGTGGCTTTCGCTGTTCGACGTCACGCCGCGCCCCGAGCTCGCCGAGCGGCTGCGCCAGCGCGCGGCGCGGCGCGGCGGCCACCTGACCGTCGCGCGCCTGCTCGGCGGCTACGCCTTCCACATCACGTATTGGAAATAGGCGCTCGCGGGGCTGGCGCCCCTGCCGCGCCCTGGAAGTAAGCGCTCGCGGGGCTGGCGCCCCTGCCGCGCGGGCTTACTCCGCCGGCTGCAGGGCGATCTCGCGCAGGCCCGGCATCGTGAAGCCGCGCTCCTTGAGCGCCGCGCGCAGGCCGACGATCTGGTCCTGGGTGAGCGGCGTCAAAGGCGGCCGCACGGTCGGCCACGCCGGATCGTCGAGGTGATCGGCGATCGTCTGCTTGAGCGCGGGGATGACCGGGAACTTCTGCACCGCCAGGCGCAGATCGTTCATCTGCTCCTGCAGCTTGGGCGCGTCGGGCGACTGCCAGGTGGCGAACAGCTTGTGGATCGCGCCCGGATTGATGTTGGCGGTCGCGCTGATGCAGCCGGCGCCGCCGAGCTTCATGACGTCGAGCAGCACCAGCTCGTTGCCCGAGAACACGCCCCAGCCCGGGAACTCCTTGAGCATCGCCTCGGTGTTCTTCCAGTCGCCCGAGCTGTCCTTGATGCCCGCGACTGTGCCGGGATAGGCCTTGATCAGCCGCGCGATCAGCGGCAGCGAGATCGGCACGTTGGCGACTGGCGGGATGTGATAGAGGTAGACCTTCAGGCGCGCGTCGCCGACGCGCTGGATGACCTCCGAGAACGCCGCGAACAAGCCGTCGTCGCTGACGCCCTTGTAGTAGAACGGCGGCAGCATCAGGACGCCGCCGACGCCGAGCTTGACGGCATGTGCGGTCAGCCGCACCGAGTCGGGGATCGCACAGCAGCCGGTGCCCGGCATCATGCGCTTGGGATCGACGCCCGAGGCGACCAGCCGGTCCATCAGCGCGATGCGCTCCTCGACCGACAGCGAGTTCGCCTCGCTGTTGGTGCCGAACACCGCGAGCCCGACATTCTGGCTGAGCAGCCACTTGCAATGGCGGATCCAGCGCTCGGCGTCGGGCGAGAGATCCTTCTTGAACGGGGTCACGACCGGGGACAGCACCCCCGTCATCCGCTCGTGCTGGGTCATGGCGTCGGGCTCCTCGTGAACTTGCTTCTCAATCGGATGGAATGCGTGGGTCCGTCAAGACCCCCCTCCCCAACACGCTCACCCTCCCCCCTGGAGGGGGAGGGTTGGGCTGGGGGGCAATGATCGCTTCGTGACGCGTCGTCCTCACGCCCACTTGTCGAGGGCGTATTGCGCGACCGCGCGGTCGTCGAAACCGAAGCCGAGACCGGGGCCTTCGGGCAGCTTGAGGCCGCCGGGGACGGTCTCGAGCTGGCGGTCGACCAGGCGGCGGAAGTTGAGCACCTGATCGTCGGGGAAGAACTCGACGAACTGCGCGTTCGGCGTCGACGCGACGAGGTGGACGTGCAAGTCGTGGAACCAGTGCGGGCAGACATTGACGCCGTAGCTCGCCGCGGTCGCGGCGATGCGGCGGAACTCGGTGACGCCGCCGGCGACGCAAGCGTCGGTCTGCAGGATTTGGGCGGCCTCCTTCTCGAGCAGCTCCTTGAAGCGCCAGCGCCCCGCCTCGATCTCGCCGGTCGCCACCGGCACGCGCGTGCGCTCGGCGAGCCGCGCGTGGTTGTCGATGTCGTCCGGGCTGAACGGCTCCTCGATCCAGTAGGGATCGTAGGGCTCGTAGCGCTCCATGTAGCGCAGCGCGGTCGGCAGGTCGGCCCACGCGTTGTTGGCGTCGAGCATCAGGAGCACCTCGGGCCCGATCGCCTCGCGCGCCGCCTTGATGCGGTCCTCCTCGGCGCGCGGATCGAGTTTTCCCACCTTGATCTTGACCGCCGAGAAGCCTTGCGCGACGTACCCGGCGAGCTCGGCGCCGAGCTTTTGCGGCGTCTTGCCGTCGAGATAGTAGCCGCCGCTGGCGTAGGCCGGCACCGTGTCGGCATAGAAGCCGCCGAGATATTTGTAGAGCGGCAACCCGGCGGCGCGCGCGTTGCGGTCCCATAGCGCGGTGTCGATGATGCTGATCGCCCGCATGGTCGCGCCGACGCGGCCCTGCAGCAGACCCTCCTGGTACATGCGCTGCCACAGCCCCTCGACGCGGTACGGGTCCTGCCCCTTGAGCATCGGCGCGTAGAGCTCGCGCACCGCCTGGGCGACCAGGGTGCCGGCGGCGCTGCCGCCGTAGCAGAAGCCGATGCCCTCGAGCCCGTCGTCGGTCCGCACCTTGACGAGCCCGTAGTCGCGCGCCGCGACCACGCGGGTGGCGAACGACGTCACGTTGTCGAGCGGCACCCGCACCGTGCAGGCGGTCACCGACTCGATCTTGGCCGCCGAGGGATCGTTCTTCATGGGGCCTCCTTGCCTCAACCCCTCAGTATCGTCATTGCGAGCGCAGCGAAGCAATCCAGAGGGCCGGGTCGCCTGCGCCGCCCGATGGATTGCTTGATCGCTTGCGCTCCTCGCAATGGCGCGAAAGAGGGTTCGCTTCCCTAACCCGTTGATCTACCATGGCCGCAAGCGACCCAGGAGCAGGACGATGCCCAGGTTCAAGAACGACATGCCGAGCGGGGTGATTCCGGCCTGTCTGCTGCCGTTCGACGCGGATTTCGGCATCGACGAGACGGGCTTCCGCAAGCACCTGGCCGACGTCGGCGGGGTCGACGGCATCTCGGCGGTGACCGTCAACGCGCACGCGAGCGAAGTCGCGTCGTGCACGTTCGACGAGCAGATCCGGGTCATGCGGATCACCGGCGAGGCGCTGGGCGACCGGCTGCCGATCGTCGCCGGCATCTACGCCGACGGCAGCTTCGAGGCCGCCCGGCTCGCCCGCATGGCGCAGCGCGAGGGCGCCGCGGCGCTGCTCGTGTTCCCGTCGCAGACCCTGGGCATGGGTGGCGCGCTGCGGCCCGAGATGGCGCTCGCGCACTTCAAGGCGATCGCCGACGCGAGCGACCTGCCGCTGATCGTCTTCCAGTACCCGCAGGCGAGCAACGTGCAGTATCCGTTCGACACGCTCCTCGAGCTCTTCGAGCAGGTGCCGACCATCCGCGCGATCAAGGACTGGTGCAACGACGCCATGCTGCACGAGCGCCAGGTCACGACCTTCCAGTCGCTGCCGCGCCCCGTGACCGTGCTGTCGACCCACTCGGCTTGGCTGATGAGCTCGCTGGTGCTCGGCTGCAACGGCCTCCTGTCGGGCGCCGGCAGCGTGATCGCCGATCTGCAGGTCGCGCTGTTCCGCGCCGTGCAGGCCGACGATCTCAAGGCCGCCAAGCGCATCAACAAGCGCATGCTGCCGATGGTGCAGGCGTTCTATGCGCCACCGTTCCTCGACATGCACAACCGCATGAAGGAGGCGCTCGTGCTGCTCGGGCGGCTCGACAAGGCCGTGGTGCGGCCGCCACTCATGAAGCTCGACGCGGGCGAGATTGCCCGCCTCAAGGCCGCGATCAAGGCGGCCGGCCTGGCGCGCGACGGAGCGTTCGCCAGCGCCGCCTGAGCCGGATCGACTCGCGATCCACGGACCATCAATCGCGCACTGGAGGGGATCATGCGCAGGGTAGTTGCATTCGGGGCGAGCCTGTTGGCGCTCGGCCTCGCGGGCGGCGCGTGGGCGCAGGCCCCGATCAAGATCGGCGTGCCCTTGCCGCTCAGCGGCAACGCGGCGAGCGCCGGCAACGCGGCCAAGGCGGCGCTCGAGCTCGGCGCCGAGATCGTCAACGGCGACCACCCGGAGCTGGCGCCGCTCCCGCTCGCCGGCGGCGCGGGCTTGCCCGCGCTCGGCGGCGCCAAGATCGAGCTCGTGTTCGCCGACCATCAGGGCAACCCCTCGGTCGGCCAGAGCCAGACCCTGCGCCTGATCACCCAGGACCAGGTCGTCGCGCTCACCGGCTCCTACCAGTCGTCGGTCACGCTGACCGCGAGCGCGGTCGCCGAGCGCTACGGCATCCCGTTCGTCAACGGCGAGTCGGTCGCCGCCAACCTGACCGAGCGCGGCTTCAAGACGTTCTTCCGCGTCACGCCGCTGGCGTCCGACTTCGCGCGGAACTACATGAGCTTCTTCGCCGACCTCGGCAAGGCGGGCCACCCGGTCAAGACGCTGGGCGTGGTCTACGAGAACACCGAGTACGGCACCTCGGTCTCCGACACCGTGCGGACGTACGCCAAGGAGGCCGGCTTCGCGATCGTCGCCGACATCGCCTACAACGCCAACAGCACCGACGTGTCCTCGCAGGTGCTCCAGCTGAAGGACAAGAAGCCCGACGCGGTGATCTTCATCAGCTACACGGCGGACGCGATCCTCTACGTCAAGACCATGAAGGCGCTCGACTACATGCCGACGGTCATGCTCGCCGACGACGCCGGCTTCTCCGACCCGTCGTTCGTCGAGAGCTCGGCCAGCCTGGCGCAGGGCCTGATGAACCGCAGCGCCTGGAGCATCGGCAAGCCGGGCTCGGTGACCGCCAAGCTCAACGACATGTACAAGGCCAAGACCGGCCGCGATCTCGACGACACCAGCGCGCGCACCCTGCAGGGCTTCCTGGTGCTGGCGGATGCGATCAACCGCGCCGGCTCGACCAAGCCCGACGCGATCATCAAGGCGCTCGCCGCGACCGACCTGAAGCCCAACCAGCTCATGATGGGCTACAAGGGCGTGAAGTTCGACGCCAAGGGCCAGAACACGCTCGCCGCGACCTACCTGATCCAGCTCGTCGGCAACAAGTACGTCGCGGTGTGGCCCAAGGAAGACGCCGAGGCGCCGATCGAGTGGCCGTACAAGGGCTGGAAATAAGCGGCTGACCGGCCCGGCCGCGCGCCGTTGGTCATCGTCCAGGTCATCGTGGGCGGCCTCCTGCTGGGGGCCGTCTACGCGCTGTACTCCTCGGGCCTGACCCTGATCTGGGGCATGATGAACGTCGTCAATTTCGCGCACGGCGACTTCGTCATGATCGGCATGTACGTCGCGTTCTGGGTCTTCACCCTGCTGCACGGCGGCCCGCTGATGTTCGGCCCGATCGCGGCGGCTCTCCTGTTCGCGTTCGGCGTGCTCGTCTACATGGCGCTGGTGCGCCACGTGATGGCCGGCAGCCTGCTGTCCCAGATGCTGGCGACGTTCGGGCTCGCCCTCACGCTGCGCTACAGCGCGCTGTGGGCCTTCACCTCGAACTTCCGCACCTTGCCCGACGATCTGGTCGGCGGCTCGATCAACATCGGCGGCGTGCTGCTGGGCGCGCCGCTGGTGATCGCCGGCGGCGTGGCGCTCGTCATCACCCTCGCGCTGCACCTCCTGCTCACCCGCACCATGATCGGCAGCCAGCTGCTCGCCGTGTCGGAGGACCGCAACGCCGCCATGCTGATGGGCATCGCGCCCGATCGCATGCAGGCGTTGGCCTGGGGGCTCGCCGGCATCGGCACCGGGATCGCCGGCGCGCTGTTCGCGACCTTCTATCCGATCTCGCCCACGGTCGGCGAAAGCCTGGCCCTGATCGCGTTCGTGGTGGTGTCGCTC
>DATJNS010000133.1:0-5765 GCA_035507915.1 Candidatus Sulfotelmatobacter sp.
AGCGCCTCGCGCACGCCGAGCAGGCTGACCGACAGGCCGGTCAGCAGGCTGCCGATCGACAGCCCGCCGCGCATCGCCAGCATGTAGAGGCTGACCGCCTGGCCGCGCGTGTCGTCGGGCGCGCGCGACTGCAGCAGCGCGTTGGCCGACGTGTTGCTGGCCGTCATCGCCAGGCCGCCGAGCATCATGATCAGGGGCAGCGCCCAGAACACCGGCACCAGCGCGGCGAGCGCCAGCACCGCGCCGTAGGCGGCGGCGCACCACGAGGCGATGCGCCGGCGGTCGCGCGCCGGATCGACGCCGAGCAGGCCGATCGCGCCGGTCAGGCCGCCGATGCCGAAGGCCGCGATCGCGATGCTGAACGCGTCGACGTCGCGATGCAGCGCGGCCTTCACGAGCACCGGGCAGAACACCGTCAGCGGGCCGCACAAGGTGCTCGTCACGATCACGGTCAGGAGCGCGCCGCCGAGCTCGGGCGTCCGCGCGATGTCGCGAATGTCGGCGAACAAGGCGCGCCGCGCGGCGCCCGGCTTCTGGCGCGCCGCCGCCGGCTTGCCGCGCGGCAGGATCCACAGCGCGACCCAGATGAACGGCAGGTAGGAGGCGGCGTTCAGGCTGAAGCAGCCGACCGCGCCGATGCTCGCCATCAGGACGCCGGCGAGCGCCGGCCCGAGCACGCGCGACAGGTTGAACTGGGTCGCCGAGAGCGCCAGCGCCGGGGCGATCTGGCGGCGCGTCACGATGGTGGGCACGATCGACTGGAACGACGGCATCGACAGCGCGTCGGTCACGCCGACGACCACCGACAGCGCGATGACGATCCACGGCGCGACCGCGCCGGTCAGCAGCAGCACGACCAGCGCGATCGGGCACAGCATCTGGAGCGACTGGCACAGCGCGATCACGCGCCTTCGGTCGCTGCGGTCGGCCAGCACGCCGCCCGGCAGGGTCAGGACCCAGACCGGCGCCGCCATCACGAACGAGTCGAGCCCGATCAGGAACGACGACGCGCCGAGGGTCAGGAGCAGCCACGGCTCGGCGATCTGCTGCGCCCAGGTGCCCAGGTTCGACAACAGGCTGGCGACCACGAAGGTGCCGAAGCGCCGCGTGCGCAACAGGCGCAGCGACTCGGCGAAGCTGTCGAGCGGACCGCGCGGCTTCGGCCGATGGGGCCTGGCGTCGTCGGGTGCGGTGGCGGCGCCGTCGGTCCCAGCGTGATCGGGCGCGGCGTGATCGGGCGCGGCGTGGTCGAGCGCGGCGTGACCGAGCGCGGCGTGATCGATCAGGGGCAAGGCGGGGTCCTGCGGCGGCAGGACCACCATAGAGGCGGGGCGGCGGGCCGGCTAGGCGCGCGCCTCGGACGGCAGCCAGGCGCGGACCTGGAAAGCGGCGCCGTCGCGGCCGATGCTGGCGCGCCAGCGGCCGTTGCGCCAGCCCTCGAGGCCGCAGGCGAAACCGCGCGAGGCCAGGTAGCTCCACGCCGCGTCGCGGCTGTCGTAACGGCGGTTGATCTCGGCCGGGTAGGTCATGACGTCCTCCGTCGCGGATCGGGGTGGGACCTCAATGAACGTTCAGCGCCATGGCGAGCGGCATGCCGACCAGGGTCCAGGCCACGAACGCGACCGCGATCACCTGCTCGATGGGCTTCCAGCTCCGCCAATCCTCGAGAAAACGCTGCATGACCGTCCTCCACTGCATCGCATGGCGCAGAGCATGCGGCGGCGCAGACCGGCGCGACAGTCAGGTCTTATCCCTAGGGGTTTGTCCTTATGCCCGGGCCGCGGTGAATCAGGGCCGATCGTGCGCCGAGGGGAATCCGCGCTAGACTCCCGGCCATGGCCACCCGCGCGCACAAGACCGAGCCTCGGTTGATCTTCCTCGGCGCCGCCGGCACGGTCACGGGCTCGTGCTACGTGGTCGAGACGGCCAACGCCAAGACCGGCGGCACGCGGGTGCTGGTCGATTGCGGGCTGTTCCAGGGCTCGAAGTCGCTCAAGGCGCTGAACTACGGCGCCTTCCCGGTCGATCCGCGCACGATCCACGCGCTGCTGCTGACCCACGCGCACATCGACCACAGCGGCCTGGTGCCGGCGCTCGTCAAGGCGGGCTTCCGCGGCCCGGTGCTGGCGACGCGGCCGACGCGCGACCTGCTGTCCTGCATGCTGCCCGACTGCGGCCACATCCAGGAATACGAGGTCGAGCAGCTCAACCGCCGGCGCCGCCAGCGCGACGAGGCGCCGGTCGCGCCGATCTACACCCAGGCGGACGGCGAGGCGTGCCTCGCGCACGTGCGCCCGGTCGCCTACGACAGCTGGCTCGACGTCGCGCCCGGCATGCGCGCGCGCTTCTGGGACGCCGGCCACATCCTGGGCTCGGCGAGCATCGAGCTCGAGCTGGCGCGGCCGAGCGACGCGGGGGCCGACGCGCCGCCGCTGCGGCTGCTGTTCTCGGGCGATCTCGGCGGCGCCGACAAGCCGCTGCACGAGCACGCGCGCGCGCCCAGCGACGTCGACGTCCTGGTCGTCGAGTCGACCTACGGCGACCGCGTGCGCGCGACCGTCACGGCCGACGAGCGCCGCGCGCTGCTCGGCCGCGAGCTCGCCGAGGCGCTGGCGCTCGGCGGCAACGTCGTCATCCCGGTGTTCGCGGTCGAGCGCACCCAGGAGCTGCTCTACGATCTCGGCCTGCTGCGCGCCGCCGGCAGCCTGCCGCATTGCGAGATCTTCCTCGACTCGCCGCTCGCCATCCGCTCGACCGAGGTGTTCGAGCGCAACCTGCGCGCGCTCGGCGCCGCGGCGCACGAGGATCATCCGTTCCGCCGCGCGCATCCGCATTTCGTCGACACGGTCGAGGCGAGCAAGCACCTCAACCGCATCCGCTCGGGCGCCGTGATCCTGGCCGCCAGCGGCATGTGCGAGGCCGGCCGCGTGCGCCATCACCTCAAGCACAATCTGTGGCGCGCCGACTCGACCGTCCTGATGGTCGGCTATCAGGCCGCCGGCACGCTCGGCCGCCTGCTGCTCGACGGCGCGACCGAGGTGCAGATGATGGGCGAGCGCGTGCACGTCAAGGCGCGCATCCGCATGCTCGACGTCTACTCGGCGCACGCCGACCAGGCGGCGCTGACGCGCTGGGTGGTCGAGCGCCAGCCGATCCGGCGCGCCGTCGTGCTGAGCCACGGCGAGCCCCAGGCGCTCGCCGCGTTCGAGGCCGTGCTGGCGCCGCGGCTCGGCGCCACGCCGATCCTGGTGCCGGCGCTGGGCGACGCGCTCGCGCTCGACGGCGCCGCCGCGCCGGCGCTGGTGCCCGCGGTGCCGCGGCTCGCCGAGGCCGCCGCCGCGCACGCCGACTGGCACAACGACTACGCCGCGCTGCGCCTCGCGCTCGACCAGACGATCCGCGGCGCCCCCGACGACCCGGCGCGCCAGGCGACCCTCGATCGCGTGCGCGCCGCGCTGGCGCGGCGCTGAGGACGCGGGTCAGTCGCCGCCGCGGCGCAGGCCGCCGTCGAGCGCGATCATGAGCCAGGCGAGCATGACGCTGGTGCCGCCGACCGGCACCACGCCCGAGATCGCCGCGCCGATGCCGAACGCCTTCAGATAGAGGGTGCCGCAGAACAGCACGGTGCCGAGCAGCATCAGCCCGCGCGCCCAGCGCAGCGCGCGGCTGTCCGCCGTCGTGAGCCACAGCAGCACGGCGGCGTGGACGAGCTGCAGCCACGCCGCCGTCTCGGTCGTCTTGGCGAGATGCGGATCGGCGATGCCGTGCGCCGCCGCCGCCGCCGCCATCACGCCGACGAGACCGCTCAGGCCGGCGACGATCGTCCAGGCGCGGCTGCGGGGCATGGGGCGAGGCTAGCGCAGGTTGCGCTCAGTTGGAATCCATTGGAGTGTCATTGCGAGGAGCGTAGCGACGAAGCAATCCAGAGGGCCGTCGCGCGGTTCTGGATTGCTTCGCTTCGCTCGCAATGACGAGATGAGTGGAGCGACTTAATCGGAATCGCCTTAGCACGAGCGCGGCTCAGCGTGACGGCTCGTCCGGCCGCTTGCGCGAGGCGCGCCACGCGGCGGTCGCCTGCTCGGCCTCGCGGTGCGGGTTGAGCTCGGGGTGCTCGGCATAGATCTCGCGCGACAGATCGAGGAGATCGGTCAGCGCGCAGCCGATCTTCATCAGCCGTTCGTGCTGCAGCGCCGCTTCCGGCGTCGCTTCACGGACGTGGTCGGCGATCGCCTCGAGGTGCGCGCGCGCGCCCAGCAGCATGCCTTCGATCTTGCCTGCCGTGGCTTTGTCCATCTCGCACCCTCACAAGCGGTTCGAGGCGTAGTGCCCGTCGACGAAGAGCAGCGCGTGCTTTTCGGTCGCGGTGAGCTTGTAGTCGTCGAGGCCTTTGCCGGGCCGAAACTTCAGATCGATCTCCAGCATGACGCGATGGATGTCCGGTGGCAAAGGGGCGACGGAGTCGATGGTGCAGGGAACCCGGTCAGCGCCCCATTCCGCGATCCCGGTCCGGCGATCGAACACGAAATGGCACTGGGTGGTCACCGTCCGGGCCTCGATCGTGGATTTCGTGATCGCAAGCACCAAACAGATCAGGCTCGCGCCGTTGGGACTCGCGGCATGAAAGATGTCGCCCTTGGCCAACCCGCTGAGTCGATCCACGCGGTCTGTCACGATTCATGCCCGTTACCGCCGCTGCAGCAGGAAGGGCGTGAGAACACGTACTTTTTCTGCGGCCGGCTCATCCGCGACTCCCGCTGCCTTGGCGGCGCAATCGGGACAAAGTACGCGACCGCCGATGGTGTACATCCCCGTGGTACCATAAGTACCACCCATCGAGCATACACCCTGACACATCAGGTCTCCGCCCGCGGCGACCTGTGTTTCGTCGGATTGTCCCTCGGCGGCGTGGCCCGGGGCTGTCCACGATGAGCGCCGATTTCCTGATGTGCTATCGAGCGCTCGGATGGCAGTGTCCAGCTTGCGCAATAGATCCGACTCCGGGTGGAGCGAAAATTGCGCGGTTGCCGCCGCTGGATTCTGCGGTAGAGAGGCAGCAGTGCCCATCGCGAAAGGCACCGAATGGGTTCCTGCGGGAATAGAGGATTGCGGCGTTAAGCGCCGGAGAAGATCAAGATATGCCGACGATGCGCTCTGCGCGCTCTGACCCTGCAAGAGGCCGAGGGAATTTCGGCCGTTCGGGTCGTTCAGCAGGAGTGAAGCCAGCGGTGACGGAATATACGAAAAGTCTGGGTCGGACTCGAAATAGCTCATCGAAGTCTCCGTCGTCTGACACGAGCGACCCTGCCGCTCACGCAGCGCTGCCGGGATGCGGGGCGAGGCGGTTCGCGGCGACCCACGCGGCGCGCTGGGGCGCGCCGAGCGCGGCTTGGGTCCAGAACTTGGCCTCGAGCACGCCGAGTCTCCGACGGCAGTCGGTGACGTAGCCGCGCCAGCCGGTCACCAGGCAGATCACGCGGCGGCCGATCAGGCGGCGGCGCTCGCGCGTCAGCGCGGCGTCGCTCGCGGCCGCGTCGTCGTCCTCGGCGAGGATCACGATCGGGGCGGCGCGCGCGGGCGGCGGCTCGCGCGTCGGCTCGGGCACCAGGCGGCCGGCGTGCTGCGGCAGCGGCGCCAGGCGGACGATGCGATCGCGCGGGAACGGCGTGATCGTCGCGCCGCTCATGCGGCTCTCCCGGGGCGCGCGTAGGGCGAGGCGTCGTCGAGCGCGTCGTCGGCGAACTTGCGCGCCGCCGCCACGGTGTCGC
>DATJNS010000134.1:0-24244 GCA_035507915.1 Candidatus Sulfotelmatobacter sp.
CCCAGGCCGGCGAGCGGCGACGGGGCGAGCGGCGTCGTACCCGGCGCCACTGTTCCGCCCGTCGGCGGCATTGTTCCCGACGTTGCCACCGGCTCGCCCGGCTGTCCGCTGGCCGCCGCGGTCGCTAGCTGTTGCGCGACCAGCGCGGCTGGACCGGAAAGCGGGATCGGGATCGATGGCGCGGCACCGGTCGCGCTTGCCGTCGTGGCGCCTGAGCTCGCCGGCGGGCCGGCCGCAGTCGGCGCGGCCGCGGTCGGGTTGGACGCCGGGGGTGCCGATGGCTGGTTCGTGGCCGCCGCCGGCACCGTGCCGGTCGGGCTCGCGGGTGATTGTGGCACGACCGGCGCAGTGGACGCGTCGGGCGGGGCGCTCGGCGACGCGCCAGGGGCGGCGGGAGCAGGCGCCGTATCGCTGGGCGGCGCAGGTGTCGACGGAACCGGCGCCTCCGGCGGAGGGCTCGCGCTCGACGACCCCGCGGCGGCCGGACCCGCTGTCGACGGCGTCGCCGCAGGCGGCGCCGGCTCGGGCGCGGCGGGTGATGCAGTCGCCGGACTTGGCGCCGGCGGAGCTGGAGGCGTCGGCGGGGTGGTGTTCGATGCGCCGGGGTTGGGAACCGGCGGCGGTTGTGGTGGCGGCGACCCGACGCCGGACGGTGGCGGGGCCGGCGCCGCTGATGCTGCTGGCGCAGCCGGAGCCGGCGCGGGCGTGGCCGGCGCTCCGGCGGTCGACGGCGGCGCGCTGGTCGCGCTCGCGGGCGGCAGCGGCGTCGGCGCCGGCGGGGTTCCGGTCGTGACCGGCGACGGCGCCGACGGCGGCGGGGCGATCGGGGTCACTGGCGTTGCCGTCGGCGCGGCCGCCGCCGTCGGATTGGGTCCGACCAGCACGGCCTCGACGACGCTGCCGTTGGCGAGCGGCGGCAGCGGCAGCGAGGGCGCTGCGGCCGGCGCGGGTCCGCGATCGACTACGGCGGGCACGACCTGGGGCGGCCCCGGCGTACCCTGGACCGTCAGCGCGAGCGTCGCGCCTGGATTGACCGCGAGCGGACTGTTGAAGCTGAACACGCCTTGATTGGTGCGCACCAGGATCGCGCCGGTCGGATCGCTGCCCAGCACGGTGGCGTTGAGCACGGTGCCGGCGGGCACCGCGGCGAGGTTCGCCGGCGGGTTGATCACCGGCACCGCCGTCGCGGTCGTCCCGGCGACCTGGTTCGGCAGGATGACGAGAGGCGGCGGGACGTTGATCATCGCGCGATCGCGCGCCGGGCCCGCGTCCGGGTCAGCCGGACGGCGAGGAGAGCCGCGCCGCGATCGCTCGGATGTCCTCGGCCGCCTCGGTGCTCGGGAAGCGGGCGAGCAGCGGGGTCTGGGTGCGGATCACCTCGACGACCTTGCGATCCCGCCGCACGACACCGGCGAGTGGCGGCGAGAAGCGCAGGAAGTTCTCGCACGCCTTGAGCAAGGTCGCGTAGGTGCGCTCGCCCTCGGTCGTCGACTTCGCCATGTTGACGACGACCCGCAGGTCGGCCTTGGGATCGTCGCCCATCGTGACCTTGATGAAGGCGTAAGCGTCGGTCAGCGACGTCGGCTCGGAAGTGATCACCACCAGCCGGCGGCCGGCGTGGCTCGCCAGTTGGCGCACCATGCGGTCGACGCCGGCGCCGAGATCCATGATGACATCGTCGTAGCTGCGTGCGAGCTCGGCCAGATCGCTGCCGAGCAGCGCGAGGCGGCTGGGCGCCAGCGCGGCCAGGCTGCCGGTCCCCGAACGCCCGGCGATCACGTCGAAGCCGCCCGGCGCGAACGGCGTCTTGGCTTGCGTCAGGGTCAGCCGGCCGGCGATCACGCCGCCCAGGTCGCGGTTCGGCATCAGGCCGAGCTGGACGTCGACATTGGCGAGGCCGAGATCGCCGTCGAACAGCAGGGTACGGCGACCGCGCATGGTGAGCGCGTGGGTGAGCGTGATCGCGAAGAAGGTCTTGCCGACGCCGCCCTTGCCCGAGGCGACGGCAATGATGTTCTTGGCGCGCGTGGCCGCGACCGGCGTCTCGACGGCAAGCGGTGACGAGGAGGGAATGCTCATAGGCGGGCGGCCTCGAACCGGGCTACGACGCTGGTTTCCGGCGGAATCTCGGGCAGCAACAGGCGGGCCAGCGACACCGGATTGATCGCCGTCAGCCCCTCGGCAACATGAGGCGTAACGCTCAAGTCGCAGAATTTCAGCTTGGCCGAGTCGGCCGCGACCAGGACGCTGCCCAGCCGGCGCGCCGCATCGAGCCGAGTCACCAGAAGGCGGTGCGCGCCGATCCGACAGAAGGCGCGACCGGTCTCGGCCGCCTCCTCGCAGTCATAGCCCGCCGGCATCACGAGCACGACGTCGGCGTCGATCGCTTTGAGCAGCAGGTCGAGTTCGCGGACCTCGTGCTGGTCGAACGGGTTGACGCCGCCCGTGTCGATCAGGGTCAACGCGTCTTTCTGGGCGAGCTGGGCGGCATGCAGCGCGTCGGACAGGGTGTCGGCGTCGAGCGCCGTCTGTAGGTCGAGGTCGAGGATGCGCGTGAAGGCGGCGAGCTGATCGACGCCGCCCGCCCGCATCGTGTCGGTCGTGATGACGTTGACCGGTCGGTTGGCGAGCACCGCGCGGGCGGCCAGCTTCGCGACCGTCACGGTCTTGCCGGAGCCTGGCGGTCCGACGAGGGCCAGCGGACGGCTGACGTCGCGCTCGGGCAGCGGTTCGAACTCGAAGACCGAGTCGAGCGCGGCCGCCATGGTCATCACCGGCGCGTCGACGGCGAGCGCGGACGCCGCGCGCAGCAGGCGCTCGGCGAGCGGCGTCGCCGCGCGCAGCAGGCGCTCGGCGAGCTCCCCGGGCGTGCCGTGGCGGTCGAGCGCATCGGCGATCGCCTCGATGGCATCGAGTGGTTCGTCGACCGACGGCACCCCGTTGTCCGGCTCGTTGGCGCCCTCGACCGCGGCGGTGACGCGGATGCCGCGGCCGTTCTCGCCGCGCTGGCTCGAGATGATGATGGCGTTGTCGCCCAACTCGCCGCGCACGAGCCGGATCGCTTCGGGCATCGACTCGGCGTTGAAACACTTCATGCGCATCGGGCCCGATCCTTCCGGCTAGATCTGCCCCAGTGTCTTGATCTTCGCCTTGGGATGGATTTCGGCTTGGCTCATCACGACGGTGAGCGGGCGGAACCGTTCGATGATCGAGCGGACGTAGGGCCGGATGCCCGGGCTGGTCAGCAGCACCGGGACCTCGCCCATGACCGCGAAACGTTCGAAGGTCTGGCGCACGCTCGAGATGAACTTCTGCAGCTTCGAGGGCGCCATCGAGAGCTGGCGCTCGTCGCCCTGGCCGACGATCGCCTCGGCGAACGACTGCTCCCACTCGGGCGACAGGGTGACCAGAGGGATGAAGCCCGACGGGTTGGTGTTGGTTTCGGATATCTGGCGGGCGAGGCGGGCGCGCACATGCTCGGTGATCTGGCCGATGTTGCGCGTGTGGCCGCACGCCTCGGATGTGCCTTCGAGGATCGCCGGCAGGTCCCGGATCGAGACGCGCTCGTTGAGCAGGTTCTGCAGCACGCGCTGGAAGCCGCCGATCGAGATCTGGGTCGGGATGACGTCGGCGACCAGCTTCTGGTGATCCTTGTCGAGCTCGTTGAGCAGCTTCTGGGTTTCAGAGTACGATAGCAGCTCCGACATGTTGTCCTTGATCACCTCGGTAATGTGCGTGGTGATCACGGTCGGCGGGTCGACCACCGTATAGCCGCGGAACAGCGCCTCCTCGCGGTTGCTCTCGGCGACCCACATCGCCGGCAGCCCGAAGGTCGGCTCGGTGGTCATCTCGCCCGGCAGCGAGATCGCCTCGCCGCGCGGATCCATGACGAGCAGCATGTTGGGCCGGAGATCGCCACGGCCGGCCTCGATCTCCTTGACCCGTATCACGTAGGTGTTGGCCGGCAGCTGCAGGTTATCCTGGATGCGCACCGCCGGCATGATGAAACCGAGCTCGCTCGCGAGCTGGCGTCGGAGCGCGCGGATCTGGTCGGTCAGCCGCTGGCCTTTCGGGCTGTTGATCAGCGCGAGCAGCCCGTAGCCCAGTTCGAGCCGGATCAGGTCGATGGCGAGCGCGCTGGCGATTGGCTCCTCGGCGACCGGCGCGGGCATCCCTGCCGTCGGGGCGGCCGCTTGAACCTCGGCCTGGCGGCGCGCCTGGACGGTCAGATAGGCGAGACCGCCGACCACGAACGCCAGCAGGGTGAAGGGGATCGTCGGGATGCCCGGCAGCAGAGACATCGCGAACACCAGCCCGGCGCACATGGCGAGCGCGGTGGGATAGCCGCCGAGCTGGGCGAACATCGCCTTGTCGTGCGAGCCCATCGCCCCCGACTTGGTGACCAGCAGGCCGGCTGCGGTCGACACGATCAGGGCCGGGATCTGGCCGACCAGGCCCTCGCCGACCGTCAGGTATGTGAAGGTATGGGTCGCGTCGCTGAGCGACATGTCGTGCTGCAGCGTGCCGATCAGGATGCCGCCGAAGATGTTGATCATCACGATCATGAGACCGGCGACCGCGTCGCCGCGCACGAACTTGGAGGCGCCGTCCATGGCGCCGAAGAACGTGCTCTCGTCCTCGAGCTCCTTGCGCCGGCGGCGGGCCTCGGCCTCGGTGCACATGCCGGCCGACAGATCGGCGTCGATCGCGAGCTGCTTGCCGGGCAAGGCGTCCAAGCTGAAGCGCGCCGACACTTCGGCGATGCGCATCGAGCCGCGCGTGATCACGACGAAGTTCACGATCACGAGCACGGCGAACACGATCAGGCCGATGATGAAGTTGCCGCGCATCAGCAGACCGCCGAACGCCTTGATGACGTAGCCGGCGGCGTCGGTGCCCTCGTGGCCCTGGCCCAGGATCAGCCGGGTCGCCGCCAGATTGAGCGACAGCCGGAGCAACGTCGTGATCAGCAGCACGGTCGGAAACGAGTTGAACTCGACCGGCTTCTGGATGAACAGCGTGGTCATCAGAATCAGGACGGAGAACGTGATCGACGACGCCAGGCTGACGTCGAGCAGCCAGCGCGGCATCGGCAGCACGAGCGCCAGCAGGATCGCGACGACGCCGAGCGCGAGCGCCACCTCGCCACGCTTGAGCGTGCCGCCGGCCTGGCGCAGCAGGCCGATCGCCTGTGCCCGCGAACTGAACGGAACGACTGCCATCCGCGCGGCCGGTTAGAGCGCGGCCCGGTCGCCGTCGCCCGGCATCGGTATCGACGCGCCGGCGTCGGCGTAGAGCTTCAGCTTGTTGCGTAGGGTGCGGATCGAGATGCCGAGGATGTTGGCGGCGTGCGTCCGGTTGCCGAGACAATGGCTCAGCGTGTCGAGGATCAGCTCCTTCTCGACCTCGGCGACCGTTCGGCCGACCAGGCCGGCGATGTTTGCCGCGCGCTCGCCAGAGGTTTCGCCGGTGCGGGCGCCGTCCTCGGCGCGCACCGGGGTCAACATGATGGCCTCGGGACCGAGTGTGTTGCCGACGCCGACCAGGACTGCGCGATGCATGGCGTTCTCAAGCTCGCGCACGTTGCCGGACCAGCCGTGCCGGCGCAGCTTGTCGACCGCCTCGGGCGACAGCGGGCGGTATGCGACGCCGTTGAACTCGGCGTAGCGCTTGGCGAAGAACTCGGCGAGCAACGGCACGTCCTGCGGACGGTCGCGCAGCGCCGGCAGCGCGATCGAGACGACGTTCAGCCGGTAGTACAGATCCTGACGGAAACGGCCGGCGCGCACCTCTTCGTCGAGATGCCGGTTCGAGGTCGCGATCAGCCTTATGTCGATCTTGATCGGCTGCGAGCTGCCGAGCCGGTCGATCTCACGCTCCTGGATCGCGCGCAGGAGCTTGGCCTGCAGGCGCGGATCCATCTCGCTGATCTCGTCGAGCAGGAGCGTGCCGCCATTGGCTTCCTCGAACTTCCCGACGCGGCGCGCGACCGCGCCGGTGAACGCGCCGCGCTCGTGCCCGAACAGCTCCGACTCCAGGAGGTTCTCGGGGATCGCGGCGCAGTTGACCGAGATGAACTTCTGGTTGGCTCGGCGGCTCTTGCGATGGACGTAGCGGGCGAGGACCTCCTTGCCGGTGCCGCTCTCGCCGGTGATCAATACGCCGGCCTCCGAGGGCGCGATCTGGTCAGCGAGCTTGAGCACGCGCGCCATCGCGGGATCGGTGTGGATGATCGTGTTCGCCTCGGCCGCCACGGCCTCGAGCACCGCAGCGATCAGGTCGGCGTTGGGCGGCAGCGGGATGTATTCCTTCGCCCCCGCCTTGATCGCGCGCACCGCGGCATTGGCGTCGCTGCCGATGCCGCATGCGACCACGGGTACGCTGATCCGTTCCGCCTTGAGCGCGAGGATGAGCTCGGCGACGTTGAGCTTGACGTCGATCATCAGCAGCTCGGCGCCTTGGCCGGACCTCAACGCGGTGAGCGCGCTGTCGACGTCCGACACGTGCGCCACCGTGGCACCGCGGGCCATGGCGATCTTGCCCGCGGTGGTGATGTGCCCTTCGAGCGAACCGACGATCAGGAGACGCATAAAAACAGGACCTCTGCCGCCGGAATGCCGGCGGCTTCCAACCGACGCGAAGCTAGGCCGACTTGTCGGACTTGATGATCTCCGTCATCGTGATTCCGAGCCGCTCGTCGACGATCACGACCTCGCCGCGCGCGACCAGTCGGTTGTTGACATAGACGTCGATCGCCTCCCCAACCTTGCGGTCAAGCTCGACGACGGCGCCGCGGCCGAGCTTCAGGAGCTGGCTCACCTGCATGGTCGCGCGGCCGAGCACCGCCGACACCTGCACCGGGATGTCATAGACGGCGCCGAGCTCGCGCGCGCCGGCACGACCGGTTTCTTCCGCACGTTGTTCCTCTAGGGCCTCTTCGAGGTCCGCGAGGTTCAGACCGCCACCTTTTTCCGCCATGATCCAGCTCCTCTCGTGTTCGCTATATCAACATGTCCGCAGGTTAAGCTTGTCTTGCCGTTCGAATGGCGCCGTTCACGTCACGCGGCGCTGCCGATGGTGTCGCCCGGTTCACCCGGCGGAATCTCGGTCGCGGGCGCGATCTGCTCCAGCCGATCGACGACGCGCGCCACGATCGCGTCGATGTCGCCCCATGTGCGCTGAATGCAGCGCTCGGCGCCGCCATCGCCCCATTCGACCTTGACGTCGGAAGGACCGAGGCTCTGATCGGCAAGGACGATCACGCGTCCGCCGAAGCCGTGCTGCCGGGCGACCGTCTCGAGACGGTCGGTCAGATAGGCCGTCACGTCGGCCGGGGTGCGGATGATGATGCGCGGTTGATCGAGCGCCTTGTTCAGGCTGTCGACCACGACCGCCTCGATCTCCTCGATGCGATAGCGGCGCGCCAGCTCCGGCATCAGGCGGCGCACCATGGCATGCGCGAGGCGCGCCGCTTCGTGCGACACCGCCGTGACCGCCTGATCGCGATCCGCCGCCAGTCCGGGAATGATCGAGGCGAGCTGCTGCACGAGCGCGACCATGCGCGCCTCGGTCGCCTCGCCGGCGGCCTTGCGGCCGGCGGCCTCGCCTTCGGTGTAGCCGGCGGTGCGGGCGGCCGCGAGCTCGGCTTCCGAGAACGTCGGCGGCGGCGGCTCGTCGGCCACCACCTCGACCGGCTCGGGCTCGGGCTCCTCGATCAGGAGATCCTCCACCTCGGGCTCGGGCTCGGGCGGCGCCTCGACGATGTCGAACGAGTGTTCGAACAGGTACTTCCGGATTAGCCGACCGCGCTCGTCGATCACCGGGGGCGGCACGACGACTTCGGGCTTCTCCTGGGCGATTGCGGCATAGCGCAGCTCGCGCCAGATCCGCCGGGACCGCGCGGTCTCGGCAGGGGAGGGCGGCGCCGCGCCGCCCTCGGCCTCGGCCGGGACGATCATCGCCGCGGGCTCGTCCGCGACCTCGGCGGCGACCAACACCGCAGGCGTCGTGGCGCGCGCCTCGAGGTCGGCGAGGAAGGGCGGACGCGCCGCCTCGGCGTCGTCGTCTTCGTCCATGCCGAGCACGGGCTGCGGGAGCTCGATCGGCTCCGCGCCGAGGTCGTCCGCGTCGGTTTTCCGCTCGCTCATCGATGACCTAGTAAATCAGCTCGTCGCCGCCCTTGTTGTCGGAGATGACGATCTCGCCGCGGGCTGCGAGGTCCTTCGCCATCTGGACCATGTACATCTGCGCGTCGTCGACGTCGCGCAGTCGGACCGGTCCCATCGCCGACATGTCCTCGCGCAACAGCTTCGCGGCACGCTCCGACATGTTGCCGAAGAACATGTCGCGCAGCGATTCCGAGGCGCCCTTGAGTGCGATCGACAGCTTGTCCTTCTCGGTCGCGCGCAGCAGGGTCTGGATGCCGCTCGAATCCAGCCGACTGAGGTCCTCGAAGGTGAACATCAGCGCCTTGATGCGCTCGGCCGAGTCCTTGTTGCGCTCCTCGAGCGCCGTGATGAACCGCGTCTCGGTGGTGCGGTCGAGGTTGTTGAAGATGTCCGCCATCATCTCGTGGGCATCCCGGCGCGCGGTCCGTGCCAGATTGCTCATGAACTCGGTGCGCAGCGTCTTCTCGACGTCGTTGAGGACCTCCTTCTGGATGGCCTCCATGCGCAGCATGCGCATGATGACCTCCATCGCGAAGTTCTCGGGCAGCAGGGCGAGCACGCGCGCGGCGTGCTCGGCCTTGATCTTCGACAGCACGACCGCGACGGTCTGCGGATACTCGTTCTTGAGGTAGTTGGCGAGGACCTGTTCGTTGACGTTGCCGAGCTTGTCCCACATCGTGCGGCCGGCTGGACCGCGGATCTCTTCCATGATCGCGTCGACGCGATCCTTGTCGAGCACCTTGCTGAGCAGGCGCTCGGTGGAGTCGAACGAGCCGACCAGCGAACCGGTCTGGCTGAACATCTCCGCGAACTCGACGAACAGCCGCTCGACCAGGTTGGAGCTGACCGTGCCGAGGTTGGCCATGGTCTGCGAGATCTCCTTGATCTCGTCGTCGTCCATCAGCTCGAAGAGCCGGGCGGCGTGCTCCTCGCCCAGCGACAGCATCAGGATGGCCGCCTTCTCAGGTCCGGTCAGAGACCGGTAGTCCTCGCGTACCCGCATGGTGTGCTAGCTTCCCCGGCTCAAGTTTCCTGATAAAGCCAATTCCGGATGATGTTGACCACGTCCTCCGGATGCTTTTCGACGATCTCGCCGATCTTGCGCAGGCTCGACGCCTTCACGCGGCCCTCGATGCGGTTGAGATCGATCATCTCGTCGAGCGCTTCTTCGCCCTCGGCGAGCTCCAGATCGGTGCCGCCCGGACCGGTCAGCAGGCCCGCGGCGCCCGGCCCGCCCAAGAGCCCCGCCGCGCCGGCGGTGGCCGCTTCGGGCGCCTCGAACAGCCGCGCGATGAGCGGACGGACGACCAGCAGCAGCACCAGCGCGCCGACCACCCCGAGCACCAGGATCTCGGCGATCTTGATCAGCTCCTGGCGCTCCAAGCCGAAGAAGGTGCGCGGCGGCTTGGTCTCTTCCTCGAGACTGGCGAACTGCATGTTCTGCACGTCGACCTGATCGCCCCGCTGGCTGTCGAAGCCGACCGCCGACTTGACCAGGCTATCGAGCTGATCGAGCTCTTTCTGAGGCAGCGGGGTGTAGACCCGCTGACCATCGCTGTTGAAGCTGTAGGTGCCGTCGACCAACACCGCGACCGACAGGCGCTTGATGCTGCCGGGCTCGCGCGTCGAGTTCCGCACGGTGCGCGTGATCTCGTAGTTGTCGGTCTCCTCGGTGCGTGAGCTCTTCGAGGTGTTGACCAAGGGCGAGATCTGCTGCGACTGCCCGGTCGGCAGGTTGTTCGCCACCGTCACCGAGGGGTTGGAGTCGCTCTCGTTCTGCTCGGAGTTCTCGTTGACGGTCTGCGTCGAGCGCAGAACCTGCTGGTCAGGATTGAAGATCTCCTGGTTTTCCTGGGTCCGCGCGTAGTCGATGTCCGCGTTCACCTCGGCGCGCACCTTGCCGTAGCCGAGCGTCCGCTCGAGCAGCTGCTCGACCGAGCGCGCCACTTTGTTCTCGTACGCGGTGCGCATCTCCTGGGCGTTCTGCAGCAGCACGTCGGGGCTGTTCGGATCAGTGCCGCGCGCGAGCAGGGTGCCGTGCTCGTCGACGATCGAGATGCGCTCGGGCTTGAGGCCCGGCACGGCGGCCGCCACGAGGTGCTGGATCGCGACCACCTGCGACTTCTCCAGCCGCTTCGGCCCAGCCATCTGCAGCATGATCGAGGCGCTCGGGTCCTGCCGCTCGCGGCTGAACAGCTCGCGCTGCGGCAGCACCAGGTGAACGCGGGCGACGCGCACGTTGTCGATTCCCTGGATGGTACGCGCCAGCTCGCCCTCGAGGGCGCGCAGCTCGTTGATGTTCTGCACGAAGCTCGAGGTCGCGAGGCCCTGGGTCTTGTCGAAGATCTCATAACCCAGCGACCCGCCGGTCGGCAGGCCTTCGCCGGCCAGCGTGATGCGCGTCTTCGGCACCTGGTCCACCGGCACCAGGATCTCGGTGCCGTCGCCGCGCAGCGAGTAGGGCACGTTCAGCTGGTCCAGCCGGGCTGTGATCTTGGATGCATCGGGTGCATTCAAGCCCGTGTAAAGCAACGCCATTTCAGGACCGCCCAGTCGCAGCAAAATGAACGCGACAAAGGCCAGGAGAGCCACCGCAACCCCGCCGATCACAGCGAGTCGGACCGGGCCGAGATTGCGCAAGGTTTGGATGAATGCGTTCACGCGTTCGACCTCTCGGCGGCGGGGCGGACACACGCGGCGGCGGGGCGTGCCCGGTATGTCAGCGCATCAGAGCAATTGGTAGTGAAAATTGTGTTAATCCAAGGCAATTATTGCCTATTGGACGGTGTTTCTGAAACGCCGTCTCAGCTTGTCGCCGGCCGTGCATGAATATGCCGACGCAAGGCCGCGTCAAGCTTTACAAAATTCGCATCGAGCGATGAGATCGCGGACGCTGGCACGGGGCGCCGCGCGGTCGGATCAGTTGCCTTCCGGAGCGCCCTTGCCGCCGGGGCCCGCGCGATATTCCTGCACGCGGGTCGCGCGCAGCCCGCGCAGACCGTGACGATCGATCAGGCGTTGCCACGACAGGAACTCGTCGAGCGACAGAGAATAACGCCGGCACGCCTCCTCGAGGCTGATCAAGCCGAGCCGCACGCCGGCGACCACCTCGGCCTTGCGCCGAATCACCCAACGTTTGGTATTGGGCGGCGGCAGATCGTCGAGCGTCATCAGTTGCCCGATCGGACCACTCGCCGTCTCGCCCGGCCGGAACGGCCGCTCCATTGCCGACAACCCTTAAAGCAGGAAGCTTCCTGGGAGGTTGTACGACATTTTATTTAAAGAGTCCTAACGGTGCGGCCGCCGCGCGCATCCGACCCGGCGTCAGCCGCGGGTTTGCCGCTCAGCGCAGTTCCGCGATGGTCTGGTACATCTGGTCGGCGGTCGTGATCGTCTTCGTGTTGGCGGTATAGGTCGACTCGGTGACGATCATGTTCGAGAACTCGTTCGCCAAGTCGGTCGTCGACTGCTCAAGCGTGGACGGCATGATCTGACCGGCAGAGCCCGTGCTCGGACTGTTGATCACCGCTGGCCCCGATGTTTCGGTGCCGACCCAGACGTTGCCGGTCTCGGCCTCCAGGCCTTGCGGGTTGATGTAGGTCACGAGCGGGATCTGATACCGCGGGACCACGTCACCGTTGCTGTAGATCTCGGAGACGATGCCGTTCGAGTCGACCTGGATGCCCGTGCGGTAGCCCGTCGCGGTGCCATTCTGCGTCGCGCCGGCTTCCGCCACCGAGCTGTCGAACTGGGTCACGGCGGTGAGGTTGGGGTTGCTGCCGACGAGGTTGAAATTCGGGCTCAGGGACTGGCCGTTCGACAGCGTGATCGTGCCGAGCGAGCCGGTACCGCCACTGGTCAACTCGCCGTTGGTGCCGAAGGTCAGCGCCATCGGCGTGCCGGCGACCGCCCCGGTGACCGGGGGGTTGCTGGTATTGGTCTGCGTGATGCTGGTGGCCTGCGCCGACCAGGCGTCGGCGCCCGTCTTGGTGAATTGGATGTTGAGCGAGTAGCCGTTGCCCACGGAGTCGAACACCGAGGCCGACATGTTCTCGGTGGCGCCGGTCGCGTCGCTGGCCGGCAGATTGCCGGCGAGCGACACTTGCGTGGTCGCCGAACCCGCGATCGTCACGGTGGGTCCCGGATTGAGCTGGACTGGCACCAATCCGGTCAGGCTGTTCGGCAGCGCGGTGCCGACGGGCACGCCGAGCGCCACGAAGCCCGACGAGTTCTCCAGGAAGCCGTTGGCGTCCAGGTTGAACGATCCGGCACGCGTGACTGCCAGGGTGGCGCCCTGCAGGATCGCGCCATTCGCCGGATTGACCGAATTCACCGAGGTGACCGGAAAGAAGCCGTTGCCGCTGATGCCGAGGTCGGTGCTCGACGATGATGCCGTGAGCAGGCCCTGCTGGTTCACCAGCATCTGCGGGGTCGGCGTGACGCCGCCGGGTGCGTCGTTGAACGGGATGGCCCCGCTCGCACCCTCGGTGGTCGGCGCGTCCGTCCGGCTGACCAGCGTTTGGAACAGGACACGGGTCGTCTTGTAGCCGACCGTGTTGGCGTTCGAGATGTTGTCCGAGATCGCATCCATCGCGGTCGACTGGGCGTCGACCCCGGTGACTCCCGCGATGAAAGCGCCGATCAGGCTCATGGGCTAACTCGTCAGCCTGCCCCGCCTAGCGGATCAGGTTGACGACCTCGCTGAGCTCGGTTGCCGCCGTCGTGATCGTCCGCGCGTTGGCCGAGAACGACCGCTGCGTGATGATCATGTTGGCGAACTCGGTCGACAGGTCGACGGTCGATTGCTCGAGGGCCGACGGCGTCACGGTGCCGACCCCGCCCAATCCGGCGAAATTGGAGACCGCTTCGCCCGAGCCGACCGTCTGCGAGTAGACGTTGCCGGTCTCGGCCTCGAGCGCGTCGACGTTGGCGAAGTTGACCAGCGGGATCTGGTACAGCGGGATCGTGGTGCCGTTGCTGAAGACCGCGCTGACCGTGCCGCTCGAGTCGAACGCGACGCCGGTACGGTAGCTGAACGCCAGCCCGTTCTGGTTGAGGAACGAGATGGCGAACTTGTCGTCGTACTGCGTCATGCCGCTCGGCGTGTTCGCCGTGCCGAGATTGAGGTTGAACCCCGTGCCGCCGAAATTGGCCGCGCCGTCGGTCATCACCAGGCCCGCAGCGCCGCCGATCGAGCTCGGCGCGCCGGCGGCGATCGTGCCGTTGGTGTTGAAGGTGACGGTCGCCGTGGCGGGGATCGTCGTGACGGCAGCGCTGGCGGCGTCGGCAGTGCCGTCGATAAACGCTGGAAGCGTCGTGGTGGTTGACGACGCGCCGGTTTGCACGTTCTTCAGGCTCTGGACCGTGACACCCCACTGGTTCGAATTTGGGGCACCGTCGCGGGAGAACTGGAGCGTCAAGTTCTGGGCGACGCCGAGGCTGTCATAGACCACCGAGGTGACGTCCTGCGGATCGATACCGACTTGGGTGAACGTGCTGCCGGTGGCCGCCGCCGCCGCCATCTTCAATTGCGACCCGTCGATGGTCGGCTGGAAGATGCCGCCGTCCTGCATGGTAGCGCCCGTGCCGGCCACGAAGGTCGAGCCGGTCGCCGTCACGGTGAAGGTGCCGAGCACTGCGCCCGTACCTGGGCCAACTGCCGGAAAGGTCACTGGCGAGGCGCTGCCGACCGCCGCGATATTTGCCGTCACCGTGACGGTCGCGCCGGTCGCGGTGCCGAGCGTCGACTCTGTATAGGTGACGTTGCTGAGCGCGTATTCGCCGCCGGTCGAGCTGGTCACATCGTACGTGTTGCCGTCGGTGAGCAGCACAGTGCCGGCGGCGACGCTCTGCTGGACCAGTCCGCCGATTGACAACGGCGTGTTTTCGGTCTCGACGGCCGGCAGGTTGGCGCCGATCGACAGCTCCGACGTGCCTTTGGCGATGCCCGTCAGGGTGCCGACATTGACCAGCGACAGGCTTTGCACCGAAGGGTTTGAGATGCTCGGCTGGCCGGTGGTCTGGTTGATCGGCACGCCGAGCAGGTAGAAGCCCGCCGAGTTCACCAGGTTGCCGTTCTTGTCGACGGTGAACGAGCCCGCGCGGGTGTAGACGTTGTTCACCTGGGTGTCCAGGGTGCCGCCGGGCATGACGCTGCTGGTCACCGGGATGAAGCCGTTGCCGCTGATGCCGATGTCGGTCTGCGACTGCGTCGCCTCCATCAGGCCTTGCTGGCTGACGTAGGAGAACGGTCGACTCAGCACGCCGCCGGGGGTGTAGGTCGTGGTGGTGGCGGGCGATGTCACCAGGGTCTCGAACTTGTCGACACTGGCCTTGTAGCCGACCGTGTTCGCGTTCGAGACGTTGTCCGAGATGACGCCCATCTCTTGCGCTTCGGCCTTGAGGCCGGACACCGCAGAGAACAAGGCTCCGTAAACACCCATCGTTCGACTCCTCGTCTAAAGTTCCGGGGCGGCCTGTGCGCCCCTATGCTCCGGTCGGTTTCTGGATGGCGGTCACCGAGGTCAGCGGCACCGTCAGGCCGCCGATCGCCAGCTCCGTGTCATTGCTGGAGTCGGTGGTCACGTTGGTGACCGTGCCGATGATCGACTGCGTGATGCCGCTGGTGATCGGCTGCGAGTTCTGGTCGAGCGCCTGGACCTGCACGTTGTAGACGCCCGACGGCATCGCCGAGCCCTGGTCGTTTTGGCCGTTCCAGCTGACCGTGTTGGCGCCCTGGCTGACCGGGCCCGAAAGATTGGCCACGACGTTGCCGCTGCTGTCGGAGATCTGGACGAGCACCACGGAAGCCGCGCTCGGCAGGCTGTAGCCGATCTGCACCGGGTCGTTGTTGGCGTCGAGCCAGGCCTGGGTGCCGGTCGCCGTGATCGTGTCGCCGATGAAGCCGGCGGCCGAGGTGAGCTGCTCGGACTTGCCTTGCGCGATCAACGTGTCCAGCTTGGCGTTGCCGTTGATCTGCGCCTCGACCCCGGTCATCGCAACCAGCTGCTGCGTGAACTGCGTCGAGTCCATCGGCGACAGCGGATCCTGGTTCTGCAGCTGCGTGGTCAGCAGGGTCAGGAACTGGTTGAAGTTGCTGGCCAGCTGATTGAGCGCATTGGTCGAGCTGGTCGCAGAGCTGGCCGAGGCGGTCGAGCCGGACGTGCCGGCGGTTCCGGACTGCGAGGCCAGCGTCGAAGCGGCGGGAGCGGTGGGGGCGACGGTCATGACGGCGGTCCTTCTTCGGTCTCGCGCGGCCTAAACGTGGACATCGACCAGGCTCAGTCCGGCGATCTGCCGGGTCATCGCCGGGGTCGTGGGGTCGTCGACGGGCGCGGCGGCAGCGGCCGCAGCGCCCGCGTTGGTGAAGCTGTTGGAGTTGGGCTCGTCGAACGTGGTGCCGTGGCTGTCGCCGCTCAGCGAGAACTGCAGGTCGCCGTTGTTGGTCGACAGCCCGGCGTCGTTGAGCGCCTGCTCGAGCTGATGCGAGTTGCGCTGCAGCAGCGACAACGTGTCCTGATGGTCGGCCGTGATCGTGGCCGTGACATGGCCGGTGTCGTCGATCTTGAGATCGACCTGGACCTTGCCGAGCTCGGGCGGGCGCAGCTGGATGGTGAAGCGGCCGCTGCCGTCGCCATTGGCCGCCTGGCTCAGATTGGGCAGGATCTGATCGAGCAGCGGCAGTAGCGGCGCCGTCGGCCGCGCCGGAGGCGGCGCGCTCGCGGCAGCCGACGGCGTCGTGCTCTGGGGCGTGGTCGTGCCGCCGACGGCCACCGCATTGGCGTCGCCGGGCAGCAGCCCCGACGCCTCGGTGCCCGCGCTCGCGGCGGCCGCGTCGGTCTGATGGGCGGCCTCGCCGAGCTGTGACAGCAGCAGCGTGTCGCCGGACAGGGCGCCGGCGGTGCCGGTGGTCGCCGCGGGCGTGGTGGTAGCCGGCGCGCCGCCCGGCGTGCCGCTGCCGTTCGCCAGGTTGCCGAACCCCGACTGCCCGGGATCGTCCGCGGCCGCGATCTGGACCTCGACGTTGGCGCTGTTGAGTTGCGCCAGGACCTGGGCGGCGGTCTTGCCCGTACCGGCGGTCGCGGAATTGGTCGTCGCGGCCGACGCGGCGTTTGCGGTGGCGCCGGCGTTGGCGGCCGAGGCGGCAGTGCCCGCCGCGGCGAACGCCGCGAAATCGGCCGCCAGGGTCTCGGCCTCGCTGGGCGTCGCGGGTGTCGTCCCGCCGCCACCGGCGGCGGGCGCGCTGCCCGAAGCGGCGGCGGTATTGCCGGTCTGGGCGGGCGCACCCAATGCGGAGGTTGGATCGGGCGTCGGCACGCTCGGGCCGGTCGGCTGCGGCGCGGCCGTCGCCGGCTTGGTTCCGGTGGTCGACGTGCCTGAGGTCGCCTCGGCCGCCGCGACGGCGATGAGCGTCGCGATGACGGGCACCGCTGCCGCGGCGCTCGAGGCATCTGTGGTCTGTGTCTTGTCGCCCGTGGCGGTGGTCTGGCCGTCGGTGCCGGCCGTCCCGGCCTTCGTTTGGCTGTCTGTGCCCTTCGTCCCGCCGGCCGTCTGGCTGCTGCTGCCGGATTGATTGCTGCCGTCGGTCTGGCTGGCGGACCCTGTCTGGGTCTGGCTCGCGGTGCCGCTTTGGCCGGAAGACCCGGTCTGCGACGTGTTGCTCGTGGTGGTGCTGCCCTGGCTCGTGCCGGACGTCGCGGGCGCGCTCGACGAGCTACCGCTCGCGGCGTCGTTGCTCGACTGGCCGGACTGGCCGGACGTCCCCGACTGCGAGCCGGACTGCGAACTCTGCTCCCCAGCGGGTGTTGGCGCCCGTGTGCTGGCTGGACCCGCGTCGGCGCCCGGCGATTGCTGGCTCGAGCTGCTCGGCGGGGGCTGCGGATCGGAATCGGTGCGGGGCGGCAACGCAGCCGGCTGGTAATTGACGGGCGGCGGGGCCGGCGGCGGGGGCACGGCATTGGCGGCCGCGCCCTCCGCCAGCAGCTGGTCGAACAGCTGGGCGTCGGGCGACGGGGACTCGGACTTCGCGGGCGCGCCAGGCTCCGAAGAGACCAGGCCGACCAGGGAGACATCCATTGGGCCACCAAAACGCTACGGCGGCCCTCTTGCAACCGTCACGCCATCCCCATGCCTGTTTATAAGATATTGAAAAGAAGGCACTTTCTTCGATCGACTGCGTCGTGAGGGCGGCCGCGGACCGGTAACTCCTGCTATGAGGCCGGCAAGTCCTGCCCAGCGTGCCGGGGACGCGAGGGATGGGAAACCGGTGGCAAAGACCGGAGCCGGAGCGTAGCTTCCCGGCGCCGCTGGGCCCGCCCGAGGAAAGCGTTAAAGCCTCGGCCCTAGCATCGCGCGTCGCCAGATTGGGTTCGCAGCATGATCGACGTCACGTCGATGTTCGCCACGCAGTTCGCCGAGCACGCCGCGGTGGCCGGCGCGACCGCAGAACGTCTGCGCGGCGAGTTCCGCCGCCTGTTCGAGGTCTGCCACGCCGCCTTGGCGGCAGGCGGCAAGCTGCTGTTCTTCGGCAACGGCGGCAGCGCCGCGGACTCCCAGCATCTGGCGACCGAGCTGACCGGCCGCTACCTGCGCGACCGCCCGGCAATCGCCGCGCTGGCGCTCACCACGGACAGCTCCTCGCTCACAGCGCTCGGCAACGATTATGGCTTCGACCAGGTCTTCTCGCGCCAGATCGAGGCGCTGGGTCGGCCGGGGGACGTCGCGATCGGCATCTCGACGTCGGGCAAGAGCGCCAACGTGACCCGCGCCCTCTTGGCGGCGCGCGCCGGCGGCTTGGCCGCGACGGCGCTCACCGGACGCGATGGCGGCGCGCTGGTCGGCCTCGCCGACCCGCTCCTGATCGTGCCGTCCGACAGCACGCCGCGGATCCAGGAGATGCACATCACGCTCGGTCACCTGCTCTGCGACGCCCTCGAGCAGTCGCTGTACCCGAAGGGCCGGTGAGCGCCACCGAGCAGGCCACCGGGCCGGCGCGCCGGGGCGAGAGTCTGGCGGGCGAGGGCCGCTGGAGCGAGGCGGCCGCGGCGTTCCGGGAGGCCGTCGCGCTGGCGCCCGACGACGCGGTGCTGCACAACAACCTGGCGGTGGCGCTGTTTCAGTCCGCCCGGCTCGATGAGGCCGTGGTCGCGTTCGGTCGCGCCATCGAGCTCGATCCGGCGCACCTGCCTGCCCACGCGGGGCTCGCCTTCGCTCTCATCTCGAAGGGCGACCAGGCGGGCGCGATCGAGCAGTTTCGCGCGGTGGTGCGGCTCGACCCGCGCAATGTGCAGGCGCGCATGGCGCTGTTCCAGCTGCTGCAGGTCGCCCAGCAGCGCGACGAGGCGCTGGCGCATCAGCTGGCGGCGCTCGAGGTCTGCCGGCTCTTCACGCAGCCATGCGTCGGCGGCGCGCCGCGCGCCACGATCCTGGTCCTCAAGGCGCCCGGCGACCTGCAGACCAACATCCCGCTCGATCTCCTGTTCGATCGGGCGCACTACACGCTGCACGACCTCTACTTCGTCGCCGGGCACGCGGCGCCGGCGCAAGGCGAGCTGCCGCCCTACGACGTGGTGTTCAACGCGATCTCGGAATCCGAGCGCGCGTTGCCCGCGCTCGCCGCCGCCGAGGCGTTCACCGCCGCGCAATCGAAACCGGCGCTCAACGATCCGGCGCGGGTGCGTCGGCTGTCGCGCGACGGCGCCGCGCGCCTGTTCGCCGACATCCCGGGCTGCCATTTCCCGCCAACCGCGCGGCTGACGCGCACCGAGCTGCTGGCCGCGTCGTCGCCCCTGGACGCGCTGCGGTCGCGCGGCATGGCCTTGCCGGTCGTGATCCGACCCATCGAATCGCACGCCGGCGTCGACCTGGCGCGGATCGAGACGGCGGGTGAGCTCGCCGACTACCTCGCGCGCGTCGAACCGCCCGGCTATTACGTGGCGCCGTTCGTCGACTATCGCAGCCCCGACGGGTTCTACCGCAAGTACCGCGTGATGTTCGTCGACGGCGTGCCCTATCCGTGCCATCTGGCGATCTCGGAGCGCTGGATGATCCACTACCTCAACGCGGACACGCCCAATTTCGTCTGGATGCGCGCCGAGGAAGAGCGCTTCCTCGCCGACCTGTCGAACGTCTTCACGGGTGCGGCGGTCGACGCGCTGCGGGCGATCGCCGCGCGCTGCGGCCTCGATTACGCCGGCATGGATTGCACGCTCGATGCCGAGGGTCGCGTGCTCGTGTTCGAGATCGATGCGGCGATGCTCGTGCACCTGTGGGATCCGATCGAGATCTATCCCTACAAGCACCGCTACGTCCCGCGGATCTTCCGGGCCGTCGAGGCGCTGGTCGACCGCCGGATCGGACGTTCCGCAGCGGCGGGGGCGACGACGGCTAATGACTGACGCGGTGGGCACCGGGCGGCCGCTGCCGAGCCGGAAGGTCGCGCGCTCCATCGAGAAGGCCGATGCGTTCCGCACGCGCGGCCAGCTCGATGCTGCCGTGGCGATCTACCGTTCCGTGCTGCGCAGCCTGCCCGATCACTTTGGAGCGCTCTACGGCCTCGCGATCGCGCGGGCGCAGCAGGGCAAGCTCGACGACGGTGTCATCTTGCTTCGGCAGGCGGTCGCGCTCGATCCCACCCATGTCGAGGCTCAGAACAACCTAGGCGGGATGCTGCACGCGCTTGGCCGGATGGAGGAAGCATGCCGAGCGTTCGAGGCGGCCGCGGCGGCCAATCCGGGCGACGCCGATCTGCAAAACAATCTTGGCGTCTTGAACGCGGTGCTCGGCCGTCATGCCGCTGCCGCCGCGTGCTTCGAGCGTGCGCTCGCCCTGCGCCCGCAGTTTGCCGCGGCCCTAAATAATCTGGGTAAA
Organism: Candidatus Sulfotelmatobacter sp.; assembly: GCA_035507915.1. GTDB lineage: Bacteria > Pseudomonadota > Alphaproteobacteria > Elsterales > Elsteraceae > JACQAI01. The sequence goes on from DATJNS010000134.1 coordinate 20,037, forward strand.
GCACTCCAGACCTTGGGGCGCGACGGGGCGGCGGAGTGTTTTGAGCGTGCGATCGCGCTGCGACCCGACTTCGCGGAGGCTTTTACCAACCTCGGTCTTCTGCGCCTCGTTCAAGGCCGTCACGATTCGGCCATCGCCGGGTTCGAGCGAGCGCTGGCGATCCGGCCGGACTACGCCGAAGCGCACAACAACCTCGGTCTTACGCGGCTCTCCCTCGAACATCCTCGGGAGGCTCTGCCCTGTTTCGAGCGCGCGATCACCATCCGCCCCAACTTGGCGGACGCGCATAGCAACATGGGGACCGCCCTCGCAGCGTTGCGGCGCCAGGACGACGCGATCGCGTGCTATCAACGCGCGCTTGCGATCGACCCCAACCACGGCGCGGCATGGGCGAATCTGGGTAATGCTTGGATGAGCCGGCGTCGCGAGGCCGAGGCGACGGCTTGCTACGAGCGTGCTTTGGCCAGCCCGTCGCGCGATCCCGACACCTACTGCAGCGTCGCGTCGAACCTGCAGGCGCTCGGCCGTCTCGAGGATGCTCAACGGGCCGCCGAGGCGGCGATCGCGCTGTCGCCCGGTCGTCCCGACCTCTACCATGTGCTGGCCAGGATCAAGCGCTTTGCCGCCAATGATGCACACACGGCGAGAATGGAAGCGCTCGCACAGAACATGAGTTCGTTCGGCGAGGGCGTTCAGGCCAGCCTGCATTTTGCGTTGGCCAAGGTCTATGACGATACAGCCGACCACGACCGGTCGTTCCAACACGCAGCCACGGCCAACGCGCTCAAGCGCCGTACGATCGCGTACGACGAGACGAAGACCCTGGGCTTCCTCGAACGGGTGTCTATCGTTTTCAGCGCCGACCTGATGAAGCGCCATCGCGGCTCAGGTGCCGCGTCGCCCGTGCCGGTCTTCATCGTCGGCATGCCGCGATCGGGCACGACTTTGGTCGAGCAGATCCTCGCGAGCCATGCCTCGGTCTTCGGTGCGGGGGAGCTCGAAGACTTTCCGGCGGCGGCATCCCGGCTGACCCGGCCCGATGGGCGACCGCTTGCGTTGCCGGACGACGCCAATGAGCTGTCGGCAGGCCAGCTTCGCGAGCTCGGCATGGATTATCTCGAAAGGATTCGGCCATCGGCGCTCGGCGCGGCGCGCGTCACCGACAAGCTGCCGTTCAACTTCTTCAATGTCGGGCTAATCCATTTGGCGCTGCCTGACGCCAGGATCGTCCACGTCCGTCGCGACCCGGTTGATACCTGTCTCTCCTGCTTCAGCACGAACTTCGCAGGCAACCGGCAACCGTTCAGCTACGAGCTGGGCGAACTGGGGCGCTACTATCGCGCCTACGAGGCGGTCATGGAGCACTGGCGTGCCGTGCTGCCGGCCGGCGTCATGCTCGACGTGAACTACGAGGACGTCGTCGACGACCTCGAAGGTCAGGCGCGCCGGCTGGTCGCCCACTGCGGATTGGCGTGGGATCCCGCCTGTCTCGCGTTCCACGCCGCCAAAAGGCCGGTGCGCACGGCAAGCGCGGTCCAGGTCCGCCAGCCGATCTACCGCAGCTCGGTCGCGCGCTGGCGGCCGTACGCTCACCTGCTCACGCCCTTGTTCGACGCCCTCGGCGTCGACCGCACGACGATAGCGTGACGAGCCACGAGCCGCTGCCGGACGCCGCGGCCCGCGCGGTCACCGAGGCTGCGGTGCGGCAGACGCAAGGCCGGCTCGCCGAGGCCGAGGCGCTCTACGTCTCCGCGCTGCGGACGGAGCCCGATCATGTCGGGGCGCTTCACGGCCTCGGTCTGCTGCGCGCCCAACAAGGCAGGTTTGACGAGGCGGCGGCGCTGATCCGCCAGGCGCTGGCCCGCGAACCGCTTGCGGCGGAGATGCTCAACGATCTTGGCGTCGTGATGCAGGCGGCGAACCGCCATGACGACGCGTTGGTTCCGCATCGCCAGGCGATCGCGCTCCGACCTGGCTTTGCCCGGGCGCATTACAATCTCGCGACAGCGCTGCAGGCACTCGGTCGGCTCGACGAGGCGCTCGAGCCCTATCGAACGGCGGTTGCGCTCGAGCCGGGCCTCGCCGAAGCGCATCACAATCTGGGCGTCGCGCTGGCGGCGCAGGGCCGTCACGCCGAAGCCGCGCCCTGCTTCGCACAGGCGCTCGCCATCCGACCGGACGTCGCGGAAACCCATCATCATCTAGGCCGGACATTTGCGGCCCTCTCCCGCGTCGAGGATGCCGTCGCGTGCTTCGGTCGCGCCGTCGCGCTCCGCCCGGATTTTCCGGACGCGCTCATCGATTGGGGCGGTCTGCTGCATGGCTCGGGTCGCATTGACGCGGCCGTGGCCTGCTTCGAGAAAGCGCTGGCCGTGCGACCGGACGACGTCATCGCGCTCAACGGGCTCGGCTGCGGGCTCTTGGTGCTCAAGCGCACGGGGGCCGCGATGACCTGCTTCGAGCGAATCCTCGCCCTGCGGCCGGACCATGCCGAGGCGCACAACAATCTCGGCGTCGCCCTCGTGGCGCTGGGCCGCCGATCCGAGGCGATCGCCTGCTACGAGGGGGCGCTGGCGATCGATCCGATGTACGGCGCGGCGGCCTCGAACTTGGGCAACGCGCTGATGGCTGAGCGGCGCGAAACCGAGGCGCTCGTCTGCTACGAGCGGGCGCTCGCCAACGGCACGGATGACCCCGAGCTCTACCAAGGCGCCGCGGCGGCGCTGGGGATGCTCGGTCGCTTTGACGAGGCTCGCCGGGCGATCGAGGTCGCCGTCGAGCTGGCGCCGCGCCGCGTCGAATTCTACGTGGCGCTGGCCTATCTCAAACGGTTCGCCGACGGCGACCCGCACGTGGCGGCGATGGAAGCGATCGCGCGGGACACGCGCGCGCTAAGTGAGCCGGACCGGGCGAGTCTCCATTTCGCGCTCGCCAAGGCGTACGCCGATCTCGGCCAGCATGAGCGATCGTTCGCGCAGCTGCTGACGGCCAACGAGCTCAAGCGCCGACACACGGCGTATGACGAGGCGGAGACGCTCGGCCGGTTCGATCGCATCCGTGCGGTGTTCACGCCGGCGATGATGGTGCGGCTGCGCGGGCTCGGCGCGGCGTCGCCGGTGCCGCTGTTCATCGTCGGCATGCCGCGCTCCGGGACGACGCTGGTCGAGCAGATCCTGGCGAGCCATCCCGAGGTCTTCGGCGCGGGGGAGCTCGAGGATTTTCGGACCCTGGTGGCGGGGCTGTCGCACGGGCCGGGCGACGTGCCCTCGGTGCGCTATCCCGAGCTCGCGGCCGGCCTCGATGCCGCGCAGCTGCGCGAGCTCGGCGCGTCCTATCTGCAGCGCATCCGGGCCCTGGCCCCGAACGCCGCACGCATCACCGACAAGCTCCCAATCAACTTCGCTTACGTCGGGCTGATCCATCTGGCGCTGCCCGATGCCCGGATCATCCACGTGCGCCGCGACCCGATCGATACCTGCCTGTCATGCTTCAGCAACAGGTTCCTGGGCGACACCCAGCCCTTCAGCCGGGAGCTCGGCGAGTTGGGCCGCTATTACCGCGCCTATGAGGCCGTGATGGCGCATTGGCGCACCGTGCTGCCGCCCGGCATCATGCTCGAGGTGCGCTACGAGGACGTGGTCGACGATCTGGAAGCGCAGGCGCGCCGGATGCTCGACCATAGCGGGTTGGCGTGGGACCCGGCCTGTCTCACCTTCCATGCTACCGAGCGGACCGTGCGCACGGCGAGCGCGACCCAGGTCCGCCAGCCGATCTACCGGAGCTCGATCGCTCGCTGGCGGCCGTACGCCAACTTGCTGACGCCGCTGCTCGACGCCCTGGGCATCGAGTCCGCGGGCGCCCACCTGATCGACAGCGAACCGCCGGGAGGCGATGGGGCGCGGTCCGTCACCCAAGCGGCGATGCTGCGCGATCGCGGCCAGTTCGCCGAGGCTGAGGCGCTCTACCTGTCGGCGCTTAAGACGCAGGGCGATGATGTCGAGGCGCTGCACGGCCTCGGATTGCTGCGCGCCCGGCAGGGCAGACTGGACGAGGCGGCGACGCTGATGCGCCAGGCGCTGGCTCGCGATCCGAACTCGGCGGAGAGGCTCAACGATCTCGGCACCGTGATGCAGGCGGCGAACCGTCACGACGAGGCGCTGGCCTGTCATCGTCAGGCGATCGTCCTCCGACCCGACTTCGCCCGGGCG
>DATJNS010000135.1:0-15541 GCA_035507915.1 Candidatus Sulfotelmatobacter sp.
GGGCCGGCCTGGGCGCGCGCCACCGCGGGCGCCGCGGCGACCGCCGCGCTGGCGAGCAGGCCGGCGCCGGCCTGGCGCCGTGTCATCGCCGTGCAAGCGCGCCCCGAGACCGGGGGAGTCATGCGTGTCATGGCAGGACCTCGCGTGCAAGCAGTCGGGAAATCTAAGACCCGGCGCGCCCGCCGGCACCTTGATGTGAATCAACTGTGCCGCGCCGCCGTCTTGACCTGGCTCAAGGCGCCGCGCCGGCGCGGCGGGGTAGAGGTGCATCGTGATCCGCGGTCACGCGAAGGAGACGACGCCCATGCATGCCCCCTGCGACGCGACCTTGCTGCGCATCTTCGTCGGCTACGACGACGTCTATGACGATCGCCCGCTTTACGACCAGATCGTCCTCAAGGCGCGGGCGATGGAGCTGGCGGGCGCCACGGTCACGCGCGGGCTCTTGGCCTACGGGCCGGCCAGCAAGGCGCTCGGCATCGTGCTGCGGCTGTCGGAGGACCTGCCGGTCGTGATCGACATCGTCGACACCGACGAGAAGATCCAGGCGTTCCTGCCGGTCGTCGACGCCATGATCGAGAACGGCCTCGTCACCGTGCAGAAGATCGGCGTGGTCCGCTACGGCCGCGCCGGGCGCGACGCCGCGAGCCGCGCCGCTTGACGCAGATCAAGGGCCGCCGCCGCGGCCTGACCGAGACTGCTGCGCGACGTCAGGCGAGGGAGTGAGCGATGCGGACGCGGGCGCTGGCATTGGCCTTGGTCATCATGGGGGCTCTCGCGGCCTGCGAGACCGCCGGACCGGCGGCGCCTGGCGCGGCGTCCCCGACCGGCGCGTCGCCGTTCCACGCGCGCACCGACGAGACCTCGGCGCGCAACACCGGCCTCGACGCCGGCGACCGGGTGTTCTTCGCGTTCGACAGCGCCGCGCTCGAGGGCGACGCGCCGGCCGTGCTGCAGCGCCAGGCCGACTGGATGCGCGGCCATCCCGACACCGTCTTCATGCTGGCCGGCAATACCGACGATCGCGGCACGCGCGAATACAACCTGGCGCTGGGCGCGCGGCGCGCCGACGCGGTCCGCAGCTACCTGGTCGGGCTCGGCATCGAATCCGGCCGCCTCAAGGTCACGAGCTACGGCAAGGAGCGGCCCGCGGTCGTCGGCGCGACCGAGGAGGCCCGGGCGCTCAACCGCCGCGTCGAAACCATGATGGACGAATAGGCCGACCATGCCGCCGTCCCGCAAGCGGATGCCCTGGCTGCTGCCGATGCCGACGGGCGACATCGACGCGATGCTGGCGGCGATCGACGACGACGTTCGCGCGACGGCGCATCACACCGGCCGGCACGCGCTGTCGGACCGCGTGCGCACCGCGCTGCACGAGGTCCGGCGCGACGCCTTCGTGCCCGAGCTCGAGCGCGACCTCGCCTACCTCAACCATCCGCTGTCGATCGGCTACGGCCAGACGATCTCGCAGCCCTTCATCGTCGCGATCATGACCGAGCTGCTCGAGCTCGCGCCGGATCATACCGTGCTCGAGATCGGCACCGGCTCGGGCTACCAGGCGGCCGTGCTGGCGCGGCTCGCGCGCGCGGTCTACAGCATCGAGATCGTGCCCGAGCTCGCGGTGCAGGCGCGCGAGACGCTGGTGCGGCTGGGCTGCGACAACGTGCAGGTGCGCGCCGGCGACGGCACCGAGGGCTGGCCCGAGCACGCGCCGTTCGACGCCATCATGATCACGGCGGCGGCGCCGAGCGTCGCGCCGGCGCTGCTCGCCCAGCTCAAGCCGGGCGGCCGGCTGGTGGCGCCGCTGGACGCCGGCGACGGCTCGCAGATCCTCACCGTGGTCCACAAGGAGGGCGACCGGGCGGTCTACCGGTCGCAATTCCCGGTGCGCTTCGTGCCGGTGACCCACGGCCACAAGCCGCGGCACCCGGCGACCTGATGGCGCGCATCCTGGTCACCGGCGCGCTCGGCCAGATCGGATCGGAGCTGGTGCCCGCGCTCCGTGCGCGCCACGGCGCCGACGACGTGATCGCGAGCGACGTCCGCATGCCGAGTGCCGCGCCCGGTCGCGTCGGGCCGAATCATGTCGGGCTGGGGCATTTCGAGCACGTCGACTGCACGCGCCCGGCGCAGATCCAGGACGTCGTGCGCCACTACGGCGTCGGCACGATCTACCACCTCGCCGCCATGCTGTCGGCGGTCGCCGAGGACAAGCCGCAGGCCGCCTGGACGCTCAACATGGGCGGGCTCTACGACGTGCTCGAGGTCGCGCGGCAGCATCGCTGCGCGGTGTTCTTCCCGAGCTCGATCGGCGCCTTCGGGCCGACCACGCCGCGCGAGCGCACGCCGCAGGACACGCCGCAGCGCCCGACCACGATGTACGGCGTCACCAAGGTCGCGGGCGAGCTGCTGTGCGACTACTACGCGCGCCGCTTCGGCGTCGACGTGCGCGGGCTCCGGCTGCCCGGGCTGATCTCGCACGTGGCGCCGCCGGGCGGCGGCACCACCGACTACGCGGTCGAGATCTTCCACCAGGCGATCCGCTACCGCCACTACACCTGCTTCCTGCGGCCCGACACGGCGATCGAGATGATGTACATGCCGGACGCGCTGGCCGCGATCGAGACCCTGATGGCGGCCGACCCGGCGCGTCTCGCGCACCGCAACGCCTTCAACCTGGCGGCGATGAGCATCACGCCGGCGCAGCTCGCCGCCGAGATCCGCCGCCACATCCCGGATTTCGTCATCGACTACGCGGTCGATCCGGTGCGCCAGGCGATCGCCGACTCCTGGCCGCGCTCGATCGACGACGGCGCGGCGCGCGCCGAATGGGGCTGGACACCGGCCTGGGATCTCGCCGCGATGACGCGCGACATGATCGAGCAGCTCGGCGCCCGGCTCACCGCCGCGCGCTGAGCCGCCAGAGCAGGGAGGTCCGCATGCCCCAAGACCGCCTCGACGGCATCCTGACGGCCGAGCTCGCGCGGCTCGCCGCCGAGGGCCGCGCCAAGGGGCGCGAGAGCGCGATCGCCGGCGTCGAGCCGGCCGGCGGCGGGAGCGGCCCGCGCTTCCGGCTCGACGGCGAGGGCGACGCGCGGTTCCTGCGCATGAACGCCAACAACTATCTCGGCCTGTCGCTGCATGCGCGCGTCGTCGCGGCCGAGCACGCGGCGGTCGCCGGCTACGGCACCGGACCGGGCGCGGTGCGCTTCATCAGCGGCACCTGGACCGCGCATCTCGAGCTCGAGCGCCGGCTCGCCGGGTTCCACGGGCGTCCGGCGGCGATGATCTTCAGCTCGGCCTACGCCGCGATGATGGGCACCCTGCCGGCATTGATCACGCCGGAGACCGCGGTGATCAGCGACGCGCTCAACCACAACTGCATCATCAACGCGATCCGGCTGGCGCGGCCGCGCGAGCGCCACGTCTATCCGCATCTCGACACCGGCACGCTCGAGGCGCTGCTCGCGCAGGCCGCCGCCGGCTGCCGCCGCGCCGTCGTGGTGACCGACGGCGTCTTCAGCATGCGGGGCGACCACGCGCCGCTCGCCGAGATCATGGCGATCGCCGCGCGCCACGACCGCGCCTTCGCGGAGAACGTCGTCGTCGTGGTCGACGATTCGCACGGCGTCGGCGCGTTCGGCGCGACCGGCCGCGGCACCGAGGAGGTCGCCGGCGCGCGCGCCGACGTCCTGATCGGCACGCTCGGCAAGGCGCTCGGCGTCAACGGCGGCTACGTCGCCGCGAGCGCCGCCGCGATCGACTATCTGCGCGAGACCTCGCCGTTCTACGTCTACTCCAACCCGATCTCGCCGGGCGAGGCGGCGGCCGCCGCCGAGGCGCTCGCGATCGTCGACAGCCCGCGCGGCCGCGAGCTCCTGCAGCATCTCGGCGCCATGGCGGCGCGCTTCCGTGCCGGCCTGGCGCGGCTCGGGCTCGAGACCGTGGCGGGCGGGCACCCGATCGTGCCCGTGATGGTGCGCGATTCCGCGCGCACCGCGGCGCTGGTCCGCCACCTGCGGCAGGCGGGCGTGCTGGCCACCGGGCTCAATTTCCCGGTCGTGCCGCGCGGCGACGAGGAGATCCGCTTCCAGATCTGCGCCGATCACACCGCGGCCGACATCGACCAGACGCTGGGGGTGCTGGCGGCCTTCCGGTGAGCCGGGGGCCGGCCGCGGGGCCCGGCCATCGACCGCGCACTTGATTCAGGTCAACGAGGCCGGCGGCCGATCTCGGCCAAGATTTGCCCCGGCAAGGGATGGGGGCGACCATGGCGACCGATTCTCGAGGAACGACGACGGCGGGGGTGCGCGACAAGCGCTACGCCGGGCAGGCGCTGCTGGTCGATCTGCACGACGCCGAGTGCGAGGCCAAGATCTGGACGACCGGCGGCTTCACGCTCGCCGATGCTCCGCGCAAGCTTCTCGACGGCCTCCACCAGCGCGAGGTCCTGGCCGGCGTGTTCAGCTTCGAGGGCACGACGGACCACGGGCTGTTCGAGGCCGAGATCGAGGGGCTCGACCTGGAGCGCGGCGGGCTGATCGCGCGCTTCGTGTGGCTCAGCGAGCGCGGCCACAAGCTGCTCGAGTTCAGCAACCGGCGGCCGGCGCCGCCGATGCGGCTCGGCCTCGCGCGCATCACGCTCAACTGGTCGCTGTCCGGCCTGCTGCTCGGCGGCTATCGCGGCGCGCTCAAGGACGGCGAGCGCCTCAACGGCATGATCTGGACCGACGACCCCAAGGACCCCGGCCTGTTCATCGGCCACGTCATCAAGCTGAACCCGGACAAGCACACGCTCGCGGTCAAGTTCGACGAGCTGCCCGAGGCGACCTTCGCGCTGCTCGAGGCGACGATGCGCAAGCGCGCCGTCGGCTTCCCGCCGGCGAGCGCCTGGACGCACGGCTGAGCGCAGCGCCGCCGCGCGCCGCACCGCCATGAGCCACATCACCCGCATCGAGATCGCGCCCGGGATCTCATGGGTCGAGATTCCCGCGGCGGATCTCCGCATCCTGTGCGGCTGCCCGGCCGACAGCGTCAAGCATCTGGCGCGCCGCAACCTGATCCGTCCGACCGAGATCGGCGGCGTCGCCTGCGAGACCGGGCCCAACGCGATCCTGCTGTCGGACGTCATGGTGCAGCACGGCGCGTTCTGCAACATGGCGGAGTTCCCGGTGCTCCAGATGCTGTATCGGCAGGGCATGATGCTGCCGAAGCATCCGTGCAACACCGGCGTGAAGCCGCTGCTGATCGGCCGCCGCGACGCGGTCGAGTCGCAGATGCAATACATCTATCGCGGCAATTACGGCCTGATCTCCGAGGAGGAGATCCTCGCCACCGGCGTCGCGCCCGAGCAGGCGCGCGCCATGATGCGGCTCAAGCTGCGCTTCGCGTTCGGGCGCATCCAGCACCCGCGCGAGCTGCTCGACGCGCTGGTGCTGCGCGAGGGCGCCGACGACGTCGAGATCCGCGGCGGCGCCACGGTGCGCCGCGTCGCCCTCAACGTGTTCGAGTTCGGCTTCCAGGGCGAGCGCGAGCGCGTCGACCTCAACCTGCCGCCCTACGAGACCTACGAGTGCCCCTATCAGCTCGGCGCCTACCAGTTCCAGCGCGAGTACTTCGCGGTGGTGCATTCGGGCGAGGGCGACGGCTGGGACATGCGCCGGCCGACCATGGGCGCCGTGCTGCTCTACCAGGGCCGCATCTACCTGGTCGACGCCGGCCCCAATCTGCCCTACACGCTCGCGGCGCTCGGCATCGGGGTCAACGAGATCGAGGGGATCTTCCACACCCACTGCCACGACGACCACTTCGCCGGCCTGCCCGCGCTGATCCAGGGCGACCGCCGCATCAAGCATTTCGCGACGCCGCTGGTGCGCGCCAGCGTGAGCAAGAAGCTGACCGCGCTGCTCGGCGTGGAGGACCGCGACTTCCACGAATATTTCGAGGTCGTCGACCTGCGGCCCGACGAATGGAACGACATCGACGGGCTGGAGGTGCGCCCGGTGCCGTCGCCCCATCCGGTCGAGACGACGGTCTTCTTCTTCCGCACCCTGATGGCGGGCGGCTGGCGCACCTACGCGCACCTGGCCGACATCGTCGCCATGAAGACGCTGGACGGCATGGTGACCGACGATCCGGCGGCGCCCGGCATCGACCGCGCCGGCTTCGAGCGCGTGCGCCAGTCCTACCTCGAGCCCGCCGACGTCAAGAAGGTCGACATCGGCGGCGGCATGATCCACGGCGACGCCGCGGATTTCCGGCACGACAAGTCGGGCAAGATCATCCTCGCCCATACCGCGCTCAAGCTCACCGACGAGCAGAAGCAGATCGGCTCCGGCGGCTCGTTCGGCACCGTCGACGTGCTGGTGCCGAGCCACCGCGACTTCACCGCGCGCGCCGCCTTCTACCATCTCAGCAGCTACATCCCGAACGTGTCGCGCGACCATCTGTCGGCGCTGCTCAACGCGCCGATCCGCAGCTTCAACCCCGAGACCCTGCTGCTCAAGGAGGGCCAGGATCACGACAGCATCTTCCTGCTGCTGACCGGGCAGGTCGAGATGCTGCACGCCCAATCGTCGTTCCGCAGCGTGCTGACGAGCGGCGCGCTGCTCGGCGAGATGAGCGCGCTCAACGGCCTGCCGATGCAGGAGAGCTATCGCGCGCTGACCTTCGTGCAGGCGCTCGACCTGCCGTGCGACCTCTACGTGCGCTTCGTGCAGCGCCACGAGCTGCTGGCCGACATCTCGCATCTGATGAAGGGGCGGGAGTTCCTGCGCCGGACCTGGCTGTGCAGCGGCATCATGTCGACCGGCACGCTGAACGCGATCGCCAAGGCGGTGACGCTGCGCCAGCTGGCCGAGGGCGACGTCTGGAGCGACCGCACGCGGTCGGTCGGCATCGTGAGGAGCGGGCGGATTCGCCGGACCCTGGCCGGCCAGGAGCTCGAGGTGCTCGAGACCGGCGACGCGTTCGGCGAGGAGGAGGCGGTGTTCGGCGCGCCCGCCTTCACGACCTTGACGGCGAGCGAGCCGACCGAGGTGCTGCTGATCCCGAGCGAGCTCGTGCGCAGCATCCCGAGCGTGCGCTGGAAGCTGTTCGAGAGCTACGCGCGGCGCACCAGCCTGGAGGCCAGCGGTGCGGCGAGCACGCGCCACCTGCTGCAATGGCACGACGAGTATCGCGTCAACGTGCGGACCATCGACCAGCAGCACCAGCGCCTGCTCGCCATCGCGAACAAGCTGCTGACCGAGGTCGAGGCCGGCAAGGGCCGCGACGCCGTGGCGGAGACGCTCGACCGCCTGCTCGGCTACACGCTCTATCACTTCACCGAGGAGGAGAAGCTGCTCGGGCGCTACGGCTACCCGGAGTCCGCCGACCACGCGGCGCGCCACAAGAAGCTGATGGCGCAGGTCGAGGCGTTCGTCACCGAGCTGCAGGACGGCAGCGTGTCGGCCGACGACCTGCTCGAGTTCGTCCACAAGTGGGTGGTCAACCACATCCTGATCGAGGATCGCAAGTTCGGCCCGTTCCTCAACGAGCGCGGCGTCTACTGACGCGCCAAGGCGGGGCCGCGGTTGATCCAGGTCAAGAGCGATCGCCGCCCCGGTCGCTATCCTGATCATTCGGACGATCGGTGCCGATCCCGGCGCTGATCCATGAAAGGATCAACATCATGAAGCGATTCATTCCGGCGATCGTTGCCGCTGCCGCGTTTTGCGCGGTGCCGGCGATGGCGGACGCCCCGGGCGTGAAGGTCGGCGTGCTGTCGTGCAACGTCGATAGCGGCTGGGGATTCGTGTTCGGCTCCTCGCGCGACCTCAAATGCACCTACACGCCCACCGGCGGCAAGCCCGAGCATTATGCCGGCAACGTCAGCAAGTTCGGCGTCGATATCGGCTACTCGGGCGGCAACGTCATCGTCTGGGCCGTGTTCTCGCCGACGACCAACCTCGCCCCGGGCGCACTGAGCGGCGAGTACGCCGGCGCGACCGGCGGCGCGGCCGTGGTCGGCGGTGTCGGGGCGAACGTGCTGGTCGGCGGCTCCAACAAGTCGCTGTCGCTGCAGCCGGTCAGCATCGAGGGCTATTCCGGCCTCAACGTGGCCGGCGGCATTGCCGTGATCAGCCTGCAGCCGAAGGACTGAGACGACGCGTGACCGCGATGGTGCGTGTCACGCAGCCAATCATCGAGAAGGAGCCACCACCATGCCCGATACCCCAATCCCGGTGAAGAAAGAGGAGTTGAAGGCGACGGTGCCGGCGACCCGCCGCACCGGCGTCGATCTCTGGCATTCGTTCCACAGCGAGATCGATCGCCTGTTCGATCGCTTCTCACCCGGCGTCGCGCTGCCGTCGTTCGGACGCTTCTTTCATCCGGCCGCGCGGGTCGACAGCGGCTTCGAGCTGTCGATCCCGGCGGTCGACGCGACCGAGGAGGAGACCGCCTATCGCATCACCGCCGAGATCCCCGGCATGAGCGAGAAGGACGTCGAGGTCAATCTGTCCGACGGCATGATCACGATCAAGGGCGAGAAGCGCGAGGAGAAGGAGCAGAAGGGCAAGAACTATTACCTGTCCGAGCGGCGCTACGGATCGTTCCAGCGCTCGTTCGACGTTCCCGACAGCGTCGATCGCGACAAGATCGACGCGACGTTCGACAAGGGCGTGCTGACCCTGATGCTGCCCAAGAAGCCGGAAGCGGTGAGGCAGCAGAAGAAGATCGAGGTCAAGGCGAAGCAGGCCTGAGCCTCGTACGGGCGGAACGGCGGCGCGCTTCGCGGGCGCTGCCGTTTCGCGCCGCTCTCGAGCCGCGGCGGCGCTCACTGGCCGGAATTCGAAAGGTGATATCGATGCGTATGAGAACCTGGGCGCGCGTGGCTGTCACGCTGTGGCTCGTCGGATCGTTGGGTCTTGCCTCGTCGACCGCGCAGGCCCAGCGACCCGGCCACGATTTCCATGGTCGCGATTTTCATGGCTTCACCCCCCACGAGCGCGTCGTCTGGCAGAGCGGACGTTGGGTGCACGACTGGCACGACGGCCGCTTCGGCTGGTGGTGGTCGGTCGACGGCTTCTGGTATTTCTATCCGGAGCCGGTCTACCCCTATCCGGTCTACGTGCCGCCGGCGATCGTGGTGCAGCAACCACCGCCGGTTCCGACCGGGCTGCCGCCGGCCCAGTCTTGGTATTACTGCGACGATCCGCAGGGCTATTACCCCTACGTCGCGTCGTGCAACGGCGCGTGGCGCGCCGTTCCGGTCACGCCGCCCGCAGCGCCTCAGAAATAGCGAGAAATCGTCATGGCCCAGCTCAGAATTCGGGCGTTGATCGCCGCCTGCGCGTTGATCGCCGGCTGCGTCGCGCAGCCCACCGGCCCGACCGTCAACGTCATGCCCGCGCCGAACAAGCCGTTCGCGGTCTTCGAGCAGGATCAAGCGGCCTGCAAGCAATATGCGGACCAGCAGGTCGCCGGCGGCGCCGAGCAGGCGAACGAACGGGAGGTTGGCACCGCCGCGGTCGGCACCGTGCTGGGCGCCGGGCTCGGTGCGGCAGTGGGCGGCGGACGCGGCGCCGCCGTCGGCGCCGGCACCGGTGCGATCGCGGGCACCGCGATCGGCGCGGCGCCGGCGCAGCGCGCCCAGTGGACCCTCCAGCAGCGCTACGACATGGCCTACGAGCAGTGTATGTATGCCAAGGGCAACCAGGTTCCGGGTTTCCAGCCCGCCATGCCGCCGCCGCCACCCCCGCCGCCGCCTGTCCGGTAGCGACCGTTCGCGTCTGAGGGCCCGCCGAACAAGCGTTGCCGGGTCGCCGGCTGGAGGAAGCTCCCATGGGCACGCACCTCGAAGGAATCCTGCACCGGATCCACGAGGCCGAGCGCGAGCTCGACCGCGCGACCGCGGATTGGCGCCGCGAGGTCAAGTTCGCGCGCGCCGAGGCGGTGCGATTTTCCAGGGAGATTCGCGTCGAGCAGCGAAAGCTGCGCCGGAGCCTGCTCGAGCACGTCCGCAGCATCGGAATCCTGGTCTGGCTGACCGCGCCGGTCATCTACGCCATGATCATTCCGCTGGTGCTGACGGATATTTTCGCCACCGCCTATCAGTGGATCTGCTTTCCGGTCTACGGCATGCCCCGCGTCCGGCGGTCCGATTACGTCGTGCTCGACCGGCACCGGCTGAGCTATCTCAACGCGATCGAGAAGCTGAACTGCGTCTATTGCGGTTACGCCAACGGCGTGATCGCCTATGCGCGCGAGCTCGCGAGCCGGACCGAGCAGTTCTTCTGCCCGATCAAGCACGCCATGCCGGTTCCCGCGCCGCACGGCCGATATTCCCGTTTCGTCGACTACGGCGACGCCAAGGGGTATCGCGAGCAGATCGCCAATCTCAGGAAGACCGTCGGCGAGCCCTGAGGCGCGGACGCCGGGTGGCGCGGCTCACGCGGTGTCCTGCAGCGCCTCGGGCTCGGCGGCCGGCACGGTGAAACGGAAGATCGTGCCGCCCGCCGGGTTCGCCTCGGCGGTGATCTCGCCGCCATGCGCGGCGATGATCGTGCGCGAGATCGACAGGCCGATCCCCATGCCCTGGGACTTGGTCGTGACGAACGGCTGGAACAGCTTCGCCATCACCTCGGGCGCCATGCCGGGACCGCTGTCGGCCACGCTGACCCGCACCATGCCGTCCGCCGCCGGCTCGCTGGTGACGACGATCGTGCGCCGCGCGGAATCCTGCATCGCCTCGATCGCGTTGCGCAGCAGGTTGAGGAGCACCTGCTGGATCTGGACCTTGTCGATCAGCACGTCGTCGACCCGCGGGTCGAGCTCGACGGTGATGGCCGTCGTCCGCTCCTTGGCGACCACCAGGGCGAGTGCGCCCGCCTCCTCGACGACCTTGCGCAGGCTCTCGATCCGGCGCTCGGAGTCGCCGCGCGCGACGAACTCGCGCAGGCGCTGGATGGTGCGGCCGGCGCGCATCGCCTGCTCGGCCGCCTTGGTCATCACCTCGCGCAAGGTCGGCGCGCGCGCGTCGGTCATCTGCTCGGCGAGGCGCCGGCCGGCCTGCAGATAGTTGCTCATCGCCGTCAGCGGCTGGTTGAGCTCGTGCGCCAGCGCCGCCGCCATCTCGCCCATCGTGCTGAGCCGCGACACCTGGAGCAGCTCCCCCTGGACCTCGCGCAGCGCGCGCTCGTCGCGATGGCGCTGGAACAGCAGGGCGCCGAGCGCGGAGAACAGCACCGCGAGAACGCTCGTCGCGGCCGCGAGCCCGGCGAGCAGCAGGGAGTCGCGATCGACGCGCTGCTGGCGGACCGTGAGCAGCGCGAGCTCGATCCGGCGCATTTGGCCGAGCTCGTCCTGGATGCGCGGGGTGAGCCGCGTCGCTCGCGCGCTGCCGAGCACCTGCAGGGCGTCGTTCAGGCGGGCGGGACCGAAAGCGACCGCGCGCGCGAGCTCGTCGAGCCGCGCCGCGATCACGGGACGCAGCGCGTCGAGGCGGCCTGCCTGCTCCGGGTTGTCGGCGATCAAGGCGCCGAGCGTGCCGAGGGTCGCGGGGATCGCGGCGCTCGACTCCTCGTAGCTCGCGCGGTAGCTCGCGTCGCCGGTCAGCAGGTAGCCGCGCTCTCCCGACTCGGCCTCGAGGAGGTTGCGCGCCACCGCGTTGATCTCGCGCAACACCTCGTTGGTGTGCTCGACCCAGGCGAAGCTGTCGCGCAGCTGCATGACGTTGATGCCGAGCGCGATCGCGAAGGCGACGGACAGCGCCACCGCGCCGGCGATCAGCGCGGGCACGCGGCCGAGCAGTCGGCTCAACGTCCGCTCCGGTCGCGGGGGGCGGGCCCGCTGCAAGGCACGCGGCGGCGTCCGCAGTCCGTGCCGATGATCAAATTCGTTGCCATGGAGAGGGCCATGGGTCGGTCGTTGGCCAAACTATAAGGCGACCCGGCGGATGCCGCCAGCGCGTCCGGATTGAGCCCCGGCGCCGCACGCCATCGGATGCCGCACCGACGAGTGACGGCCGCTTCGGCGCGGTCGTGCCGGCCTCGCCGTCGATACCATCGTCTTATTGTGTGCCCCCTCGGCCTGGAGCCACCTTCATCGCATCTGCGCGCGAGATCGGCAGGGCGCTATGCCCCGGAGCGCCATGCCCGTCGTCATCGAGCCGTCGGAGAAAGGCTACCGACATGACCGATCACAGCGGCGAGACGATCACGGTCGACGCGGCGCCTCGCGGTGACGGCGGCGCGGTGGCGCGCCAAGCCGCACCGGAGAGGCCGGCGCCGGCGGCCGGGCCGGTGCCGGCGGCCGCGGGTCACGCGACGCGCAAGCGCAAGCTGCTGCTCGGCGGACTGGGCGCGGCGGTGCTGGCCGCCGCCCTGTGGTTCGGTGTTCCGATGGTGCGGCTGGCGCTCACCACCGAGACGACGGACGACGCCTACGTGAACAGCCACGTGACGTTCGTCGCCGCCCGCGTCTCCGGCCAGGTCTCCCGGGTGCTGGTGGACGACAACAACCGCGTGCACAAGGGCGACCTTCTGGTCGAGCTCGACAAGGAGCCCTTCGAGGATGCGGTCGCGGTGAGCAAGGCGGCCGTCGACACCGCCGAGGCGGATCTGACGGTGGCGAAGGCGACGGTGCGCGGCATCGAAGCGCAGGCCATGAGCCAGCGCTGGAAATTGCAGCTCGCCATGGACGATGTCCCCAACCAGGTCGCGCAGCTGCGGGCTCGGGTTGCCGATGTCGAGAAGAGCAGGAGCGCATTGGCGCTCGCCCAGGTTGACTACGATCGGGCGGAGAAGCTGCTGCCGACCCAGTTCATCCCCCGATCGGAGTACGACCGACGGCAGGCGATCTTGTTGAGCGCCCGCGCGGACCTCGCCCAGAAGCTGGCCGACGTCTACCAAATTCGCGCTAGCTTGGGGTTGCCCGCGCAGCCCCCGGGCGCCGATCTCGCCCAAGTGCCGCCCGATCTCGAACAAACCTACTCCGGCGTCCGGCAGGCGCAGGCGGACCTGATCCAGACCGCGGCGCAGCTCGGTGTCGAGCATACCTACGACGAGACGCCGAAGCAGATGCTCGACGCCTTCCTGAAATCGGATCCGAGCGGCGACGTCGATCGCATCTTCGACCGGATCGCCGCGAACGCGCCGTCGGTCAAGCAGGCGGAGGCCAAGCTCGAGGCGGCCAACCGCAATCTGACCCAGGCCGAGCTCAACCTGCGCTACTGCGACGTCGTCGCGGACATCGACGGCGTGGTCACGCGCCGGAACGTCAATCCGGGCAACAACGTTCAGGTCGGCCAGGGTCTGATGGCGCTCCGCTCGCTGAACGACATCTGGGTCGATGCCAATTTCAAGGAGACCCAGCTGCGTGAGCTGCGCATCGGCCAGCCGGCCGATCTCTATGTCGACATGTACGGCGACCGCCGCGTGTTCAAGGGACGCGTCAGCGGCTTCACCATGGGGACCGGATCGACCCTGGCGTTGCTGCCGGCCCAGAATGCCACGGGCAACTTCGTCAAGGTCGTGCAGCGGCTGCCGGTTCGCATCGATCTCGAGGACTACGATCCCGACAAGACCCCGCTGTTCGTCGGCAGCTCGGTCACGCCGTACATTTATGTCGACCGTACGCCGACCGGACCCGATGCCGGCAAGTTCCTCCAAGGCTACATGCCGCCATCGGCGGTTCGCGGTCCGGTCTCGCGCGCGCCGGACGCCAAGCAGTGACCGCCGCGGCACTGGCACCGGCGAGATCCCGCGCGGGACCGAATCCCTGGCTGGTCGCCGCCATCGTCATCGTGCCGACCTTCATGGAGGTGCTCGACACCACGATCGCGGTCGTCGCGCTGCGCTACATCGCCGGCGGCCTGTCGGCGACGGTCGACGACGGCGAATGGGTCCTCACCAGCTACCTTGCCGCGAACGCGATCGTCCTGCCGATCACCGGCTGGCTGATCGCGCATCTCGGCCGCCGCAACTATTTCCTGCTGTCGATCGCGATCTTCACGGCGAGCTCGGCGATGTGCGGGATGTCCACCAGTCTCGGCCAGCTGATCCTGTTCCGCGTCATCCAGGGCCTGGCGGGCGGCGGTCTTCAGCCGTGCAGCCAGGGCGTGCTGCTCGACGCCTTCCCGCCGGAGAAGCAGGGCGTCGCGATGACGCTGTTCGGGCTGGCCGCCCTGCTGGCGCCGGTCGTCGGCCCGACGCTCGGCGGCTGGATAACCGACAGCTACTCGTGGCGGTGGGTGTTCCTCATCAACGTTCCGGTCGGGCTGATGGCCCTCGGGGCCTGCTATGCCCAGCTCCGCGATCCGGACTATCTCGTCGCGCAGCGCGCGGCGCAGAAGAAGCAGCCCTTCCGGTTCGACTCGATCGGCCTGTCCCTGCTCGTCATCACGATCGTCTGTTGGGAAGTCGTGCTCAGCAAGGGACAGGAGTGGGACTGGCTGGGCGATCCGTTCTGGCGCGTGCAGACGCTCGCGATCCTGTTCGTCGGCGGCCTGATCGCCTTGGTCTGGTGGGAGCTGCGCCACCCCAGCCCCGTGGTCAATTTGCGGCCCTTGCGGGAGCGCAACTTCGCCGGCTGCTGCGTCATCATCTTCTGCGCCTTCGCCGTGCTCTACGCCGCCAGCACGTCGCTGCCCGGCCTGCTCGAGTCCTTGTTCGGGTACGACGCGCTCAGCGCGGGTCTCGTCATGTCGCCGGCCGGCTTCTTCTCGGTCCTCGCGATGCCCATCGTCGGCCGCCTGCTCGGCCGCGGCATGGATGCGAAGTGGCTGATCGCCCTCGGCCTCCTCCTCATGGCGGCCGGGAACTACTGGATGTCGCAGATGAACCTCGACATCGGCCCGAGCCAACTCGTCTGGCCGCGGGTCGTGCTGGTCGTGGGCCTGTCGATCTGCTTCGCGCCCATCAACGTGGCGGCCTATCTCTACACGCCGGCGGCGCTGCGCGGCGCGGCGGTCGGCCTGCTCAGCCTGTTGCGCAACGAAGGCGGCAGCGTCGGGACGTCGATGGCGCAGACGATGTACGAGCGCCGCGACCAATTCCACGTGCTGCGGCTCGGCGAGTATCTCGATCCCTTCAACGCCGCCGCGCATTCCTTCCTCGGACAGGCCCAGGCGCTGTTCGACACCGGCGATCCGGCGCTCTCCCAGCAGCTGGCGTGGCAGGGGCTGGACCAGCTGCGCCAGCAGCAGGCAGCCGCCCTGTCCTATTTCGACGTCTTCTGGCTGCTCGCCGTGGTGGCGCTCGCGCTCGTGCCCGTGGTGCTGGCGATGAAGCGCTCGGTGGCCCAGAAGGGCGCGCACGTCGCCGTCGAATGAGCGATCGCGCCGGTCGCGCGCAATGGTTCGCATCGACTTGATCTACCTCAAGGCGCGCCCGGCGGCCGCGCGCGACGATGCCCTACCGTCGAGGCGGAGCATCAGCCATGGCGAAGCATACATCTGTCGAGAAACCCCGGGCGGCCGCCGCCGCGGCGCCGGAGATCGTCATCCCGGCGACACCGCACTGGATCGAGGAGGTCGTCGCGTGGTGGTTCGCCGGCT
>DATJNS010000136.1:0-28424 GCA_035507915.1 Candidatus Sulfotelmatobacter sp.
TCAGCCGCCTAGGAACGCACCAGATTGGCTCCAACGCGTCAATCCAGGAGGTCCACCATGGCGGCCGATCACGACCTGCTCACCGCGCTCAACGACGACTACATCCGGTCGGTCCAGCACGGCGACGTCGGTCGCTTTCGCGAGATCCTCGCCGAGGATTTCCTGTGCTCGAACCCCGACGGCTCGCTGGTCGACAAGGCGCGATTCCTCGAGCAGACCGCACGGCCGGTGACGATCCGCAACCTCTCGATCGAGGACGTGCGCATCCGCCCGATGGGCGACGTCGCCATCATTCACGCGCGCACGCGCTACACGACGCCGAGCGGCGAGACGCGCCAAGGCCGCTACACCGACGTGTGGGCGCGCCGCAACGGCACCTGGTTGTGCGTCTCCGCGCACGTCACGCGCTAGGCAATCTAATGAACGTCATTGCGACGCAGCGAAGCAATCCAGAGGACAGAACCACTGGCCGAGTCGTCTGGATTGCTTCGTCGCTACGCTCCTCGCAATGACAATGAGAATGATATGACGGCACTTTTGGATTCGGTGGAATTGCAGCGGCGGTTCGCCTGGCCGGCGGTGCTGGCATGCTTCTGCTCGGCCGTGCTCGCGTGGGGCTTCGGCTTCTACGGCCAGTCGGTGTTCCTCGCGACCTTGCGCACCGAGCACGGCTGGTCGACGGCGCTGATCGCCACCGCGACCACGAGCTACTATCTGGTCGGCGCCGTCTTGATCGCGCTGACGCCCGGACTGATCGACCGCCTGGGCCCGCGCGTCGTGATCCTCGGCGGCGCCGTCGTGCTGACGGCGGGCGCCCTCCTCCTGTCGCTAGCCGCCGCGCCCTGGCAGCTCTTCGCCGCCGATCTCGTGATGGCGGCCGGCTGGGCGACCACCTCGAGCACGGCGATCACCAACACGCTCGCGCTGTGGTTCGATCGCCGGCGCGGGCTGGCGATCAGCCTGGCGCTCAACGGCGCCAGCGCGGCCGGTTTCACGGTCGCGCCTGCGCTGGTCCATCTGACCGGCCGCGTCGGCCTGACGACGGCGGTCGCGTTGATCGCGCTGGCCCTGTTCGCCGTTTTGCTGCCCGCGGTTCTGCTCGGGTTGCGCGATGCGCCGCGACGGCCGGGCGCCTTCCGCCGCGCCGCCGCTCACTTCGGACGGCACGAAATCCTGTCGAGTCCGCGGTTCCGCAGCGTCGCCGCGTTCTATGCGCTGGCGTTGATCGCCCAGGTCGGCTTCATCGTGCATCTGGTCGCGCTGCTGCAGCCGCAGCTCGGCACCGCGGGCGCCGCCAACGCGGTCGCGGCGGCGAGCCTGGCCGCGATGCTCGGACGGCTCGCCACCGGCGCGGTGATCGATCGCCTGAACCAGCGGCGCGCCGCGGCGATCAGCGTGACGAGCCAGGCGGCCGGCGTGCTCGCCATGCTGCTGTGGCCCGACGTGCCCGCGGTGCTCTACGGCGGCGCAATCCTGTTCGGCCTGTCGGTCGGCAACGTGATCACCTTCCCGGCCCTGATCGTGCAGCGCGAGTTTCCCGCGCACGCTTTCGGCGCCGTGATCGGGCTGGCCAACGCGATCGCGCAGTTCGCGTTCGCCTTCGCGCCGGCGCTGCTCGGCATCGTGCACGATCTCGCCGGCGGCTACGCGCCCGCGCTCGCGCTGTGCATCGCGCTCCAGCTCGCCGCCGCCGTCGTCGTGCTGCGCGGCGGACGAAGCTCAACGACCGGTGGTTAGCACGATGCGGCCGCGCGCGCTGCGGTCCCGGATCATGCGGAGCGCGTCGGCCCAGCGCTCGAGCGGGTAGGTCGCCATCACGAGCGGCTTCAGCTTGCCGGCCTCGGCGTACGCGAACAGCTCCGAGAAGCACGCGGCCATCTGCTCCGGTTCCTTCTTGCGGTAGTCGCTGACCTGCAGGCCGCTCACCTCGATGTTCTTGACCAGGAGATAGTTCGCCTTGACGGACGGGATGCGGCCCGCCGCGAAACCGATCACGACCAGCCGGCCGCGCCAGGCGAGCGCGCGCAGCGCGGCGTCGAACATGTCGCCGCCCAGGGGATCGAGGATGATGTCGGCGCCGCGGCCGCCGGTCGCTTCGTAGACCTGGGCGCGCAGGCTGTCGCGCAGGTCGGGGCGCGACAGGTCGATCACGGCGTCGGCGCCGGCCTGGCGCGCCATGTCGGCCTTGTCTTGGGTCGCGATGCCGGCCAGCACCGTGGCGTCCATCGCCTTGGCGAGCTGGACCGCGGCGTAGCCGACGGCGCCCGACGCGCCGAGAACCAGCACGATCTCGCCCGGCTTGTAGCGGGCGCGCTCGCGCAACGCGAACCACGACGTGTCGTAGACCAGCGCCATCGCCGCGGCGTCGACGAACGACATCGACGGCGGCAGGCGGTAGCAGCTCGCCTCGCCGACCGTCACGGTCTCCGCGTAGCCGCCCTGCTCGGCCATCGCGAGCACGCGGTCGCCCACCTTGAAGCGGCCGACCGACGCGCCGACCGCGGTGACGACGCCGGCCGGCCCCTTGCCGGGCGCGAACGGCCGCTCGGGCAGGAACTGGTACTTGCCGCCGATCACCAGCAGGTCGACGTAGTTGACCGCGACGGCGTGGACCGCGACTTGGACCTCCAAGGGACCGGGCACCGGCTCGGGGAGCTCGCCCAATGTCGGCGCGTCGAGGCCGCCGAATTCCCGCACGATCACCGCGCGCATGGCACCGTCCGCATCGCTCAGCTCGTCCTTTCCCAGCGCACCGGCTCGGGGCGCAGTTTGCCGTCGCGCACCTGGTCGACCAGCGCACGCTTCAAGAGCTTGCCGGTCGCGGTCAACGGCATCGCGTCGACCGCGAGGAAATATTACGGCATGTCGAACCTCGACAAGCCGGCCGCGTCGAGATGCGCGAGCAGCGCCGCTCCCGACACCGTCATGCCGGGTTTCGCCACGATCGCGACGCACACCTTCTCGCCGAGGCGCGCGTCGGCGACCGGAAACGCCGCCGCGCGCGCGACCGCGGGGTGCCCCTGCGCCAACGCCTCGATGCGCGCCGGATGAATGTTGTGGCCGCCGCGGATGATCACGTCCTTCTTGCGTCCGGTGACGCGCAGATAGCCGTTCTCGTCCAGCCGGCCGAGATCGCCGGTCATGAACCAGCCATGCGCGTTGAACGCCGCCTCGGTCGCCGCCTGGTCGTCGAAATAGCCGAGCATCAGGCTGGCGCCGCGCCCGCCGATCTGGCCGACCTCGCCGGGCGCCGCCTCGACGTCGGGATCGTCCTGGCGCCAGATGCGGATCTCGTAGCCGGGGCACGCGCGCCCCGAGGTCTCGACGATCCGCTCGGGCGGATCGTCCGGCAAGGTGTACTGGTGCGAGCAGGTCTCCGTCATGCCGTAGCCGCTCTGCGGCACCACGCCGCGGCGCAGCAACGCGGCCACCACCTCGCGCGCCACCGCCGCGCCGGAGATGCGGAAGCCCTCGATCTGGTCGAACCGTTCGACGCCGCGCGCGTCGAGCTCGGCCAGGAGATCGACCGCATGGGTCGGCACGCCGAACAGGAAGCTCGCGCCGGTCTCGCGCAGCCGGTCGAGCAGGCTCGCGCCGCGCGCCGGGTCGTGGACCACCAGCTCGGCGCCGACCGCGAGCGCCGTGACCAGCGCGCCCAGGCCGAGATTGTGGCTGAGCGGGCTCGCCGTATAGATCACCGAGCGTGGTCCGAGGCGCCAGTCGCCGGCGAGCGCGCGGGCGTTGGCGAGCAGCGTGTTGTCGCTGTGCATCACGCCCTTGGGCTCGCCCGTGGTGCCCGACGTGAAGGCGAGATAGACCACGCGGTCGGGATCGGCGCCCAGCGGCGCGCGCCCGGCAGCGCCCTCGAGCAGACCCGAGAAGGGCGCGCCCGCGCGGTCGGGGACGACGCGATAGACGTGACGCAGCGAGGCGACGTCGCGCGCGGCGGCGAAGATGTCGTGGCGATCGGCGTCGGCGCCGTAGCCCGGCTGCGCGATCAGCGCCGCGGCGCGCATGCGCGCGATGAGACCGACGATGTCGGCGACCGTGTGGTCGCGCTGCAGCGACGGACAGCACACGAAGCCGGCGCGCGAGCAGGCGAGCAGCGCGACCGCGGTCTCGACGCGGCTCGGCAGCCACACGGCCACGCGCTGTCCCGGGCGCACGCCGCGCGCCGCGAGATCGTCGGCCAGCGCATCGGCGGCCGCCAGCGCCTCGCGGTAGCTCAGCCGGCGCCCGCGATCGCGCAGCGCGAATGCGCCCGGCGCGGCCTCGGCGTGACGGCGCGCCGCCGCGTAGATCGTGTCGTCGCGCCAGAAACCGTCGCGATGGTGCTCGCGCAGCCGTTCGGCGCTCAGGAGCGTGAGGATCGTGTTGGTCATGCGCGGCGTGCGGCGGCGATCAGGGCCAGCAGCTCGTGCGGGCGGATCGGCGCCTGATCGATCCGCACGTCGAGATCGGACAGCGCGTTCTCGATCGCCGAGACGATCGCGGCGGCGGTCGGCATCACGCCGCATTCGCCGACGCCCTTGACGCCGAGCGGGTTGAGCGGGCTCGGCGATTCGCGGTGCAGGACGTGGATCGCAGCGGGCATCTCGGTCGCGCTGACGAGCAAATACTCCCCCAAGGTGGTCGTGGTCGGCTGGCAATTCTCGTCGAAGCCCATCCACTCGAACAGGGCATTGCCGAGGCCATGGGCCGCGCCGCCGACGATCTGGCCGTCGACGATCATGGGGTTGATCATGCGCCCGGCGTCGTGCGCCAGCACTAGGTTGCGCACGATCACGCCGCCCGTCTCGGCGTCGACCTCGACCTCGGCGACGGCGCTGCCGTTGGCGTAGGCCATGTCGTCGAACACGATATGCTCGCTCGCCTCGAGGCCGGGCGCGAGGCCCGCGGGCATGGACTGACCCGCGGTCCCCTGCGCGGCGCGCGCAATCTCCCCCAACGTCACCGCCAGCTCGGGCGCCCCCGCGACCCGCACGACATCGCCGACGATCTCGAGATCCTGCGGCGCCACCTCGAGCCGATGCG
The DNA here is from genome assembly GCA_035507915.1 of Candidatus Sulfotelmatobacter sp. GTDB lineage: Bacteria > Pseudomonadota > Alphaproteobacteria > Elsterales > Elsteraceae > JACQAI01. The sequence continues at coordinate 5,035 of DATJNS010000136.1, forward strand.
CGGCAATCGCCAGCACTTTCTCGCGTAGCGCGACCGACGCAACGTGGGCCGAGGACCCCGCGGTGACGGCCTGTCGGCTGTTGAAGCCACCGAAGCCGAGCGCGATGCCGGCCGTGTCGCCCGCCGTCACGGCGACACGCGCCGGATCGCCGCCGAGCTGCTCGGCGACGATCTGCGCCAGCATGGTGTGGGTGCTCTGCCCCATCGCCGCCGCGCCGGTGTAGACGTGGATGCGGCCGAACGCATCGATCCGCACGGTGACGGCCTCGAACGGGCCGCGCCCGGTGCCCTTGACGAAATTCGCCAACCCGATGCCGAGACGGCGTCCCGCGGCGCGCGCGACGCGCTGCCGTGCGGGAAAATCGTCCCAGCCGGCGCGCGCCAGCGCGTCGGCCTGGCACGCCGCATAGTCGCCGCTGTCGAGCACGACCGGCCGGCCGCCGCGCGCGGTCAGCGGCTTGGTGCACGGCATCGCGCTCGCCGGCACGAGGTTGCGCCGGCGGATCTCGGCGCGGTCGAGGCCGAGCGCGTGCGCCGCGCGGTCGAGCAGCCGCTCCATCACGAACGCGCCTTGCGGCTGGCCGGCGCCGCGCACCGGCGTGACCGGCACCTTGTTGGTAAGCGCGAGGCGCACGCTCATGTGATAGGCCGGCACCTGATAGGCGAGCGTCACGGTCTGCGCCGACTCGTACGGCAGGTTGACGCCGCGCGCCGTATAGGCCCCATGGTCGTGGATCAGCGCGCCGCGCACGCCGCGGATGCGGCCGTCGGCCTCGACCGCCAGCGCGACGTCCCAGTGCTGGTCGCGCTCCTGGGTGGTGGCGACGAAATGCTCGCGGCGATCCTCGAGCCACTTGACCGGCCGGCCGAGCGCCAGCGCGGCGACCGCGACCGCGACGTCCTCCGGATAGAACACGAGCTTGGGCCCGAAGCCGCCGCCGACGTCGGGCGTGATCACGCGCAGCCGGCGCTCGTCGCGGCCCAGCAGGTCGCCCAGGATGCGCGCCGCGGCGTGCGGCGTCTGGGTCGACATCCACAGGGTCAGGCGATCCTCGGCCGGATCGAGGCGCGCGACGGTGCCGCGGCATTCCATCGAGTGGCCGCCGCCGCGGTGCTGCCAGATCGTCGCGCGCACGACCTGCGCCGCGCCGGCGAACGCCGCCTCGACGTCGCCGTGGCCCATGTCGAACGCGGCGAGCAGGTTGTGGGGCGCGTCGCGGTGCGCCGGCGGCGCGCCCGGCGCCAGCGCGGCGCGGCAATCGGCTACCGCGGGCAGCGGCGTATACGCGACCGCGACCAGCGCCGCGGCGTCCTCGGCGAGATGGCGACTGTCGGCGACCACGATCGCGATCGGCTCACCGACATGCACGGTCTCGTCGCCGGCCAGCACCGGGCGATCGCGCTGCTGGCGATAGCTCGGGCTCGGCAGCGCGACGGCGAGCCGGTCGCTGCGCAGGTAGGGCAAGAGGTCGGCACGCGTCAGCACCGCGTGCACACCGGGCAGCGCGCGCGCCGCCGCCGCGTCGATCGCGTCGATCGCGGCGTGACCGTGCGGGCTGCGCACGAACGCGGCGTGCAGCAGCCCGGGCAGCTGGATGTCGCCGACGAAACGGCCGCGGCCGCGCAGCAGCGCGTCGTCCTCCAGCCGCGCGATCGAACGGCCGATCAGGCTCACGCGCGTGCCGCAGCGATGGCGCGGAACACCGTCTCGGGCGTCGCGGGCATCTCGACATGGCGCACGCCGAGCGGCGCCAGCGCGTCGACGATGGCGTTGACCACCGCGGCGGGCGCGGCGCTCGGTCCCGCCTCGCCGACGGATTTCACCCCGGTCGGCGTGTTGCGGCACGGCACCTCGAGGATGCGCACGTCGATCGACGGCAGGTCGTCGGCGCGCGGCAGCGCGTAGTCCATCAGCGAGCCGGTCAGGAGCTGCCCCGAGCCGCGATCGAAGCGCGCGACCTCGAGCAGCGCCTCGCCGACGCCCTGCGCGACGCCGCCCGCGAGCTGGCCCTCGACCACCATCGGGTTCAGCGCGCGCCCGACGTCGTGCGCCGCCGCGTAGCCGACCAGCGTCACCTGCCCGGTCTCCGGATCGACCTCGACCTCGGCGATGTGGCAGCCGTTCGGGAAGGTCGGCGCGACCGGCGCGAAGCGATGCGCGGCAGCGAGCCCGCGCGGCGCGCCGGCCGCGACGGCTTGCGCGGCGACCTCCTCCAGACGGACGACGCGGTCGGTGCCGACGACGCGGTAGAGCCCGGCCTCGTAGGCGACGTCGAGCGCGGCGACCTCGAGCAGATCGGCGGCGATGTCGAGGCCGGCCGCGATCGTCGCGTCGGCGGCGATCACGAGCGCGCTGCCGCCGACCGTCATCGAGCGCGACGCGCCGGTGCCCATGCCGTCGGGCGTCTCGTCGCTGTCGCCCTGGATCACGCGGATGCGCTCGATCGCGACGCCGAGGCGGTCGGCCAGCATCTGGGCATACACCGTCTCGTGCGACTGGCCGTTCGACATCGTGCCGATGCGCAACGCGACCATGCCGTCGGGCAGGCATGACACCTCCGCCTGCTCGGCGATGCCGTGGCCGCACGCCTCGAGCACGTTGGCGTAGCCGAGTCCGCGCAGCAGACCGCGATGCGCGCTGGCCGCGCGGCGCGCCGGGAAACCGACGACGTCGGCGAGCCGCTCGGCCGCCGCCATGCCGGCCGCGAACTCGCCGCTGTCGTAGGTCGTGCCGAGGATGGTGCGGTAGGGCATCGCCGCAGCCGGCACCAGGTTGCGGCGACGCAGCTCGCCGGGCGCGAGGCCGAGCCGGTGCGCCGCCAGGTCGAGCAGCCGCTCGAGCACGAACACGGCCTCGGGCGCCCCGGCGCCGCGATAGGTGCAGGTCGGCACGGTGTGGCTGTAGACGGCGGTGACGGCGAGATCGAGCGCCGGGACGTCGTACACGCCGGTGATCATGCGCGCCGGCATCATGGCCGGCGTGACGCCGCGCGGGCTGAGATACGCGCCGAGATTGGACAGCATCGCGACGCGCAGCGCGAGGATGCGCCCGTCGGCATCGAGCGCCAGCGCGGCATCGGCGCATTGGTCGCGCGCCTGGACGTCGCTCAGCGAAGCCTCGCCGCGCCCGGCGACCCAGCGCACGGGCCGACCGAGCGCGCGCGCCGCCCACAACACCAGGACGGCCTCCGCGTAGAGCGGGTTCTTGGCGCCGAAGCCGCCGCCGACGTCGCGCGCGATGACGCGCACGCGATCCGTCGCGAGGTCGAAGATGTCGCGCGCGATGGCGCGGCCGATGCTCTGCGGCTTGCCGGCCGCCGCGTGCAGCACGTAACGGCCGCTTGCGGCATCGTAGGCACCGACATAGCCGCGGGTCTCGAGCGGATGCTGGATGACGCGCGGGATGTCGGTCGCGAGCTCGACGACGTGCGCGGCGCGCGCGAACGCGGCGGCGACGCGCGGCGCCTCGCCGATGCGGGTGGTGAAGCAGACATTGCCGGCGTTCGCGCGCCACACCAGAGGCGCGCCGGGTTGCGCGGCGCGGCGCGCGTCGGTCACGCAAGCGTCCGGCGCATAGGCGACGTCGATCAGCTCGGCGGCCTCCTCGGCTGCCGCGAGCGTCTCGGCGACGACCGCGGCAACCGGCTCGCCGACGTAGCGCACGGTGCCATGGGCGAGCACGGGCTGGGGCGCCGCGACCGTCGGATCGCCGAGCGGCATGCGTTCGGCGCCCGGGGGCGGCACCTCCCACGGGATGCCGCCGAGCCCGGCGGCGCTCAGGTCGGCGCCGGTCCACACGCCGAGCACGCCGGGCCAAGCGCGCGCGGCCGCAACGTCGATCGCCGCGATCCGGGCCGCCGGGTGGACCGCACGCACGACCACCAGGTGGGCGATAGCGTCGGGCGCCAGATCGGCGACGTAGCAGCCGCGTCCGGTCAGAAGCCGCCGATCCTCGACGCGCTTGATCGAGCGGCCGACATAGCCGGCGGTCGCGTGCGCGCGCTCGCTCACCGCATCCTGCACCCGGTCTCCCCCATCGATCCGCGCGGATCGTAGACCGCATGAGCCTTGCCGATAAGGCCACAGATCGTCGACCATCGCGGCGCGAACGAATCGACGTGGGATGGCACGGGCGTGCGACTCTGGCTGGCAGGCTGCCTCGGCGCAGCGCTTTTCGTGTGTTCCGGACCGGCGGCGCCGGCGCAGAGCTACCCGACCCATCCGGTGCGCCTGGTCGTGCCCTACGCGCCGGGCGGCGTGCTCGACTATTCGGGCCGGCTGCTCGCCAAGGCGCTGGGCGACCGCCTGGGCCAGCAGGTCGTGGTCGACAACCGGCCCGGCGCCGGCGGCGTGATCGGCACCGACACGGTCGTCCACGCCGCGGCCGACGGCTACACCCTGTTGCTGATGGATCCCGCGCTCGCGGTCAATCCTAGCCTGCAGAAGTCCGTGCCGTACGACGTGCTCAACGATCTGCAGCCGATCTCGATGATCAACACGTCGCCGCTGGTCGCCGCGGTCAACGCCGCGACGCCGGTGACCACCATCGCGGCGCTGATCAGCTATGCCAAGGCGCATCCGGGCGGCCTCACCTTCGGATCGGCCGGTGTCGGCACGACGCCCCACATGGCGGGCGAGCTCTTCAAGCTCAAGACCGGCACGCCGCTGATCCATGTCGCCTACAAGGGCATCGGCCCCGCCATCGCCGACCTGATCGCGGGACAGATCGACCTGTGCTTCGCCAGCATCACGGGCGCGCTGCCGCACATCACCGACGGCAAGCTGCGCGGCCTGGCGACCACCGGCCTGCGTCGATCGAGCGCACTGCCCGACCTGCCGACGGTGGCGGAGGCCGGCGTCGCCGATTTCGAGGTCGACCTGTGGCTCATGCTGCTGGCGCCTGCGCACCTGCCCGCGCCCCTGGTCGAGCGCCTCAACCGGGAAATCCACGAGGCCCTGACCGACCGTGCCGTGGTCGAAGGGTTCGCGCGGGTCGGCGCCGAGCCGCTGCCGACCAGCCCCGAGGCTGCCCGGACATTCCTGGCCGCCGAGCTCGGCAAGTGGGCCCAGGTGGTGACCGCCGCCCACCTGCAGGCGAACTGATCCACAGCCCCAGCCGTTCGATCTTGAACTTTGGTCGAGACGCAACCAATTCGCCTTTAGCGCGTTTTTCGCACAAATGGCGGAGCTGACGCACCCGATGAAAATCATCACCAAGAAGGGCGCCTATCTCGAGGCGATGGCCTTGGCCGAGCGGCTGCACCGGCAGTTCCTCGAGCTGATCGACGCCGAGCTGCACCAGCACGGCATCGAGGACATCAACAGTGTCCAGGCCCTGATGTTGTTCAACATCGGCGACGACCAACCCTCGGTCGGCGAGCTGGTCAAGCGCGGCTACTACCTGGGCACCAACGCGACCTACAACGTCCACAAGATGGTCGAGGCCGGTTACGTGATCCAGGAGCGCTCGACCACCGACCGGCGCGCCTTCCGGGTGCGCCTGTCGCGCAAGGGCAAGCAGCTGCGCCATATCGTCGACACCATGGTGACGCGCCAGAGCGACGCCCTGATGAGCACCGAGGTCAGCCTCGAGCTGGAGTCGGCGTACTCGACCCTGCAGCGGCTCGAGGCATCCTCGACGCGGCGCCTCGCGCCGGCATCGTGACGACGGGCGGTCGTCGGCCGCTCCTCCTCGTCGTCGTCGGACTGCTCGGGCTTGCGGCATGCGCCACCCACGGCCCCGAGGCGGTCGCGCCCGTCGCGCCGCCGCCGCCGGCTCCCGCCGCCGAACAGCCGACCTTCACCGAGACCGGTCTCGCATCTTGGTACGGCGAGGAGCATCAGGGTCGACCGACCGCGAGCGGCGAGCATTTCGACAAGGCCGCGTTCACCGCGGCGCATCCCAGTCTGACGATCGGCACCATCGTGCGGGTGACCAACCTGGAGACCGGCAAGTCGATCAAGGTGCGCATCAACGATCGCGGGCCGCACAAGCACGGCCGCATCGTCGACCTGTCGCTGGCGGCGGCCCACGCCCTGGCGCTCCAGCATGACGGCGTCGCGCGCGTCTCGCTCGCGGTGTTCGCCTCGGATCAGTGACGCCAGCGCGGCAGGGCAAAGCCCGCGAGCGCCACCCAAAGCAAGCGCGGCGGGTCTTGCTACGGGCTAGCGAGTCTTGTGTGCGCTCGCGGGGCTTCGCCCCTGCCGCGCTAGCCGTCGACCGAGAAGCGGTAGACGGTGGTCGACCGGAAACGCTCGCCGGGCCTGAGCACCGTGCTGGGAAAGCCGGGCCGGTTGGGCGAGTCGGGGAAGTGCTGGGTCTCGAGGCAGAGCCCGGCGCCGCGGTCATAGGGGCGGCCGCCGGGACCGCGCAGCGTGCCGTTCAGCCCGTTGGCGGTGTAGAGCTGAACCCCGGGCTCGGTCGTGAGCACCTCCATGACACGGCCGCTCATCGGCTCGCGCACGCGCGCGGCCAGGCGCGGCGCGCGCGGCGCGATCGATGGCTGCAGCACGAAATTGTGATCGAAGCCGCGGGCGATGCGGATCTGCTCGTCGGCGGCGGCTAGACGCACGCCGATCGGCGCGGACGCGCGGAAGTCGAACGGCGTGCCGGCGACCGGTTTCAACTCGCCGGTCGGAATCAGGGTCGCGTCGACCGGCGTGAATGCGTCGGCGAGGATCTCGAGCTCGTGAGCGTAGACGTCGCCCGCCCCTTCGCCCGCGAGGTTGAAATAGCCGTGATGGGTCAGGTTGACGACGGTCGGCCGGTCGGTCTCGGCTTCGTAATCGATGCGCAACGTGTCGTCGGCGCCGAGCGAGTAGCGCACCTCGACCTCGAGGGTGCCGGGGAAACCGCCGGCGCCGTGCGGGCTCACGTGGCGCAGCGCGAGCCAGGCGCCATTCGGCGTGTCGGCGGCGACCGCGCGCCACACCACGCGGTCGAACGCGGCGCCACCGCCATGCAGGCTGTTCGGCGGATCGTTGCAATCGAGCTGAACCGCGAGGTCGTCGAGCACGAAGCGTCCACGCGCGATCCGGTTGGCATAGCGCCCGATGATCGCGCCGAAACGTCCGGTCGCCGCGCGGTAGCCGTCGAGATCGGCGCAGCCGAGCACGATGTTGGCGCGCCGGCCGGCGCGGTCCGCGGTCTCGAGCGCGGTCACGATGCCGCCATAGGTGAGGATGCGCACGCAGGTGCCGCGCGCGTTCATCAAGGCGAACTGCTCGACCGTGGTTCCGTCGGGCAACGCGCCGTAAGGCGCGTGGGCGATCTTTGACATGACGACGTCCTGTTCCCGCCTATGATCGGCAACGCTTGTTAAGGTTTGGTATTGCGCGTCGCGCCACAGCCGCATCCGCCGCCATGCCGTTCTACGTCCGTCCGCCCGCCCGCCCGTCATGACCCCGCCTGGCCACCCGATCGCGCAGGGCGAGCTGCCGCTGGGCGTGCGCGACGGCAAGCGTTTCGTCGGCTATTACGCCGCGCCGATCGCGACCCGCGGCCCCGGCGTCCTGCTGCTCAGCGAGATGTTCGGCGTGACCGGGCCGATGCGCGCGGCGGCCGACGGTTTCGCGCGCGCCGGCTTCCCGACCTTGGTGCCCAACCTGTTCTGGCGCGCGACGCCGGCCGGCGTGCTGGCCTACGAGGGGCCCGAGCGCGCCCAGGCGTTCGAGCGGCTCGCCGGCTTCGACAGCGCCGCCGCCGTCGAGGACATGCGCGCGGCGGCCGACGTGCTGCACGCCCAGGACGCGTGCGCCGGCACGCTGGCGGCGGTCGGCTTCTGCATGGGCGGCCGCCTGGCGGTGCTGGCCGCGCTCGAGCTCGGCCTCGACGCCGCGGTGAGCTATTACGGCCTCGGCATTTCGCGCGATGGCGCGCGCCTCGGCGAGCTCGCCTGCCCGGTCCAGCTGCATTACGGGCTGGCCGACGAGCACGTGCCGGCGGCCGAGATCAACGCGGTGGCGCGCGCCGCGGCCGGCAATCCGCGCATCGAGATCCTGCGCTATCCGGGCGCCGGCCACTCGTTCTGCAACGCCGCGCGCCCGACCTATGACGCGGCCGCCGCGGCGCTCGCGCTCGACCGGACCCTGGCCCTGCTCGGCCGACTCGCGCCGGGGTGAGCCCGGCCCCGCGACATTATTTTTCACCGGATAAACTAGACGGCGGCGAAAAAACCGTTACACACGAGTACAAGGAGGGGGCGAACCGGGGAGGCGCCGCCATGCAGGACATCGAGGTCGCCATCGTCGGGACCGGCTGGTGCGGCGGCATCCGGGCCGAGGCGTGCGCGCGCTACCCCGGCGTGCGGGCGCTCCACATCGCCGAGACGCGGCCCGAGCGGCTGGCCGAGATGGCGCGGCTGACCCGGCCGGCGAGCGCGACCGCCGACTATCGCGAGCTGCTCGCCAACCCCGCGATCGCAGCCGTGTTCGTCTGCGCCACGCCCGAGACGCTGCACTACCCGATCGCGCGCGAGGCGCTCGGCGCCGGCAAGCACGTGTTCCTCGAGAAGCCGATCGCGATCGAGCTGTGGGAGGCCGACGACCTGATCGCGATCGCGCGCAAGAAGAACCTCAAGTTCACGATCGGCTACTCGCAGCGCTTCAATCCGAAGTACGCCTACCTGAAGAAGTGCATCGACGACGGCACGCTCGGCAAGCCGATCAGCGCGCTGGTCAGCCGCCATCTCAGCCGCAGCCTGGGCAACAAGATCACCGGCCGGGGCAAGCTGTCGCCGGCGGCGATGGAGTCGACCCACGACCTCGATTTCGTGCTGTGGTGCCTGGAGCCCGCGAAGCCGGTGCGCGTCTACTCGCAGTCGGTGCTGCGCGTGCGCCACGAGACGCAGCCCGGCACGCCGGACATCCAATGGACCCTGGTCACCATGGACGACGGCACCACCATCACGGTGGGCGGCGCCTGGATCATGCCGCCCGGCCATCCCAACTTCTCGCACACCTGGATCGAGTTCCTGGGCAGCGAGGGCTCGCTGGTGATCGACGACACCCACCGCGACGTCGCGCTCAACGTCATGAAGGGCGGCGTCACGTTCCCGATGTCGACCATGCCGGGCGAGCCGGTCGGCCACGTGTTCGCCGGCCCCATGACGACCGAGACCTTGCAGTTCGTCGACGCCGTGCTGCGCGACGGCCCGGTGCTGGTGACGCCCGAGCAGGCGCGCCTCGTGATGGAGGTCTACACCGCGGCCGACCTGTCGGCCGAGCTCAACGAGCCAATCTCGCTGCCCTTGCAGGGCGCGCGACCTGCCGCGGCGCCGCCGCGCCAGTCGGCCGGCTGAGGCGGCGCCAATGGTGAACGCCGCACTCGTCGGGCTGGGTTGGTGGGGCCGCACCATCCTGAAGCTGCTCCAGGGCAACGCCAAGCTGCGCATCGTCAAGGCGGTCGACGTGACCGACGAGGCGGCGGCGTTCGCGCGCGAGCAGCGGGTCGACTTCGCGCGCGAGCTCGACGTGGCGCTCGCCGATCCGGCGGTCGACGCCGTGATCCTGTGCACGCCGCACACGCTGCACACCCGCCAGATCGTGCGCGCCGCCAACGCCAGGAAGCACGTGTTCTGCGAGAAGCCGCTGTCGCTGGCGCGGGCCGACGTCGAGCAGGCGGTCGCGGCGTGCAACGCCAACGGCGTCGCGCTCGCCGTCGGCCATGAGCGGCGCTTCGAGCCGCCGATGCTCGAGCTGCAGCGCCTGGCGACATCGGGCACCCTCGGCACCGTGCTGCAGGTCGAGGCCAACTTCAGCCAGAACCTGTTCCTCGCGCTGGCGCCCGACAACTGGCGCCTGTCGAGCAAGGAGGCACCGGCCGGGCCGATGACCGCGACCGGCATTCACATGCTCGACCTGTCGGTCGGGCTGTGCGGACCGGCCAAGCGCGTGCTCGCCAACGTGCGCCGGCTCGGCAGCAACCTCGCCAACGGCGACACGCTGGCGATCCTGGTCGACTTCGAGAGCGGCGCCAACGCGCTGATCAGCGCGATCCTGGCGACGCCGTTCGACGGGCGTTTCGCGGTCTACGGCACCAAGGGCTGGGCCGAGGTGCGCGACAAGAGCCATCCGCAGGACCCCAAGGGTTGGACGCTCTTGAAGTCCGTCGAGGCCGGCAAGGTCGAGACCGTCGACTACCCGGCGGCGTTCGCGGTGCGCGACAACCTGGAGGCGTTCGCCGACGCCGCCGCCGGACGCGCGCCCTATCCGGTGCCGCAGGAGCAGATGATCTGGAACATCGCGGCGCTCGAGGCGATCGTCAAATCGGCGGCCAGCGGCAAGATCGAAATGGTGGGTTGAGCGCGCGATGAAGCTCGGAATGTTCATGATGCCGGTGCACCCGCCGACGCGGCAGCCCTGGGAGACCCTGGCCGAGGATCGCGAGGCGGTGCTGCTGGCCGATCGGCTGGGCTACTGCGAGGCGTTCGTCGGCGAGCACGTCACCGACCTCGCCGAGAACGTGACCTCGTGCCTGATGTTCCTCGCCAGCCTGGCGCACGAGACCAAGTCCATCGTGCTGGGCAGCGGCACGGTGAACATGCCGAACTCGCACCCGGCGACGATCGCGGCGCAGATCGCGATGATCGATCACATGCTGCGCGGCCGGTTCGTCATGGGCATCAGCCCGGGCGGGCTGATGTCGGATGCCGAGGTGTTCGGCAACTACAAGAAGGATCGCAACGAGATCTTCCTCGAGGCGATCAACATGGTGCTGGCGATCTGGGCCGGCAGCGCGCCCTACGATCTCGCGGGCAAGTATTTCAACGTCACGACCGGCCAGACGATGATCCCGGAGATCGGCCAGGGCAGCATCATCAAGCCCTATCAGTCGCCGCATCCGCCGATCGTGATCACCGCGGTGGCGCCGCACTCGAAGGGCGTGACGGCGGCCGCCGAACGCGGCTGGATGCCGATCTCGGCCAACTTCCTGCTGCCCGAGTGGGTGGCGACCCATTGGCCGCGCTACGTCGAGGGGCGCAAGAATGCCGGCGCGGCGGCGGCGCCCGCGGATTGGCGCATCGCCAAGAGCATCTTCGTGGCCGACGACGAGGCGACCGCGAAGCGCTACGGGTTGGGGGCCGAGGGCCCGTACCACTTCTACTTCAAGCAGCTCGTGCGCAAGCTGGTCGGCTTCGGCGGCCGCTCGAACCTGTTCAAGCTCGACCAGAGCGAGCCCGACTCGGCGATCACGCCGGACTACGTGACCAACCGGCTGGTGATCGCCGGCACGGTGTCGAGCGTGGTCGACCAGCTGCTCGCGTTCCGCGACACGGTGGGCGATTTCGGCACGCTGCTCTACGCCTGCCACGACTGGATCGACCCGGCGCTCGGCAAGCGCTCCATGCAGCTGATGGCCGAGGAGGTCATGCCCCGGGTCAACGCCGCGATCCGCCGCTAGCCGGGCTTACAGCCAGCCGCTTGCCCTGACGGGGGCGGCCGCCCTAGTCTCGGCAGCTGTTTTGCCTTTTTTGCACTTGCGAAGGAGCAGGCCCGTGCAGCTGGTATCCGCCAAAGCTAGGAAGACGCGACCGGATTCGGCCGAGTGGCAGGCGCGGGTCGATCTCGCGGCGGCGCATCGTCTGGCGCATATCCAGGGTTTCAGCGAGGGCATCTTCAACCACCTGACGCTGGCGGTGCCGGGCAGGTCGGACCGCTACTACCAGATCCCGTTCGGATTGCATTGGTCGGAGGTGACCGCGAGCTGCCTGATGGAGGTCGGCTTCGACGGCGAGCTGCTGAGCGGCAGCGGCGAGATCGAGCGCTCGTCGTTCTGCATCCATGCGCCGATCCATCGGCTGCTGCCGGAGACCTGCGCGGCGGTGTTCCACACCCACATGCCCTACGCGAGCGCGATGGCGCGGCTCGAGAAGCCGCAGATCGAGGCGATCGGCCAGACCGAGATCGGCTTCCTCGACACCGTCGCCTACGACGACCTCTACACCGGCCTCGCGTTCGACCCGGAGGAGGGCGAGCGCCTCGCGGGCGTGCTCGGTCCGAAGAAGACCGTGCTCTTCATGGCGAACCACGGCGTCGCGGTGTGCGGCAAGACGGTCGCCGAGGCCTACGACCGGCTGTTCTACCTCGAGCGCGCCTGCCAGGTTCAGCTCTATGCGATGTGGACCGGCCAGCGGCGCAAGCAGGTGCCGCAGGCGGTCGTCGACCGCACCATCGCGCAGTTCGCCGACTCGCCCCAATACGGCGGCAAGCCGGCGTGCGAGCACCACTTCGCGGCGTTGAAGCGCCTGCTCGACCGCCAAGCGCCCGACTACGTCGACTGAGGTCGCGCGCCACGGCGTCGAACGCGTTGCGGCGGCCGATCCTGGCCTCCGCACGACAGTGGATCTGAGATGACCGCGGCATCGGCCCACTCGGCCAAGGCGAGCTCCCGGCAGACCCTGATCCTGGGCGCCCTCGGGGTGGTGTACGGCGACATCGGCACGTCGCCGCTCTATACGGTCAAGCAGTGCTTCGAGGGCATGGGGGGCGTCAGCCGCCCGACCATCTACGGCGTGCTGTCGCTGATATCCTGGGCGCTGTTCATCGTCGTCACGCTCAAATACGTGATGGTGATGATGAAGGCCGACAATCGCGGTGAAGGCGGCATCCTCGCGCTGACCGCGCTGGCGCTGCGCTCGACCGAGCCGCATCGGCGGCGCTACCGGCTCGCCCTGATGGCGGGCCTGCTCGGCGCCGCGCTGTTCTACGGCGACGGCGTGATCACGCCGGCGATCTCGGTCCTGAGCGCGGTCGAGGGCCTGAAGGTCGCGACGCCGCTGTTCGAGCCCTACGTGATTCCGCTCACGATCGGGCTGCTGGTCGGGCTGTTCCTCATGCAGCGGCACGGCACCGCGCATGTCGGCCGGCTGTTCGGGCCGGTCACCGCCCTGTGGTTCGTCGTGATCGCGCTGCTCGGCCTCGCCGAGGTCGTGAACCAGCCCGAGATCCTGCTGGCGCTCAATCCGTTCTACGGCTTGAGCCTGCTGGCCGCCGACCCGTGGCACGGCTTCATCCTGCTGGGCGCGGTCGTGCTCGCGGTGACCGGCGCCGAGGCGCTCTACGCCGACATGGGGCATTTCGGCCGCAAACCGATCCGCGCCGCCTGGCTCGGCTGCGTGTTCCCCGCGCTGCTGCTCAATTATTTCGGCCAGGGCGCGCTGTTGCTCCATTCGCCGGCGGCGCTCGAGAATCCGTTCTACAAGCTGGCGCCGGAATGGCTGCTCTATCCCCTGGTGGTGCTGGCGGGAGCGGCCACCATCATCGCCTCGCAAGCGGTCATCTCGGGCGCGTTCTCGATGACCCAGCAGGCGGTCCAGCTCGGCTACCTGCCGCGCTTCAACATCCGGCACACCTCGGCCGAGGAGATCGGCCAGATCTTCGTGCCGCAGATCAACCTGCTGCTCGCGGCCGCCGTGATCGCGCTGGTGCTCGGTTTCCAGAGCTCCGACAATCTCGGTGCCGCCTACGGCATCGCGGTCACCGGCACGATGTCGCTCACCACGGTGCTGGCGTTCATCTATCGCAGCCGTTCGCCCGACTGGAAACCGCTGCGGGCGCTCGCGCTGTTCGGCTCGTTCCTGGCGGTCGACCTCGCGTTCTTCAGCGCCAACCTGACCAAGATCGCGCAGGGCGGCTGGTTCCCGCTCGCGGTCGCGACCGCCATGTTCTTCGTCATGACGACCTGGATGCGCGGGCGCGAGGACCTGTTGGCGCAGCGCTGGCGCAACGCGCTCAATCTCGGCAGCTTCCTCGACCGTCTGAAGCCGGACCATCCGCCGCGCGTGCCCGGAACCGCGGTCTTCATGGCGCCCAATCTCGACATCGTGCCGACCGCGCTCCTCCACAACCTCAAGCACAACAAGGTGCTCCACGACCGCGTCGTGCTCATGAAGGTGGCGACCAACGACATCCCCCACGTCGCCGACGAGAACCGGCTCGAGATCGGCCACCTGACCCACAACTTCCACACCGTGACCGTGCATTACGGCTTCATGGACGCGCCCAACATCCCGCGCGCGCTGGCGCAGTGCCGGCTCCAGCAGTTCCATTTCAATCTGATGGAGACCTCGTTCTTCATCGGCCGCGAGAAGATCGTGATCGGCAAGCGCGCGCGCTTCCGGCAATGGCGCAAGCGGCTCTTCATCCTGATGTACTCGACCATGTTGAGCGCGACCGAGTTCTTCCGCATCCCGACCAACCGCGTGGTCGAGCTGGGCGGCCAGATCGAGCTCTAGAACATACCGAGTTTTAACCATATTTCGGTTACTCGGCCGGGTATCGGAACGGCGCGGGGGCGTTCTCGGCATGGCGATCGCGGCGGCAATGCTGGCGCTGGCGCTCGGCGGGCTGGTCCCGGCGGCGGGCCCGGTCGTGCCGATCCAGGCGCGCCCGCAGGACCCGGGCTACGGCCAGACCCCGCAGGGTTACGGCGACCAGACCGGCTACGGTCAGGCACCGACGGGTTATGGCCAGACACCGACGGGCTACGGCCTGCCGTCCCTGAACTACGGCACGCCGCCGGCCGGCTACGGCGCCGTGCCCCCCGGCAACGGCCAGGGCGAGGCCGACTATGGTCACGCGCCGGCCGGCTATGGCGCCGCGCCGCCGGGCTACGGCACGCCGGCGCCGGGCTATGGCGCGGCGCCGGGCTACGGCGCGACCCCGCAGGGCTACGGCACGCCGCCGCCGGGCTACGGCGCGCCGCCGGCCGGCTACGGCCAGGCGCCGGGCTACGGCCAGGCGCCCGTCGGCTACGGCACGGTGCCGCGCGAGGCCGCCCCGGCTCGGACGGCGCCGGCGCCGCGCCCGGCGGCGACCGCGACCATCCGGATCCCTCCGGCCACGCCCGGCGTGACCTATCGCTACGACCGGACCGGCCGGTTCCTCGGCGCGACCGAGACGATCGGCAACACGACCCGCCAGTACGACGCCGCCGGACGGGTGGTCTGGATATTCGTGCGCGACGGCGGACGCGTGGCGATCTACGACGCCGGCGGCAAGCTGATCGAGCGCGCCGGGGCGCCGCCGTGATGCGCGCGCCGCCCACGGCTCGGCAACGGCCTTGTCCGACCGCGCGGCTCTATGCTTAATAGTTTACTGAGTTTGTCGAGCCCAGCCGCACGACGGCGTCCCGGGAGCAGATGACATGGCGAAGCAGAAATATCGTCTGGTGACGCGCTCCGACTTCGACGGCCTGGTGTGCGCCGTGCTCCTCAAGGAGCTCGATCTGATCGACGAGATCAAGTTCGTCCACCCGAAGGACATGCAGGACGGGCTGGTCAAGATCACGGACAACGACATCACCACCAACCTGCCCTATGTCGAGGGCTGCCATCTGGCGTTCGACCACCATCTCAGCGAGACGCAACGGGTCGGCAAGCGCGACAACTACATCATCGACCCCGACGCGCCGTCCGCCGCGCGCGTGATCTACGATCACTACGGCGGCAAGCTGCAGTTCCTGACCATTCCGGACGACATGATCCTCGCGGTCGACCAGGGCGACTCCGCGCAGTACGACATGGACGACATCCTGAAGCCCAAGGGCTGGTCGCTGCTCAACTTCCTGATGGACGCGCGCACCGGGCTCGGCCGCTTCAAGGATTTTCGGATCTCCAACTACCAGCTGATGATGGATCTGATCGACCACTGCCGCGACAAGTCGATCGACCGCATCCTCGAGCTGCCCGACGTCAGGGAGCGCTCCGACCTCTATTTCAAGCACGAGCAGGCGTTCAAGGATCAGATCAAGCGCTGCGCCAAGGTGCATGGCAAGGTGGTCGTGCTCGACCTGCGCAAGGAAGATCCGATCTATCCCGGCAACCGCTTCATGCTCTACGCGCTGTTTCCCGACACCAACGTGTCGATCCACGTGCTGTGGGGCGTGCAGAAGCAGAACACCGTGCTCGCCATCGGCAAATCGATCTTCAACCGCACCTCGAAGACCGACGTCGGGCCTCTGTGCCTGAAGTACGGCGGCGGCGGGCACGCCGCGGCGGGCACCTGCCAGATCGCCAACGACAAGGCCGAGGCGGTGCTCAAGGAGGTCGTCGCCAAGATCCAGGCCGACGGCTGACGCCGCGTCTTCGCCCGCACGGGCGAAGACGGCTCACACCTCGACGCCCAGCGTCTCCTTGGCCAGCTGGCGCAGCTGGTCGTCGATCACCGGCGGCGCGAGGTCGACGCCCGCGCTCAGCGTGTCGGCGATGATCGTGAAGATCGTCACGTGCGCCGCCCACTTGTACTCCGAGTCGATCACGTGCCACGGCGCGTGGTCGCTCGACGTGCGCGTCAGCATCTCCTCGACCGCGTCGCGATAGGCATCGGCGAATTTGCGCACCTCGAAGTCGCGGCGCGTGATCTTCCAGCGCTTGAGCGGATTGGTCAGGCGCTCCAGGAAGCGGCGATGCTGGGTCTCGGGCGTGATGTGCAGGTAGAACTTGAGCACGATGACGCCGTCGTCCGCGAGCAGCCGCTCGAACTCGTTGATCTCGTCGTAGGCACGCCGCCACTCGCGCTTCGGGATCAGCTTCTCGGCGCGCTCGACCAGCACGCGGCCGTACCACGAGCGATCGAAGATCGAAATGGTTCCGACCTCGGGCACGCGCGCCCAGAAGCGCTGAAGATAATGCTGCTTGCGCTCGGTCTGATTCGGCGCGCCGGTCGGCCACACGAAGCAGAAACGCGGATCGAGGCGCTCGGTGAGCCGCCGGATCGTGCCGCCCTTGCCCGCGGCATCGGTGCCCTCGAACACGATCATGGCGCGGCGGTTCTGCAGCAGGTAGGCCTGCTGGATCACCAGGAGTCGCTTCTGCGCCTTGACGAGCGCCTTCTGGTAGGCGTCCTTGTCCTTGAACGGCTTGAGAGGCTTCAGCTTCTCGAGACGGAACTGCCTGGTCACGGCGCGGCGCCCCCGTCCGCGATCGGGCGGTCGCCCGGGAGCACGCCGTCGGGCTCGATGTCCGGCTGGCGCTCGAGCGCGGCGTAATACGGCGTGAAGTCCGGACGCGTCGCCTCGAACAGCTGATCGTAGCCGTCGATCACGAAATACGTCTCCTGGACGTCGTCGATGCGGTAGCGCGTGCGCATGATCCGCATCAGATCGAAGGCGAGCCGCCGCGGCCGGTCGCTGTCGAGCGCGTAGATCGACTCGGCGCGGCTCGACACGATGCCGGACCCGTAGATGCGCAGGCCGCGACCGGTGCGCACCAGCCCGAACTCCACGGTGTACCAGTAGAGCCGCGCCAGATGGTGCAGACTGCCGAGCCCGAGCGCCTTGAGGCCGCCCTTGCCGTAGGCCTGCATGTAGTCGGCGAACACCGGGTTCACCAACATGGGGACGTGGCCGAAGATGTCGTGGAAGACGTCGGGTTCCTCGATGTAGTCGAGCTGGTCGGGACGGCGGATGAAGCAGGTCGACGGGAAGCGCCGGTTGGCCAGATGCTCGAAGAAGATCGCGTCGGGCACCAAGCCGGGCACCGCGACGATGCGCCAGCCGGTCGCGCGGTCGAGCACCTCGTTGAGCCGCCGGAAGTCCGGGATGCCGTCGGCCGTGACCTTGAACGCGTCGAGGCCGGCAAGAAACTCCGGCGCGGCGCGGTCGGCCAGCACCGCGGCCTGGCGATGGAACAGCGTCCGCCAGAGCCCATGCTGCTCGGGGCCGTAGCCCGCCCAGTCCTGCGCGATCGCGTGGTCGGCGGCCGGGGAAGCGGCGCGCGGTGCGGATCCGTCCATGACAAGACAAGTACGGTCCGGCCTCCCGGCGCGCAAGGCCGACTCGCGTAAGGCGGCACCGCGGCTTGCGCCGCCGCCCGGCGCGCCGTCTACTGCGGCCCGGCGAGGAGATGGCACCGATGCGGTGCGGACCGACCGCGAGATTGGCGCTGCTCGGCGGCGTGCTGCTTGCGGCGACCGCCGCCGACGCGGCGGCCCAAAGCCGCGATCCGGTGATCACGGCGCCGCTGCCGATCACCCCACCCGCGCCCGAACCGGCGGACGCGCCGCGTCAGCCGATCGGCGCGCCCGTGTTCGTCCCGCCCGGCCCCGCACCCTATTATGCTGCGCCGCAAACCCCGAGCGGCCCGGGCTACCCGGGGCCGAATCCCCCGGGGGCCGGCGCCCCCGGCGCGACCGGCCCGACGATCGGCCGGCGCGATTGCCTCCAGTATGCCCCGGCCTACGACGAGGCCGGCCGGTTCCTCGCCAACGTGTGCGTCCGCTGAGCCTGCCGCCGTCGGGTTGCGCCGCCGCGGTTTTGCCCGTACATACAGACCCCGCGCCGAGGGGCGCGCGTGGGGGCCACCCCAAGGACCCTCGAAGGACCCTCGAGAGACCCAGCCGAAACGATGCACTACACCCGCTGGCAGATCGTCATGATCCTCGCGGTCTGCGCGTTCGGCATCCTGTTCACGGTCCCGAACGCGTTCAGTCCGGCCATGCTCGCCGACTGGCCGCTGCAGCGGCAGATCCACCTCGGGCTCGATCTCAAGGGCGGCACCTACCTCCTGATGGAGGTCGACCTCCAGACGGTCGAGCACGAGCGTCTCGACAGCAGCCTCGATACCGTGCGCAACAAGCTGCGCACGCTCGACGTCGGCTACACCAACCTCGAGGTGCGCGACAAGGCGATCCGGCTGCAGCTGCGCGAGCCGGAGCGCGCGGCGGATATCGGCAAGCAGCTGCGCGACACGCTGTCCGAGGGCCTGACCGACGACTATCAGGTGACGACGACGCCCGATGGATCGATCGCGCTCGGCATGACGGAGGCGAGCCTGCGTCAGCTCGCTACCCAGGTGATCGAGCAATCGATCGAGATCGTGCGCCGGCGGGTCGACGAGACCGGCGTCGTCGAGCCGACCATCGCACGCCAGGGCGCCGACCGCATTCTCGTGCAGCTGCCCGGCATTCAGGACCCCGAGCGCGTCAAACGGCTCCTCGGCACCACCGCCAAGATGACGTTCCGCCTGCTCAGCCCCGAGCCGGTGCCGCTCAACGGCCGGGCGCCGCCCGGCACCGACATCCTGCCGTCGACCAACGAGACCGGTCCGGACGGCAAGCCGCGCCTGTTCCTGGTGCGCAAACGCATCGAGGTCGACGGCGGCAACCTCACCAACGCCACCGCGGGCTTGAACCAGCAGACCGGCGAGTGGGTCGTCAATTTCGCCTTCGACAGCCAGGGGGCTCGGCGCTTCGGCCAGGTCACCGAGGCGAACGTCGGCAAGCCGTTCGCGATCGTGCTCGACAACAAGGTGATCAGCGCGCCGGTGATCCGCGAGCCGATCACCGGCGGACGCGGCCAGATCAGCGGCCGCTTCACCGCCGCCTCCGCCAACGACCTCGCGGTGCTGCTGCGCGCGGGCGCGCTGCCGGCGCCGCTCAAGACCATCGAGGAGCGCACGGTCGGTCCCGATCTCGGCGCCGACTCGATCCGCGCCGGCATCTACTCGTGCGTGACCGGGCTGTTGCTCGTGATGGGCTTCATGATGCTGGCCTACGGGTTGTTCGGCATATTTGCCGCGCTCGCGGTGCTCATCAACCTCGCGCTCCTGCTCGGTCTGCTGTCGCTGCTCCAGGCGACGCTGACCTTGCCCGGCATCGTCGGCATCCTGCTGACCATCGGCATGTCGGTCGACGCCAACGTGCTGATCAACGAGCGCATCCGCGAAGAGACCCGGAAAGGCCGGCTGCCGATCGGCGCGATGCAGACGGGCTTTTCGCGCGCCTTCGGCACCATCCTGGACGCCAATCTCACCACCCTGATCAAGATGATGATCCTGTTCGTGCTCGGCTCGGGTCCGGTCAGGGGCTTCGCCGTCACCATCAGCCTCGGCATCATGACCTCGATGTTCACCGCGATCGTGTTCGTGCGCATGCTGATGGCGGTGTGGCTGCGCCGCACGCGCCCGAAGCTGCTGCCGGTCTAGGAGAGCGACGCCGATGTGGCGCTTCCGCCTGGTTCCCGACGGGACCCGTATCCAGTTCATGAAGGGCCGCATCGCCGGGCTCGTCACCTCGGCGGTGCTGAGCACGCTCTCGATCGTGCTGTTCATCTATCCCGGACTCAACTACGGCATCGACTTCAAGGGCGGCATCGTGATGGAGATCCGCACGCCCGGGCCGGCGGATTTCGGCAAGCTGCGCAGCGATCTCGAGGCGCTCAAACTCGGCGCGGTCGGCCTGCAACAGTTCGGCTCGGCGCAGGACGTGCTGATCCGCCTCGATCGCCAGCCCGGCGACGACAGCGCCCAGCAGGTGGCGGTCGCCAAGGTGCGCGGCACCCTCGCCAAGGACTTCCCGAACACCGAGGTGCGCCGGGTCGATGCGGTCGGCGCGACGGTCAGCGGCGAGCTGTTTCGCGACGGCATGACGGCGCTCAGCCTCGCGCTGGTCGCCATGCTGATCTACATCTGGTTCCGCTTCGAGTGGCAGTTCGGCGTCGGCGCCGTCGCGACCTTGGTGCTCGACATGACCAAGATCGTCGGGCTCTACGCGCTCACCCAGTTCCAGTTCAATCTGACGGGGATCGTCGCGATCCTCACCATCATGGGCTACTCGATCAACGACAAGGTCGTGGTGTACGACCGCGTGCGCGAGAACCTGCGGCTCTACAAGGGCCTGGGGCTGCGCGAGCTGATCGACCTGTCGATCAACGAGACGCTCAACCGAACCATCATGACCTCGATGACGGTGTTCCTCGCCACCCTGCCGCTGGCGCTGTTCGCCGGCGAGGCGCTGCGCGACTTCGCCATCGTGCTGCTGCTCGGCATCGTGATCGGCACCTCGTCGTCGATCTTCATCGCCGCGCCGATCCTCCTGTTCCTGGGTCAGCGGGCCCTGAGGCCGGGCGCGCCGGCCCGCACCGCCGCCAGCGAGCCGGCGCAGTAAACCGTCCCGCTGTCACATCTCATTCGGGGTGCGCGGCGCGGTCGATGAACAGGGCGCCCGCGTCGACGATACGCTCGCCGGGCTGGAGACCCGACAGCACCTGCACCATCCGCTGGTCGTGCACGCCGGTCTTGATCGTGCGCACGGCGAAGCGGTTCTCGCCGCGCTGGACCCAGACCCGCACCGCATCGGCCTCGTGGATCAGCGCCGCGTCCGGGACGGCGGGCGACTCGACGGCGGGCCCGACGGCGATCGAGAACTCGGCGAACATCTCGGGTTTGAGCAGGCCGTCCGGATTGGCCATCTCCGCCCGCACCGGCAGCCGTCGCGTCGTCGGATCGATCGTCGACCCGACGCCGATGATGGTCGCGTCGAAGGTGCGCCCCGGGAACGCCAGCACCGTCACCGACACGTGCTGCCCCAGCTTGACGTAGGGCACGTCGGCTTCGCGGACGCTGGCGACCAGCCACACGGTCGACAGATCGCCCAGCACGAAGACCGGGTCGGTCGCGGCGGCGGTGATGTATTGCCCCGGACCGACCTTGCGCTGCACGACGACGCCGCTGATCGGCGCCGTGATGTCGGTGCTGGCGTCGATCGCCTGCCGGCTCTCGAGCTGGGCGACGTCGGTCGGGCGTTTGCCCAGGATGACGAGCCGGTTGCGCACCGCGGCGAGCGCGATCTCGGCGCTGCGCTGGTCGCTGCGCGCGCCGGCGAGATCGGCCTGGGCCTGCTGCCAATCCTTGAGCGCCGCCCCCTTGGCCTCGTAGAGCTCGTGCTCGCGGGTCTCGGCGGCGGCCAAGAGACGCACCTGCGATTTCGCCTTGTCGACGCCGGCGGCCGCCGTCGTCAGATCGTTGGCGGCCTGGACCATGTCGGGCGTCTCGATGCGCATCAGGGGCGCGCCGCGCGCGACGTAGTCGCCCGAGTCGGCGAACGTCCGGATCACGCGCGCGGTGCTGTACTGCGAGAACACCGGCGTCGACTTGTTCTCGTCGAGCGCGATCTTGCCTTCCGCCTGGCGGACCGGCTGGAACTGCAGCAGACGGACCGGCGCGATGGTCAGGCTGCGGCTCTGGGCCCCGGTGACGACGAACTCGTCCGCCGCGACCGGCGCTCGCTCCGCCGGGGCCACCGCGACTTTGCGGGCGGCGCGCAGCTCGAGCACGTGATAGGCGGCAACGCCGGCGACGGCGAGCAGAACGAACGGCGCCGCCCAAACGAGCGGCCGCAGCCACGTCGTCGCCTTGCTCCACCGCACGATCGGCGAGACCGGCGGCAGATGCGCGACGTCAGTGGACGACTTCGTCGTCGAGACGGAGGTCATGCTCTCCACGCCCGATCTCCCGATCGATCCGGATCGCCGCGTCGACGATCCTTCGGATCGTCAAGAACGAGCCTCCGGCTGAACACGAAGAAGGAGGGGTTGCGCGCCTCCCGGCCGAGCCGGCAAGGAGGACGCGCAACCCCGAGGCACCCACGCTTAGAACTTCCAGATGATGTCCGCTGCGGCGATGAATGCGTTGAAGTGGTTGGGCGCGACGCCTGCGTTGGCGTCACCGTTGAACGCCGGCCGGTCGAGCGCGGCGTACCAGGTGAACTCCGGACGGATGTAGACCTGCGGCGAGAACCAGTGCTGCCAGCCGATCCCGAAGTCGACGTAGCGGTCCTTCGTGCCGGTGCGCTGGCCCTGCATGTCGTCGAAGAACTCCGACCGGAACGAGATGTTGTCGAGATCCGACCAGCGGTAGTTCGTGTATTGCAGGAAGGTGAGCGAGCGCGAGGTGCACGACAGCTCGGTGTTGCTGCCGCAGTGCGCGGCGTTCGGCGCGTTGAACAGGAAGCCGTTCTGCGGCGAGAACGGCGTGCCGCCGTTGGCGATCCAGCCCTGCACGTTCGGGTTGTCGATGTTCGGCACGTGGTTCTCGGAGAGGGTGTAGGCCTCGGTCGAGATGTGCCATTTGTCGTTGAACTTGTGATAGTAGGTGCCGCCGGTCCATTGCAGGTTGTTGTAGCCGTATGTGCCGTCGTTGAGCGCATCGGCGCACAGGTAGATGTTGTCGTTGCCGCTGTCGGTCGTATAGCGCAGACAGCCGGTGAACGACGGCTGGTTGCCCGGATCCTTCAGGTAGGTCGAGCCCGGATAGAGCGGGTTCGGGTCGAGGTTGGGCTCTCTCTGGCCGTAGTTCCACGGCGCGGTGTCGCTGCCCAAGGTCACGCCGAACTGCACGAAGAAGTTCTTGGTCACCGCCTGGGTCGCTTGCAGGCCGGTGTTCGTGTAGTTGTCGTAGCCGTAGGTCAGCGAGTGCGAATACATGTAGTTGTTCGGCGCGAGCTGGGCCTCGATGTCGGGCAGCGAGATGAAACGGCCGAGACGCAGCAGCAGGCCCTCGAGCGGGGCCGGGATGTAGAGCTCGCCGTACACCATCGGGAAGTCGTAGCCGTTGACGCTGTTGTGGCGCAGCAGCTGCTCGCTCGCGATGCCGAAGGCGGTGGTGTAGCGATAG
>DATJNS010000137.1:0-3270 GCA_035507915.1 Candidatus Sulfotelmatobacter sp.
CCGGCGATCTGCCAGACCGCGTCGGGCCCGCACTCCAACCGCTCCTGCATGCGCTCGACCAGCGCGTCGCAGTCGCGTCCCGCCTGCTCGGCGTGCGCCTCGGCGCGCACGCGCGCCTCGCGCGCGCCGGCCGCCGCCGCCTCGGCCGCCTTGAGCGCCTTGTCGGCCTCGGCGAGCGCGGCTTCGGCCGCGGCCAGCCGATCGGCGCAGGCGGTCCGGTTGGCCTCGGAGCGGCCGATCGCCTCGAGCAGCAGCGCGCGTTTCTCGGCGATCTCGGCCGGCTTCTTGGCGAGCTCCTCGCCCTCGGCCTCGCCGGCGATCCGGCGCTGGTCGAGATCGGCGAGCCGCTGCTGGGTGCCGCGCGCGCGGTCGTGCCACGACTCGCTCTCGGCCGTGATCGCGTCGAGCCGCGCGGCGCGCGCCTCGGCTTCGCGCGCCACGCGGTCGTGCTCGCTGCGCGCCGCGATCGTGGTGCCGCGGCGCTCGGCGAGCGCGGTCTTGAGCCGGTTGACCTCGGCGGCGAGCTCTTCGGTCGGCGTCAGCTGGGCGCGCTGCTCGGCGGCGTCCTGGATGCCCTGCTCGGCCTCCTGGCGATCGCGCTCGAGGCGGTGGATCGTGTCCTCGACGGCGTTGAGCCGGTTGTTGAGCGCGGTGTTGACCGCGGCCAGCCGGTCGCGCATCTCGCGCGCCTGGTCGTGCGCGGCCGAGGCCGAGCGCTCGGCGGCGCGCGCCGCGGTTTCGGCGGCTTGCGCCTCGGCGGCCTGCTGCTTGGCGGCTTCCCATGCCGCGACGGCGTGCGTGCGCGCTTCCTCGACGCGCGCGAGCGTCGGGGTGAGATCGTTGAGACGGGCGCGCTGGGTCAGCCGTGCGGCGGCGGCGCTCGGCGCGCCGGCGAGCCGCGTGAAGCCGTCCCAGCGCCACAAGTCGCCCGCGACCGTCACGAGGCGCTGGCCGGGCAAGAGCACGCTCTGCAGCGCGCGTCCGGTCGCGGCGTCGGCGACCACCCCGATCTGGCGCAGGCGGCGCGTCAGCGCGGGCGGCGCCACGGTGATGAACTCGGCGAGCGCCGTCGCGCCTGCCGGCAACGGCGGCGGAATTTGCACGTCGGGCAAGGTGTCCCAGCGCACCGCGAGGTCCGCGCCGGTCGCCAGCGGCGCACCCAGATCGTCGCCGAGCGCCGCGCCGAGCGCGGTCTCGTAGCCGAGCGCGACCGTCATGCGGTCGATGATCGGCGGCTCGTCCGATCGGTCGCCGGCGAGCCCGGCCGCCAGCACGTCGGCGAGCGCGCCCGCCTCGGCGCGCAAGCCGGCGAGCTCGCCCTCGATGGTCTGGCGGCGCTCGCGCGCCTCGGACTCGTGCGCGCTCGCGCGCATGCGCGCCTCGCCGGCGCTCTCGACCGCGTGGCGCGCCGCCTCGAGATTCTGGTGCGTGGTCTCGGCCTCGCTCATGCCGAGGCTCATCTGCTCGGGGCTCGCGAGATCGGCTTGGATGCGCGCGCGCTGCGCCGTGGCGGCGCTCAGCTCGTCGACCAGCCGCGCGCGTCGCGCGTCGAGCTCGGCGATGCGGCGATCGAGCCCGGCCTTGCGCGCCTCGTCGGCCGCCATGCGCTGCGACAGGGTCGAATAGTCGGCTTCGGCGGCCTCGGCGGCGGCGACCGCATGGTCGAGCGCGCTCTTCAGGCGCGCCTGCGTATCGGCTTCGGCACTCCGCCCGGCTTCCAGCTCCGCGCGCTCGGCCTCCAGCCGCGCGATCGCCTCGGCGGCGTCGGCGGCCAGCCCACGCTCGCGCTCGACGTCGCGCGCGATCTGCTCCATGCGTTCGGCGAGCGCGCGGCGCTGCGCCTCGAGCCGGCGCTCCTCGCCGTCGAGCTCGTTGCGCGCCATCGCGAGGCGCTGCAGCTCGGCGGCGGCGGCGGCCTCGTCGTGACGCAGCGGCGGCAGCGTGGCGGCGTGCTCCGCCTGCACGGTGCTCGCCTCGGCGGCGGCGCCGGCGGTCGTCGCGACCTCGTGCTCGGCGGCCTGCAGCGTCGTGCCGGCGAGCTCGCGCGCCGCCACCGCGGCCTGCCAGCGCAGCGCCAGCACGACCGCCTCGGCCTTGCGGATCATGTCGGAGATGTCGCGATAGCGCGCGGCCTGGCGCGCCTGCTTCTTCAAGGTCTGGGCCTGCGCCTCGAGCGTCGTGATGACGTCCTCGAGCCGCGTCAGGTTGGCCTCGGCGGCGCGCAGCCGGAGCTCGGCCTCGTGGCGCCGCGAATAGAGCCCGGCGATGCCGGCGGCGTCCTCGAGGATGGCGCGGCGGTCGGCCGGCTTGGCGGCGATCAGCGCGCCGACGCGGCCCTGGCTCACCATCGAGGGCGAGTGCGCGCCGGTCGCGGCGTCGGCGAACAGCAGCTGGACGTCGCGCGCGCGCACCTCGTGGCCGTTGATCCTGTAGGCCGAGCCCTCGCCGCGCTCGATGCGGCGCGCGACCTCGAGCTCGGTCATGTCGTTGAACTGCGAGGGCGCCTTGCGGTCCGCGTTGTCGATGGCGAGCATGACCTCGGCGAGGTTGCGCGCCGGCCGGTCCGACGTGCCGCCGAAGATCACGTCGTCCATCTCGCCGCCGCGCATGCGCTTGGCGGAGTTCTCGCCCATCACCCAGCGCAGCGCCTCGACGAGGTTGGATTTGCCGCAGCCGTTGGGTCCGACCACGCCGGTGAGGCCGGACGCGATCACGAGCTCGGTGGGCTCGACGAACGACTTGAAGCCGGTGAGGCGGAGACTGGTGAAATGCACGGGCGTTGCTTCGTGTTATGGCGCCAGGGGTTTCAGGACCTTGTCGAACTCGTCGAAGGTCTCCGGATTGTCGACCTTCTTGCCGTTGACGATGATGGTCGGCGTCGCCTCGACGCCGTACTCCTTCTGGCCGCGCAGGCTCTCGGCGAGCACGGCGTCCTCGAGCGCCTTGTTCTTCATACAGGCGTCGAACTGCTCGCCCGTCAGGCCGCCCAGCTTGCCGATGCGCTCGAGCGCGGCCATCTGGTCCTTCGCGGCCGCCCAGGTCATCTGGTTCCGGAACAGCACGTCGATGAAGGCGAAGTAGCGGTCGGGCGGCGCGCAGCGCGCCAGCATCGCGGCGCGCAACGCCCACGCGTCGAGCGGGTAGTCGCGGTAGATCAGCTTGGCCTTGCCGGTCTCGATGTAGCGGGTCTTGAGGTCCGGCAGGATGTCCTTGTCGAACGCCGCGCAGTGCGGGCAGGTGAGCGAGGCGTATTCGATGATCGTGATCGGC
>DATJNS010000138.1:0-3482 GCA_035507915.1 Candidatus Sulfotelmatobacter sp.
TCGCCCTCATGATGGCGGCGATCCCGGTGGTCGCGATCCTGCCGATCCTGCTCTACATCGGCATGCTGATCGGCTCGCAGGCGTTCCAGGAGACGCCCAAGAGCCACGCCCCCGCCGTCGTGGTCGCGCTGGTGCCGCAGATCGCCGCGTGGGGCAAGCTGCAGATCGACAGCGCGTTGGGCGCCGCCGGCACCAACGCCGCGGCGGTCGGCTTCGACAAGCTGGGCCAGGTCGGCGTGCTTTATCGCGGCCTCGAGACCCTGGGCGGCGGCGCGACCCTGGCGGGCATCATCCTGGCCGCGATCATCGTCTTCATCATCGAACGCGAGTTCGTCAAGGCCGCGGCGTTCGCGCTGGCCGGCGCGGTGCTGACCTTCTTCGGCTTCATCCACGGCGAGGCGATCGGCATCGGCAGCAGCGTGCCGGTCGCGGTCAGCTATGTCGCGGTCGCCGCGATCCTGTTCGCCTGCGCCAAGCATGCCGAGCCCGCGACCGCCACCGAGGCGACCGGCGCCGAGGCGGCCGGCCACGCGCATGCCACGACGCCGGCCGAGTGACGGTCGCGCGACGCCGACGCGTCTCGGCGATCACTCGGCCGCATCCGCCAGCAGCAACGGCGTGGCGCCGCCGCGCCGCACCTCGGGTTCGCCGTGCTCGCGCAACAGGGCAAGCAGCCGCTTGCGCATCTCGAGGCCGGGACGGTCGGACGGCATGTGGAACTCCTCGCGGCTGGCGAGATCGAGCGGCACGTCGTAGTCGGTCGACTCGAGGATCGCGCGATCTTCGTGGGTGACCTGACGATCGAACGCGATCACGTCTGCCGCCGGCGCATCCGCCTCGCTGTCGTTTCGGAAGACGAACTGGTTGATGATCGAGCTGCGATCGTCGATCGGCGCCGTGCACGTGATGATGATGTGGATCAGCCCGTTCGGGTAGGTCACGTGCATCTTGCGCGAAAACGGCATCCACCAGGTCTTGACGAGGTTGCGCACCGTGCGGTCGCCCGCGTCCCTGAGGTTGCGCTTCTGCAGATCCGGATTCTTGACCGGAACGAGCGAGCGCATGACGAAGCCCCAGGGCTGGTCCTCGATGGTGAGCGGCGCCGGCTCGGGCGCCTCGTTGATGCCGAAGCTCGCGGCGTGCACGTAGGAGAAGTGCGCGTTGTCGAAGCTGTTCTCCATCACGCGCAGACCGGGTGCGTGCCAGACCTCGTGGAACTCGTGGATCTGGCGAAATCCCGGATCCGCGGCCTCTGGGATCTCGGGGATTTCGGTCAGCGGCTCACCCAGGCACACCCACACATAGCCGTAGCGCTCGGCGCACCGGTACGCCGGCACCGAGAAATGGATCGACCGGTCGGGATCGCGCGCCTGCGGAATCCGCGTGCAGCGCCCATCGCGGTCGAAGGTCCAGCCATGGTAGCCGCATTGGATCGCGCCGGCGTCGACCCGGCCCCGGCTGAGCTGGGCGCTGCGGTGGCAGCAGCGGTCCCGCAGCGCCGCCGGCCGCCCGGACCCGTCGAGCCAAAGCACCAGCCGCTCGCCCAGCAGGGTGGCGGGCCGCGGCCCCGCCGCCAGGGCCGCCATCGGCGTCATGGCGTACCAAAACCGGCGCAGCACCGGTTGCCGAGTTACCAACATGACCGCCTCCTCGAGGTTGCCCGCCCGCCGTCCATTCAAAAGCCATACCGAAGCGCGCGCGCACGGTCAGGTGGCCGCCGCGCCCGGCCGGCTCATCACCCCGTGACCCGGCGCAGCACGGCGAGGTCGTCGTCGTCCAGCTCGGCCGGAACGCCTCGGCGGATCAGCGCGGCGAACCCGTCATTCGGCACCATGACCTGCAGGCAGTAGAGGCGGCGCGGCCCCGTGTTCTCGATCACGTGCTCGACCCCCGGCCGGACCAGCAGGCTGTCGCCGGCATGCAGCGCCACGGTGCGGCCGCCGCAGCGCGCAACGCCCTCGCCTTCGAGCACGAAGAACATCTCCTGGCCCACCGCGTGGCTGTTGGGCGGCGTCTTGCCGCCGACGTCGAAGATCTCGACCGTGCAGATGAAATCCACGCCGTCGCCGACCGGGTCGAACAGGATGGCGAGGCGATTGCTGTCGCCCGGGCTGATCCGGAAGCAGCGGTAGTCGAGGGGCGTGCGCGCGACCGCGGCGATCATATGCCGAGGCCCTGCAGCAGCGCACTCGAGCGCGCCACGAAGCCGAAGCATTGCTTGACGTTGTACAACGTCGCCTCCCAGCAGAAATCGGGCGATGTGGTCGCCGTACAGTCGGCGAGCAGGATGCAGTCGTAGCCCAGGAAGTTGGCGTCCTGCAGCGTGCAGAGCACGCACTGATCGGCGTTGACGCCGGCGAACAGGAGGGAGGTCACACCGAGATTGCGCAGGATGCTGTCGAGCGGCGTATCCCAGAAGCCGCTCATGCGGTACTTGTCGACGCGGATGTCGTCGTCGGGCGGGGCCAGCTCGTCGACGATCGCCGCTGCCCAGCTATCCCGCTCGAGCACTCGAGCACCACTGCCGGGCAATGGGTCGCCCAGCCCGACGCCCTCGCCCGTCGGCTTGTAGACGTGCAGCAGTGCCGGGCTCAGGTTGAGCCGGTCAGGCCGGTTGCCCCAGTTGACCCAGACGACCGGCGCGCCGGCGTCACGCCAAGCCGGCAATAGCGCGCGCAGCGGCGCGATCGGTCTGCGCGCCGGCGCAACGTCGACCCCGATGTGGTGCAGCCACCCGCCCGGCGTGCAGAAGTCGTTCTGCATGTCGATCACGATCAGCGCGCTGCGCGCCACATCGAGCGTAACCGCCTGCAGCTCCGCGGGGAACGCCAGCGGCCGCGACGGCCGCGGCGTGCGCCTGAGATCGACCGAGCGCGCGTCGACCCGCCACTGGTTGGCGGGAGCGGAGCCGAGCGTGACCATGTGCTGCCTCCGGTTCCTGGGTATCCGCGGGACAGCATGACGAGAACGCAAATCCTGCGCCACGGCCGACGCGCGGCGCAACGGTTGCCTGGCCCATCCGGGCGCGCGAAGATCGCCCGCCATGATGCCGCGACGCCATTGGCAGGACATGACGACGGCAGAGTTTGCCGGGCTCGATCGCACGCGTGTGATCGCCGTCCTGCCGGTCGCGGCGATCGAGCAGCATGGGCCGCATCTGCCCGTGGCGGTCGACGCCTGCATCGGCCGCGGCATCGTCGAGCATCTGGTCGCGCGGCTGCCGGCCGACCTGCCGGTCACCATCCTGCCGATGATCGCGATCGGCAAGTCGAACGAGCACCAGGGGTTCCCTGGCACGCTCACCCTGTCGACCGAAACGCTGACCCGGGTTTGGACCGAGGTCGGCGAGAGCGTCGCGCGCGCCGGCATCCACAAGCTCGTGATCCTCAATAGTCATGGCGGTCAGCCGCAAATCATGGACATCGTCGCGCGCGACCTGCGGGTGCGCCACGCGATGTTCGTCGTTGCCGCGAGCTATTGGA
>DATJNS010000139.1:0-11464 GCA_035507915.1 Candidatus Sulfotelmatobacter sp.
TCGGCCTTAGCAGGTCTGTCGCGTTGGTATTTTGGTAGGGGGGATATCTTTCGATTTGATGACGTACTGACGTGAACAACAAGAAGAGCCGCAATTTCTTCAAAAGAGGGGCCATCATGAAGTCCTCAAATGCGATCATTGCGACCCTAATTGCGGGCGCGATTGTGCTGAGCACCCCGTTCACCATCCCGACCCCAGGGACCGCGCAACAGACCTCGACGGTCGCCCACGCGAGACCACTACCGAGGCGCCACATCGAGGGCCGGATTGCCTTCATGCGCGCAGAGCTCAGCATCACCGATGCTCAGCAGGCGAAGTGGGAGCGAGTTGCGGCCGTAATGCGCGCCAATGCCGAACAGATGGACCAACTCGTCCAACTGCGACGTACAAAGCGTGGTCAACCGGAAAGTGCCGTTGACCGCCTGGATCAGCAAATGCGCTGGACCGAGGTGCGGCTGAACGCCGAAAGGGCATTCGCGGACGCTTTCAAACCGCTCTACGCCAGCCTTTCCGACGACCAGAAGAAGAGCGCCGACGGGCTGTTTCGCTGGCGGGGTCATGGGAGATCAAAAGGGTAATCCACGCCGGCAAGTTTCTAAAGACCTCTCTCAAGGTCGTCGCCTATCCTCGGGCATCGGGGCGCTCCCGCAGATGCGCCGGGTGGGCCCATATGATCTCGGCGGGTTGCTGATGGGCAATGTCAACCTAATGCAATACGGCTTGGTCGCCGTCGTTGCATTCGTCGCTGCGATGATCGGCGGCGTGGCGGGTTATGGCACGGGCCTGCTGCTGCCGCCCATCCTCATGCCTCTGATCGGCGCGGAAGCAATTGTGCCGGTCATGAGCGTCTCAGGTTTGATGACCAATGCCAGCCGCTGGATGGCCTTCCGTCATCAGTTCGATCGTCGGCGTGCCATCCTCATTGTCGTGTGCGCGATCCCGCTCTGCCTGCTGGGCGCCTACGGCTACACCCTGTTGAGCGGTCCGGGCGTGTCATTGCTGATCGGCTCGGTGCTGGTCTTGGTCGTGCCCGTGCGCCGCATACTCGTGAGGCGTCTTGGACATCTGTCGACACGCGGCGTAGGGCTGTCGGGCGCGGGATATGGGCTGCTGGTCGGCGGCACCTCCGGCACCGGGGCAGTCCTCCTGTCGATCCTACTCGCCGCTGGGCTCAGCGGCCGCGCCGTGATCGCAACCGACGCCGGCATCTCGATCGTCCTCGGCGTGCTGAAGGCGGGGGTGTTTCAAGCCGCCGACCTCTTGCCGCTCTCGTCGTGGATCATGGCGCTCCTGATCGGCGTCGCCGCGACACCGGGCGCTTTCTTGGCCAAGCGACTGACCGAGGGGCTGTCCCTGCGTGGGCACGACCGCATCCTTGATGGCGTCGTGGTGCTTGGCGGCGTGTTCCTGATTGCGAAGGGCTTTGCTAATTGATGGCGCGGGCGGGGATCGCGTGAACGCGCTGTAGTTTGTCGCGTCATACCGGTCGATTCTGCAATCCAATCAATCCGGCAGACCGTTCGATTATCTCTACAGCTGGAAGCGCACCGACTGAAAGCGCTTCGGATAGAGAAGTCGGCAAGGTAGATCAAGCTCTGCGGCGGGCAGATCCGCGCCGCGCGCTGGCTGGCAAGCATGGCATCGGTTTCAGCACGCCGGGATCGGGGCCGTCCGCCGGCTGTTGCCTACCAGGCCTCCGTCATGACCTGGCCGCGGATCTCACCGCCCGGATTGCCCTGAGTGTGAACGTTTATGTACCACTTGCCGGCGACCAGATCGTAGGCCTGGGTCTCGGTCAGGGTCGCGGAGCCGACGATCGGGCTCGCTGGCGCCCCGAGGTTAATCACCACCCCCGCGTTGGCGCTCGCGTCAGCCGGCCCGTGGATGTGCGCCGCGGTTGCCGGGCCCGACAGCCGGCTGTAATAGACCTTCCAGGTCAGCGTGCGGGTGGCCTCGTCGTAGGTCATGAACGCATAACCCTCGCCGCTGCTGGTCTTGTTGGGCGGCACTTCCTTGGCTGCCGTCATGGCTGCCTTCATTTCGACCACGCGGGCGTTGGAGGTCCGAATCGTCGGCATCGAGTCGCACGCCGACAAAGCGATCGCCGCAGCCAACGCGCTGCCGGCAACCAGGGAAAATCGCATCAACGACATGAGCGCGGCTCCTCTTCTTGTTCACTCGCCAATGGCGCGCGAGCGACCACCGGCGATCTTGGGTCGAGCTGACGCGCCGATCAACCATAGGCGCCACTCGCGGCTCGCGGCCGCGACGACAAGGCGACGTACCTCGAGCAGGTCAGCCGCGCGCTGCAAGGGCTACCGAGCAGTTCCTGACCCTCGGCGGCGGTCGTGCGGCGGATGGCGTCTCGGGACGGCGAGCCTCGCGATCCTCGCGCTCGACGGCAATCCGGTGCCGACGCCGGCGGACGTGCCCGTGCTGTGGCTCGGCACCGCCGAGCGAATCTCCGCGCTGGTCGAGATGAACCACCCGGGCGTCTGGGTCATGGGAGATCTCGCGGACGACGACCGGCGTCACGGCATGGGCATCGTCGTCGAGTACGCCGGCCGCTCCGGCAAGCCGCAATGGACGAAGCCCAAGCCGTTCCGCTGGGACTACACGCGGTTCGGCCGGGCAAACGGGACACCGGCGGCGGCCGACGAGACGATCGACATCACGATCGTCAAGCACAACGCGGCGCTCGACGGCTTCAATCAGTGGACGCTCAACGGCGAAGCCTTCTCGATGGGGACCCGGAAGCCCGCCTACACGATCCGGCAGGGCCGGCGTTATCGGCTGAAGTTCCGCAACGCCAGCGACGACATCCATCCGCTGCATCTTCACCGCCACAGCTTCGAGCTCGTCCGCGTCGCCGGCAAGCCGACGGCGGGCGTGATCAAGGACGTCGTCATGCTGGGCGGTTTCCAGGAGATCGAGTTCGATTTCGTCGCCGACAATCCGGGACCGACGCTGTTCCATTGCCATCAGCAGCTGCACCAGGATTTCGGCTTCATGGCGTTGTTCAACTACGCCTGAGCGATCCCGCCCTCCGGACGCCTCTGGCTTGATCTAGCGCAATGCAAGTGGTGCGGCCGCCGCGGAGGATAGCGTGCCGCGGGGTGGGGCCGCGGCCGGATGAAGGAGGGCACGATGGCCGAAGTGCTGGAGAGCCTACGCCAGGAGCACGGCAATATTGCGAGCCTGCTCCTGACCTTGGAAGCGCAGATCGACGAGTTCGAGGCGGGACGTCGTCCCGACTACGAGGTCATGAGCGCTGCGATCGACTATTTCGAGACGTTCCCCGACCTCTACCACCACCCGAAGGAGGATCTCGTGTTCGCCCGGCTGCGGGCGTGCGATCCGGCCAGCGCCGAGGCGGTCGGGGATTTGGCGCGCGAGCACGAGAGCTTGCGCGGACGGATGAAGCGGTTCGCCGGCATGCTGCGCGACGTGCTTGGCGAGGCCGAGCTCAGGCGCGCGGACTTCGTCGACGGCGCGCGCCAGTTCATCGACGCCCAATGGCGCCACCTCCACATGGAGGAGGAGCGCTTCTTCCCGGCCGCCGAGCGCATCCTGACCCCGTCGGACTGGGCCGAGCTGAAGGCCGAGATGAGCCAGGGGGCCGACCCGCTGTTCGGCGGATCATCGGGTGACGCCTTCGAGCGCCTGCGCCAGGCGATCCTCAAGTGGCAGGCGCAGGACCGGCTCGCCGCGGGAGCTGCCTGAAGCGCTCCCGCGACGAGGGACCTCGACCTCTCCGCCCGCTCAGGCGCCGGCGTCGTACTCCATGGAAATGTCCTTGCCGGTGTAATCCGGCATCAAACCGGCCGAGATCAGGCTGATCACCGAGCACGCGGCGATGTAGACCGCGACCGCGTAGCCGGTGTGATAAACCGCGAACAGCCAGGTCGCGATCAGCGGCGCGGGACCGCCGGCGATCACCGACGCGAGCTGGTAGCCGAGCGAGCAGCCGCTGTAGCGCAGGCGCGGCGTGAACGCCTCGGCGATCAGTGCGGCCTGCGGCCCGTACTGCATGTCGTGGGGAATCAGCGACAGCAGAATCGCGATGAAGACGGCCGACGGGATCGCCGTGTCCAGCATGCCGAAATACAGGAAGCCGAACAGCCCGATCGTCGCGGCGCCGATCAAGTACATCTTGCGCCGGCCGATGCGGTCGGAGATATGGCCGAACAGCGGGATGCTGATGAAGGACAGCAGCGACGCGGCCAGCACCGCGGTCAGGATCAGCTCGCGCGACATCTTCAGGGTGCCGGTGCCGTAGGCGAACACGAACGCGGTGAAGATGTAGAACGGCGCCTGCTCGGCCATGCGGAGCAGCGCCGACAGGATGATCTCGCGCGGCTGCTTCTTGATCACCTCGACGATCGGCGCGCGCACGATCTTGCGCTCGGCGACCAGCTTCTGGAAGGTCGGGGTCTCGAGGATGCCGAGCCGGACCCACAGCCCGATGCCGACCAGGACGATGCTGAGGAGGAAGGGCACACGCCAGCCCCAATCCGCGAACTGGTCGCCCGACCAGCGCGAGAACGCCAGCACCGCGAGGTTCGAGAGGAACAGGCCGGAGGGCACGCCGAACTGCGGCCATGCGGCGACCAGTCCGCGGCTGCCGTGGGTGCGCGCCCATTCCATCGAGATCAGAACCGAGCCGCCCCATTCGCCGCCGACGCCGATGCCCTGGATCATGCGCAGGACCGTCAGAATCACGGCGCCCCACACGCCGATCGATGCGTAGGTCGGCACGAAGGCGATCAGGAAGGTCGCGATGCCCATGCACATCAGGGTCGCGATCAGGGTGGCTTTGCGGCCGATTCGGTCGCCGTAATGGCCGAAAATGGCCGCGCCGATCGGCCGCCCGACGAACCCGATGAAGTAGGTCCCGAACGCCGCGAGCGTGGCAGTCAACGGATCCTCGTTCGGGAAGTAGAGCTTGCCGAACACGAGGCCCGCGGCCGTGCCGTATATGAAGAAGTCGTACCACTCGATGGTGGTGCCGATGGTGGCGGCGATCACGGCCTTGCGCAGCTGTGTACTGTGCTCCGAGGCCGATAATGTCCCGGTTGCGATCGTCATGCGTTCCCTCCGCGAATCGTTCTTACGGGTAACCCTTTGGTGGGCAACCCCGATTGTTGCCCACATTGCATTTTTCGATGGTGGTGGCAAGACTCCGCGCCGGGAATCCTTCCCGGGATCGAACCCGAGCCGCCGGGCGGACGCGCGGTCTCGTGGAGACTGGTTCATGCCGACCAAGGCGGGCCTCGCGGCCATGATGATCGCGGCACTGACGAGCGCCGCGGTGCCGGTGGTCGCCGCCGCCCAGGAGGACGATCTCGACGTTCCGCGTCGGCACGAGGGCACGACCGCCTTGTCGCCGCGTCCGGGCACCGTCGACACGACGGTGCCGGGCGAGGGATTGCCCCAGGACGAGGTCGACGCACGGATGGGGTGGTTGCTGCTGACCTACATCTCGGCGGTGCGCTCGGGCTTGCGTCGCGGCAACCCGCAACGGACGCAGGACGAAATGGCGCAGACGCGCTCGGCGCTGGCCGCGCTCGAGCAGCGGCTGGCGAGCGGCGCGCATCGGCTGGTTCTGCCCGCGGACCTCGCCGCGGCGGTGGCGACCGCCGCCGATGCCCTGACGCACGGCGATCTCGTCGCCGCCGATCGCGCGCTGGCTGTCGGAGAGCACGGCTTGCATGCCGCGCTGGCCAACCTCGACGTCGAGCTCTACTCGAAGCCGGGCGCGTCGCGCTGACCGGCTCGCCGCGCGACAGAGCTAGTGGGTGACGTTGCCGCCGCCGTGGTCGTGCTGATGCTGCAGCGGCGCGTAGTTGCCGCTCGCGCTCGGGGCGCCGGCGGTGTCCTGTCCGGACGGCTGACCGGCACGTGGCGCGCCGTTCTCGGAGTAGGCCGGGTCGCTGGGCGAGATCGTCGGCGCGGCCCCGTAGCCTGCCGTCGCCGAGCCGGTCGAGCCGGCCGTCGGCTGATTGGCGGGTGCCTGGGGCGACCCGGTGCACGCGCTGAGAGCGACTGCGAGTACGCCGAGCGAGATAGCGAGTCTACGAATCATCGTCTTCCTCCGGTCAGCGTGGTTGGCTTGATTGCAGAAAATCGTCAAAACCGAGTGAGCGCCTTGACGTGGATCAAACGGACGAACGGGTGAGGATCATCCGTGAATTTCTTTTCATTGATCATTCTCGACGAACGACAAAATTCGTTGCTTTCGACCAAATCCGCGTCTGACGTTTTCCGCTTGGATTGACGAACTCATCCTTGCCTTCAAGGTTTTCCATCCGAGGTAGGACTAGGCCGGAACCAGCGATGGCACCGGATTTGCGCACGTGCCGCGCATGGAGTGCCGTGAGAAAACCCGCGTTGGCGTCGGGCACGAACGCGCATCGGCATGACGGGGGAACGCTATCGTGCGATCGAGCCGCCGGCGGCCTCGCAGGTCCGCGCGCCGCGCCGCGAGCTGTTGTGTCTGCTGCCGGCATTCTGCGGCTTTGTCGCCTATGCGCTCTATCCTGCGGTCGTCCGTCAGTCCGGCGTGCTGGCTTGGACGGACTCGCTCGATGCGCGCCCGGTCATCGAGCAGGGCGACGTCATCCTGCTGATTGCCGGCATCGTGGCCTCGGCCGTCTGGTGGTTCTACACCGAGCATCCGGAGGCCTGATCACGCCGGGCGACGGCGGATCCGGCAGGGCAACAAAATCCGTTGCTCGCGACGAAGCATAGGTCGACGAGCCCGGTCGGATTTCGGCGAAATCCGTCACCACCGTTGAAAAATTGGCGTCTGGGGTGATGGCACGAGGGTTGCTGTCGGCGACCGGTCGGGCGAACGGACTGCTGCCGCCGCGCCGGTTCGTCAGCCGCGTCGTGCGGTGCACATCGACCGTGGCGAGCAGAACAACGAGACAAGTCTGCCACGGGGTGCGGGGGTGATGGATGAGAGAGGGCGGTCCGTTGGCGCGGCCTGCCTCCGGGAGTGACGGGGCATGAACCCGATCGTGAGGTTCGCGCTGAACCAGCGCGGGCTGATCCTCGCGGCTTACCTCGTGTTCCTGGCGGTCGGCGTGGCGCTGTTCATCCAGCTCAACATCGAGGCCTACCCGGATCCGGTGCCGCCCATGGTCGACGTGGTAACGCAGAGTCCCGGACAGTCCGCCGAGGAGATCGAGCGCTACATCACGATCCCGATCGAGGTGCAGCTGGCGTCACTGCCTTACCTCAACGCGGTCCGGACGATCTCGCTGTTCGGGTTGTCGGACGTCAAGCTGCAGTTCACCTACGACACCGACTACGAGTCGGCCAAGCAGCAGGTGATCAACTTCTTGGGTCAGCTGTCGCCGCTGCCGAATGGCGCGCAACCATCGATCTCGCCGGTCAGCCCGATCGGCGAGATCCTGCGCTATCGCGTGGTCGGGCCACCGGGATTCAGCCTGACCGACCTCAAGACCCTGGAGGACTGGGTTCTCGAGCGTCGCTTCAAGGCGGTGCCCGGCGTGATCGACGTCACGAGCTGGGGCGGCTTGACCAAGACCTACGACATCACCGTCGATCTCAACAAGCTGATCGCGTACGGCGTGACGCTGCCGCAGCTCATACAGACCATCAACAACAACAACATCAACGTCGGCGGCCAGACCGTGAACATCGGGCCGCAGGCGGCGACCGTGCGCGGCGTCGGCCTGATCCACTCGATGGCCGACGTCGGGAACATCATGCTGACCCAGGTCGACGGAATTCCCGTGTACCTGAGCGAGGTCGCCACGGTCACGGTCGGCCACGAGCCTCGGCTCGGCATCGCGGGCCGCGACAAGGACGACGACATCGTCATGGGCATCGTGCTGATGCGGCGGGGCGAGAAGAGCCTACCGACGATCCGCCGAGTCGAGGCCGAGGTCGAGAAGATCAACAGCAGCGGCATCCTGCCGCCCGGCGTGCATCTCGAGCGCTTCTACGACCGCAGCGACCTCATCAACCTCACCACCCACACGGTGGTGCACAACCTGATCTACGGCATCGTCCTGATCTTTTTCGTGCAGTGGGCGTTCCTCGGCGATTTCCGCAGCGCCGTGGTCGTGTCCGCGACGATCCCGTTCGCGCTGTTCTTCGCCATTGCGATCCTCGTGATCCGCGGTGAATCCGCCAATCTCTTGTCGGTCGGTGCGATCGACTTCGGCCTGATCGTCGACGCCACCGTGATCATGGTGGAGAACATCTTCCGGCATCTGTCGGAACGCCCCGGCATTACGCCACGCCGCCGCATCGGGGTGCACGGCTGGAGCGCCAAGCTCGACGTGATCCTGGGTTCGGCCAGCCAGGTGAACCGCGCGATCTTCTTCTCGGCGGCGATCATCATCGCGAGCTTCCTGCCGCTGTTCACCTTGAGCGGGGTCGAGGGTCACATCTTCGGCCCGATGGCGAAGACCTACGCCTACGCGCTGCTCGGCGGCCTGCTCGCCACCTTCCTGGTCTCGCCGGCGCTGAGCGCGCTGCTCCTGCCCGAGAAGGTCTCGGAGGTCGAGACGCGGTTCATGTGGCTGTTGCGCCTGTTCTACGAACCGCAGCTCAAGTTCGCGCTCAAGCACAAGGGGCTCACGCTGGCCGGCATGGCGGCGCTGATCGGCCTGGCGGGCCTCGTGGTCTCCTCGCTCGGCACCGAGTTCCTGCCCAAGCTCGAGGAGGGAAACCTCTGGATCCGCGCCACGCTGCCGACGACGATCTCGCTCGAGGAAGGCAACGGCTACGTCAACCGGATGCGCGCGGCGATCCGCGAGTTTCCCGAGGTCGTGACGGTGGTCTCGCAGCACGGCCGGCCGGACGACGGAACCGACGCGACCGGCTTCTTCAACGCCGAGTTCTTCGTGCCGCTGAAGCCGTTCGACGACTGGCCGTCCGGCGTCGACAAGCCGGCGTTCGTCGAGCAGCTTACCGCGCGCCTGCAGTCCGAGTTCCTGGGCGTCACGTTCAACGTGTCGCAGTACATCGAGGACAATGTCGAGGAGGCGGTGTCGGGCGTCAAAGGCGAGAATTCCATCAAGCTCTACGGCAACGACCTCGCGACGCTCGAGGAGACTGCGGCCAAGATCAAGGCGGCGGTGAAGACGGTGCGCGGCATCGCCGATCTCGGGATCTTCTCCTCGCTCGGGCAGCCGAGCATCACGATCGACATCGATCGGCGAAAGGCGGCGCGCTACGGGCTCGCCGTCGGCGACATCAACGCGGTCGTGCAGGCCGCGATCGGCGGCCAGGCCGCGGGCGATCTCTACGAGGAGGGCAGCGACCGTCATTTCCCGATGGTGGTGCGCCTGGCGCCGCAGTACCGCGGCAGCGTCGAGGCGATCCGCAACATCATGGTTGCGGTCCAGGGCGCCAACGGCGTGACGCAGATTCCGCTCAGCGAGGTCGCCGACATCAAGCTGGTGTCGGGCGCTTCGTTCATCTATCGCGAGCAGAACCAGCGCTACATCCCCATCAAGTTCAGCGTGCGGGGCCGCGACCTGGGCGGCACGGTCGCCGAGGCGCAAAGGGTCGTGGCGGAGAAGGTCGACCTGCCGGCCGGCTACCGCCTCGAATGGGTGGGCGAATTCGGCAATCTCCAAGAGGCGATCGAGCGGCTCAAGATCGTTGTGCCGATCGGCATCGGCCTGATCCTCTGCCTCCTCTACCTGAACTTCTCGTCGCTGATCGACACCGCGCTGGTCGCGACCGTGATTCCGATGGCGGTGATCGGCGGCATCTTCGCGCTCTTCATCACCGGCACCGATTTCAGCGTCTCCGCCGCGATCGGCTTCGTCGCGCTGTTCGGCATCGCGGTGATGGAAGGAATCATTCTCCTGTCCTACTACAACCATCTGCTGCAAACCGGCCTCGAGAAACCGATGGCGCTCGTCGAGGCCTGCCACAAGCGGCTGCGGCCGGTGCAGATGACGTGCATCGCCGCATGCGTCGGCCTCCTGCCCGCGGCGATCTCGACCGGCATCGGCGCGCAGGTCCAGCGGCCGCTCGCCATCGTCGTGGTCGGCGGAATCCTGCTCGCGCCAGCGCTGATCCTGATCGTGCTGCCCGTCCTGATCGATCTGTTCTCGCGACGTCATCTCGCCCGCCCCGCCGCGTCGGCGATGCAGCCGGCAGAGTGATGCGGCCGCAGGCGCCGGCCCGCCCGCCCATGGCTCGCAAACCTCCATCTGCCGCCATGGGCGATGCGGCGCCCGACATCATCGCGGTGCGCCTCGGGGATCGGCTGCGGATCCTGCGTCTGATGCGGAAATTGAGCCAGGCGCGGCTGGGCGCCTTGATCGGCGTCACGGCGCAGCAGGTCCACCGCTACGAGCGCGGCAGATCCTCGATAACGGCGACCAACCTATGGCGGATCTCGCAGGCTCTCGACGCGCCGATGAGCTTCTTCTTCGAGGGGCTCGCGGAGAACCGGTCGCCCCTGCCGCAGCTGGGCCGACCGCCGGGCACCTAGGTTGGCACCGGCCGCTCCGCCGGCGCGGCGGCTCAGCGCCAGGGGAAGATGGTGTCGGCGATCGTCTGCCAGACCGACCGGTCGCCGATACAGGAGCCAAACCGGTTATTGAGACTTCGGACGAATATCTGATTTCGCGAACTCGATTGGGTGACGATAGATTGTTAACCACCGTGGATTGTTGGTTCCGACCAGCGGTGTGACATCGGAAGGGCTCGATAAGGCGGGCGTGCCGAGACGTCGCGCGATCTAACGTCGCAGCCGCTTCATCGCCCCGGCAGGCGGCATGGCCGCCTCAATCCCCAGGGGGCGAAATCACGCTTAACGCAAAGAAATTGCTTGGGGAGAGGCGCGCGGCGTGACGTCGCGCCAATCGGACACAGATCCAAAAATAGGCATCTTTTTTGCGATCTTTTAAATTTGTCGGTATCACCATGGTAAGCATGTCCGTCTTTCGGACGCCGTGGGAGCGGCCGCGGGTGATGCTGTCAGGTCGGGGGCTCGCTGGATGAGTGCGCGTCGGGTCGTCGGGCTGGCCGCCGCGGTGGGGCTCATCGCGGTAGCCGTCTACGCTCTGCTGTTTCCCTTGCCGTGGCACCGGGCCGCGCCGTCGGCCGGCGCCGCGTCCGCAGCGGATCATCCGGCGTCGGGCGAGGTGGTGGGGAACAACAGCATCACGCTGGGCGATCAGGAGCTGAATACGGTCAAGGTTGAGGTCGTGGGGACGCGCGAGTTCGGGGTGTCGCGCGACGCGGTGGGCAAGATCGCGTTCAACGACGATGCCACGGTGCCGGTGTTCCCGCCGTACCAGGGCCGGATCACGCAGCTGTACGTCAAGCCGGGCCAGGACGTGACCAAGGGTCAGATCCTGTTCGAGATCGACAGCCCGGATCTGGTCGCTGCCGAGTCGAGCCTGATCACGGCGGTCGGCAATCTGCAGCAGGCCAAGGGGCAGCTCGATTTGACGACGCGGGC
>DATJNS010000140.1:0-2973 GCA_035507915.1 Candidatus Sulfotelmatobacter sp.
TTCGACCGTTCGGCGGCGCTGCCTGGCGCCGGTGCTATCGACCAGTCGGACGGCACCGCCTGGATGGCGATGTTCTCGCTCAACCTGATGCGGATCGCACTGGAACTCGCCGTCGCCGATCCCGTCTACGAGGCGATGGCGCTCAAATTCTTCGAGCACTTCCTGCTTATCGCCGAGGCGATGACGACCACCGGCGGTGTTGGCCTGTGGAACGAGGAGGACGGATTCTTCTACGACGTGCTTCGGATGCCCGACGGAGCCGGCATCCCGCTCAGGGTGCAGACGATCGTGGGCCTCATCCCGCTCTTTGCCGTCGAGGTGATCGACGGCGCCGCGATCGATCGGCTCCCCGAGTTCCGCGCGGGACTGCTGGCGGTCCTAGAGCGACGCCCGGAACTGGCGGCGCTGATTTCGCGCTGGTCGGTGCCGGGCTCCGCCGACCGCCGCCTCCTGTCGCTGTTGCGCGGCCACCGTATGAAGAAGCTGCTCGCGCGCATGCTCCACCCGATGGAGTTCCTTTCGCCGTTCGGCGTTCGAGCCCTCTCTCGCCGTCACCGCGATCACCCTTTCGAGCTCGACATCGATGGCATGCGGCTCGCCGTCGGCTACGAGCCAGGCGAGGGCCTGTCGGCCGTCTTCGGCGGCAACTCCAACTGGCGCGGTCCGATCTGGATGCCGGTCAACCTACTGCTCATCGACAGTCTTCACGAATTCCAGCGCTATTACGGCGACGACTTTCTGGTCGAGTACCCGACGGGCTCGGGCGAGCGGCTGTCGCTGGGGGCCATCGCCGAGCGCCTCGCCGCAAGGCTTGGCCAGCTCTTCCTGCGCGATGCGCAGGGTCGCCGGCCGGTCTGGGGCGATTGCCCAATGCTGCAATCCGACCCGCACTTCCGCGATCACATCCTGTTCCACGAATACTTCCACGGCGACGACGGCCGGGGTCTCGGCGCCTCGCACCAAACCGGCTGGACCGCCTGTGTCGCCCTTCTGGTCGGCGGACCCGACGGCGTGTGGCAGCGGATCTGCCGCGACTGCGGTTAGAATACCGATGAAACGCGCAGCCAACCGGGCCGGAGCGAGCGTGTCGAACCATCAAGGCGGCATCTTCGGTCCCGCGATCTGCGCCAGCGCATGCTCGAACGGCGCTGCGGAGACGCGAAGATCGCCCCGGAACGGATTGGCCAGCGCCACGACCAGGATCAGCACCAGGGCGCCGGAGACGGCAAGCGCCGATGACATCGCGAGATGCATCGCGAGACTTCGCACGCCGAGAAACGACGCGAAGGCGATGGTAAGGCCGCCGCCGAGTAGCAGCACCACCCAGACGATGGCGGGGATGATGGCTTCCGCCGCCAGTACCCGCTCCTGGCGCGCATCCCGCAGTCGCGCGAGCGAAACCAGCAACTGCGCCTGGATATTGCTTTCGGCTGAAGTCGTGGGCTTCAGGCTGACCACCATCCGGTCAAGCGC
Organism: Candidatus Sulfotelmatobacter sp.; assembly: GCA_035507915.1. Classification (GTDB taxonomy): domain Bacteria; phylum Pseudomonadota; class Alphaproteobacteria; order Elsterales; family Elsteraceae; genus JACQAI01. Next base: position 1,474 of record DATJNS010000140.1, read on the forward strand.
GTTGAGATAGGTACCTGCAAGATCCGAGCGTCGGCCCTCGGCTTGCGCCGGCCATTCAACCGTGATCACCGCCCGGGCGTAGTTGGCAATGTCGTCCTCCATCGCCGCCCGCGCGGGTCCGGCGAAGCCCATCGCTGCGTCCGACACGTCGAGAACGAGCGCGGCTTCCGCGTAGCTCGCCGCCTTTGCCCGGTTGTACCCTTCCAAGGCGAGCATGACGACGAAGGCGAGCAGGACCGCGTAGGTGACGCCGATGATCGAGAACATCGCAGCAGCGACATCATTGTGCTCGCGGCGGAACTCGACCGGCACCACCGCGCGGACGGAAAGCTCGACCAGCACCGCGAGGATCACCCCCAGCGCCGCGATCGCAAGCCCGAGCCACCAGATCGGGTACTGGTAGGCCATGTCCGGATGCATCACGAAGCGCATGGACGAGCCTTTTCCCGCCGCCGCATACTGACGGCGACCGGCGCTTGGATCAGTTGCGGCGAAGGGCTTGGCTGAGCGTCGTCTTCGAGTTTAACCATGCCGGTGTATCTGGTCCTCGGAGTTGCGGGCCAGGCATCGAAGCGCTACCTTGCCGTTACCGGAACGACCTCTCATCCTGCTGTCGCTGGAAAAGAGGGCCGAATAGGAGAAGTTCTAATCGCAGCCGTGACTGGTTATACCAACCGTTGACTCGTCAGCCGTCCGTCATGGCGGGCGGCACGCTTCAGGCGATTCCGCCTCAAGCGATGGTATTCTAAAATCTCAAAGGCGCAGCAACCGTGGGCGCGTCGGCCGTTTTGATGATGGCAGGTTCCCTGACGCTTGCCGGTTCCTTGAGCGTAGAGCCGAGCGTGGCACGATCCTGGTCGGCCTCCGGCAGCGCCATGCTACCGGCTTCCGTAATCAACCCCGTCCCACGCCGGAACGTCAGGTAGGCCCACACCCAATCCAGCAGCACTGTCACCCGGTTCCGGCCGCCGACCAGGAATCCGATGTGCACGGCTCCCCACAGCCACCAAGCGAGGGCTCCTTTCAGGCGGATGAAACCAAAGTCGGCGACGGCAGCCTGACGACCGATGGTTGCCAGGCTGCCGAGATGGCGGTAGCGGAACGGGTCGGGCCGGGGCGCACCCGCCAGCCGTGCGCGGATGACTCGCGCGACATAGGCACCGCCTTGCTTGGCCGCGGGGGCCAAGCCCGGCACCGGCTGACCCCGCCAACCCTGGCAGGACGCGGTGTCGCCGATCGCGAACACGCTGTCGCATCCCGGCACCGAGAGGTCCGATCCGACCGGCACGCGGCCTGCACGGTCGGCAAGCACCTCCAGCCACCTTGCCGCCGGCGAGGCCATGACGCCGGCGGCCCAGAACACCGTTCGCACCGGCAAGGCCTCGTTAGAGACAACAACGCGATCAGCAGCAATGGACTCTACCCTCTCGGCGGTCCGCACTTCCACCCCCAGGCGCTCCAGCGCCAGGCTCGCGGCGCGTGACAGGGACTCCGGGAAGT
>DATJNS010000141.1:0-13419 GCA_035507915.1 Candidatus Sulfotelmatobacter sp.
GCGGCGCCCCGCCGTATCACCGATGAGACCGGATGGCGCCGCGGGAACCACGGGTCGGCAAGCGAGGTCGAGCCATGGGGATATGTCGATCCGCCGTCATGCTCGCGCTCCTGTGCGCCTCTGCCGGGTGCTCGGTCGAGCGCTCCCATCATGCGGAGCAGGCCCAGACCACGCTGATCGGTCTGCCGAAGAGCGAGCTCTATCGCTGCGCCGGCCTGCCCGACAAACACGAGACGCTCGGCAACACCGAGTATCTCACCTACTACAACGATCTCCTGACCTCTGGCGGCGTGACGGCGCCGATCATCGGCGGCGGCATCAACTTCTTCGACTCCAAATACTGCCACGCGACCTTCCTGCTGCGCGGCGGCAAAATCGCCGAGCTGCACTACGCCGGCAACGCCTCTTCGACCTTTGCACCGCTCGACCAGTGCGGCTACATCATCGACGCGTGCATGGCGCACGTCGACCAGCCGCGCTGAGCGCGGCGCCGATCGTGGCTCACGCGTCGAGCCAGGTCATCAGGTCGGCGAACCCGGCATCGAGATCGAAGCGCGGGCGATAACCGAGCTCGCGGTTGAGCCGGTCGATCGACAGCGGTCCGCGGTCGAGCGGCCCGTGCAAATCGACCGTGCACTCGGCGGGATCGCTCGACAGGCGGTGCTCGAGCCCGGGGTGGCGCGTGGCGAGGCGCCGACACCAATCGTCGATCGTCCAGCGGAAACCGGAACCGACGTTGTAGACCTCGTGCGCGAGCTTGGGCGCGTCGAGCAGTAGCAGCACCCCCTGGGCGACGTCGGGCGCATAGACCCAGTCACGCAGGCCCGGACGCGGCAGCACGATCGCGCGCCCCGGCTGCTCGAGCGCCTGGACCAGCGTCTGGTAGGGCGCGCTCATGGTGTCGCGGAACGCGGTCTGGCGCTCCCAGCGGCCGAATGCCGGACCGATGCGCGCGGCGACCACGTCGAGCCCGGTGGTGCTCTTCATGCGCAGGGCCGTGCGCTCGCCGGCGAATTTCGTGATGCTGTAGATCGTGTCGGGCTGCGGTTGCGTGTGATCCTCGGTCAGCGGCTCGGTGGTGTAGGCGTTGGTGCCGTAGACCGCGACCGAGCTCAGATAGACGAAACGCTGGACCGGGTGACGCTGGGCGGCTTGCAGCACGGCGGCGGTGCCGAGCAGGTTGGTGTCGAGGATCGAGCGCGGATCACGGCGCTCGCGCGCCGCGCCCGCGGTCACCACGGCGGCGTGGATCACGCGGTCGATCTCGGCCTCGTGGAAGATGCGGTCGAGCGCGGCCTCGTCGCGCACGTCGCCCAGCGCCGCGATCACCCGGCCGGGCAGCTTCTCGAACATCGGCTTGGCGTTGGGCGGCGGCGGCTCGAGCCCGAACAGCGCCACGCGATCGCCGCGGGCGAGCAGCGCCTCGGCCAGATTGAGGCCGATGAACCCGGTGCCTCCGGTGATCAGCACGTTCATCGCCGCCAAGTCCCGCCCGTCGGTTGGAACGGGCTATCACGACGGGAAACCGCCGGGCCGGTCAAGCGACCAGGCGCAGCACGGAGGTCGCCGGGGCGCCGTCCTCGAACCCCTGAACCGTGAGCTCGCCGGTCGCGGCGTTGGCGGTCACCGCGAGCCGGGCGGTGTCGTTGAGGATCGGCGTCTCGAGCCACGCCAAGCCGGGCGCAGCCGCGACCAGACGGCCGCGCATCATCGCCACGGGGTCGCGCCTGCCGCGAAAGCGCCGCCGACCTGTCGGGTCGCTGACGCAGACCGGCGCAGGGTGGACGCGCACCGCAGTTTCGAGGCGTTCGATGACCACGCCGCGGGCCGGATCGGGGCTGGCCAGGGTATAGAACGCCGACCGGCAGATCGGCGTCTCCGACAGCAGGCGCACGGCGGCGTCGAAGTCCAGGCATTCGTCGAACGCGCGTCGCAGCAGCAGGGCGGGCGGAATCCGGCCGGTGCGCCACATCGTCCAGCGCGTCGCCAGCCAGTCGGTGATCCGGCCGAGCCCGTGTCTGGCCCTGGGCCCTTGATTGAGCGCACCGGCGAACCGACCAGGCGCCAGCGCCGTCGTGACGCCGATGAAATCGGGCCATGTCACGTCGAACCAAGGCCCCGCGACGCCGGCTTTGCGGGTAACCCTCACGGTCTTGCCCAAGCGGGCCCAGTCGAATGTCCGCGTCATCCGTGCGCCGTTTCCATCGGGCGCCTCGGCATTGCCGGTCGTGCAGCCCCACGCGTGCGAAGACCGAGCATCCACGCTCGGCGACCGGATAGCAACCGGCGACCTTGCCACGAAGCGAGCAGAGGAACTGTGAACCAAATGCGGATATCCTGAGACGGCCCGACCAGGACGTGCGCCGATGCCACCGCGATGAAGGACCGCTTCGCCCGCTACGCGCTGATCTGGGTGCTCCTGCTGGCGACGATCTGGCTCGGCGACCGCTTCATTCGCGCGGTGCTGCTGACGGCCGACCAGCCGCGCACCGTGACGCCGCGCGGCGAGCTGGCGGAGATCGAGCGCCATCGCATCGCGCTGTTCGAGCTGGCGGCGCCGTCGGTCGTCTATCTGTTCACCGAGGGGCCGGGGCGGGGCAGCGAGCGGCGCGCCGGCGCGGGCTCGGGCTTCCTATGGGACGCCGCCGGCCACGTGGTGACGAATTATCACGTGATCGAGGCCGCGACGCGGGTCCGCGTGCGGCTCGACTCGGGCGCGGCGATCGACGCCAAGGTGATCGGCAGCGCGCCCGATCAGGACCTTGCGGTCGTGCAACTCGCCGAGACCCGCGAGACCCTGCACCCGATCCCGATCGGCAGCTCGTCCGACCTGAAGGTCGGGCAGTCGGTGTTCGCGATCGGCAACCCGTTCGGGCTCAACCGGTCGCTCACCACGGGCATCATCTCGGCGCTCGATCGGCGGCTGCCGACCGCGTCCAACCGCGAGGTCGCCGGCGCGATCCAGATCGATGCGGCGATCAATCCCGGCAACTCGGGCGGCCCGCTGCTCGATTCCTCGGGCCGGCTGATCGGCGTTACGACCGCGATCCTCTCGGAGACCGGATCGTTCGCCGGCGTCGGCTTCGCGGTGCCGGTCGACGTGGTCAACCGCATCGTGCCCGCCCTGATCCGCGACGGCCGCGTGCCGCGGCCCGGCATCGGCATCATGGCGGCGCCCGAGGAGGCCACGGCGCGCCTGGGCGTGGTCGGCGTGGTGGTGGCCCAGGTCCAGCCGGGGTCGCCGGCCGCCGAGGCCGGCCTGCAGGGCATCAACCGGGCGACCGGCGCGATCGGCGACGTCATCACGCACGTCGACGGCCGCACCGTGCAGTCGATCGCCGACCTCGCCGCGCAGCTCGAGCGCATCGGCATCGGCCATCGCGCCGAGCTCACCGTCGTGCGCGACGGCCGTATCCGAAACGTCAGTGTCGGCGTGCTCGACATCGCATCCTGACGCGTCGACGCGTGCCGGTCGCTCAGCGTCCGGCGCCGCCGCGGCGGAACAGGCTGGCGATCAAGCTCGCGAAGAAGCCGACGAGGAATGCGAAGAACAGCACCTGGGCGATCGACGCCACTACGTCCACCGCGCCGCTGTAGCCGAAGAAACCGCACAGCAGCGCAAGGATCAGACAAGCGGACGCGACGTAGACGATCGAGCGTCTCCGAAGATCGCGCCGGCGCGACGGTTATGCGGTGGGCGTCGGCACCGAGCCGGGATCGAGCAGCGCGCGGAGCCGCTGCCGGCCGCGGCTGAGGCGCGATTTCATGGTCCCGACGGGCAATCCCGACAGGCTCGCGGCCTCCTCGTAGGAGAGGTCGTACAGCCCGAGCAGCGTCACCGCCTGCTGCTCGCCGGGCGACAGCTGGGACAGGATGCGCAGGCTGTCCTTGAGCACGACCACGTCGGTCTGCGACGGCGCTTCGGAGCCGCGCTCGACCGCCATGCGCTCGCCCGCGTAGCTGCGACGCAGCTTGTCCTTGCGCGTCTGGGTGATCGCGATGTTGCGCATGATGGTGAACAGCCAAGCGCGAAGATTGGTCCCCGGCTGATACAGCGCCGCGCGCGACAACGCGCGCTCGACGCAGTCCTGCACCAGGTCGTCCGCCCGATCGGTCGTGCGAACCAGGACCCGCGCATAGCGACGAAGCGCCGGAACGTGATCCACGATCTGTACGCCCAGCCGATCGCTCGACGTCTGCGACATGACCGCCTCCTGTTGCGTTCTCAAGAAGCCGATTGGATATCCGATTGGGTACATGCTGAAGTGTCACCCAATTTCATGCCTCATTCAACCATTCTTGCGGCGGTTAAACGTACTAGGCCAAATGGCGGCTCCGCTGAATGCGACGTTTAGACCCAATTGCGTGACGTTTTCAATCACGGTGGCCAGTCTACCATCGCCAAGGTCGCAACTTTTAATTGGGTGAACACAACGCGGTCCTACCGACCGAATCCTCAGGCCAGGTCATCTTCCACGCCAAGACCTTTCCGCAAGCGGTGCCCGACCGGCTCCCCGGGACCTAATAAAAGCCTAAGAACGCCCGAGGGTTACGCTGTGCAAAAAAATCGTCATCTGAATCATTTTTCACTTGCACCTCAGGCGATTTGGCCTATTTATCGCGGTCGACGCACACGCACGTGCCAATGGCCCCTCCGGGTTATGTAACGACGGAACGCGTCCTTTTTGGATTTTCTGGCTAACGCTGGTTCCGAGAGGGAAGTGGCCATGCCTACTCCTCAGCCAAAACACCCGACGAGCCTCCACCTCGCGCGCCCGGCCCGGTTTTCGCGGCCGACCGCGGTCGTGACTCCGTTGGCTGAGTTGACGCGGCCCTAGAAGCAGGGCGCCGGGCCGATGGCTTGGCGCCCGCCCCCGACCTTCTGATCCCCTTTCAGTCGCCGGCCCGTTTCGGGCCCGGTCGGAGTGCCGTGTCATGACCGAGAAGATTGCGCGTTTCCTTGCCGAGCGACGTCCCGAGACCCCCTGCCTGGTGGTCGATCTCGACGTCATCGCCGACAGCTACCAGAAGCTCTGCAAGCTGCTGCCGCTCGCCCAGGTGTTCTACGCCGTGAAGGCGAACCCGGCGCCCGAGATCGTCGCCATGCTGAAGCGTCTGGGGTCGAGCTTCGACACCGCGAGCCGCGGCGAGATCGATCTCGTGCTCGACCAGGGCGCCACCGTCGACAAGATCTCGTTCGGCAACACGATCAAGAAGGAGCGCGACATCGCCTACGCGTACGACCGCGGCGTGCGGCTGTTCGCGTTCGACAGCGAGGTCGAGCTGAAGAAGCTCGCCGCGGCCGCGCCCGGCTCGCGCGTGTTCTGCCGCATCCTGATGGAGTGCGGCGGCGCCGAATGGCCACTCAGCCGCAAGTTCGGCTGCTCGCCCGAGATGGCGACGGCGCTCCTGCGCCAGGCGCGCGATCTCGGGCTCGACCCTTACGGGCTGTCGTTCCATGTCGGCTCGCAACAGACCGACCTGAACTCGTGGGACGTCGCCGTCGGCCGCGCCGCGCGGATGTTCTCGGCGCTCCAGGCGCTCGACATCGAGCTCCGGATGATCAACATCGGCGGCGGCTTCCCGGCGCAGTATCGCAGCGCGGTGTCGCCGGTCGACGCCTATGCCGGTGCCGTCATGACGGCGGTCTCGACCCATTTCGGCAACAAGCTGCCCGAGATCATCATCGAGCCCGGGCGCAGCCTGGTGGGCGATGCCGGCGTCATCCAGTCCGAGGTCGTGCTGATCTCGAAGAAGGACTACAAGGACAAGCGTCGCTGGGTCTATCTCGACATCGGCAAGTTCGGCGGGCTGGCCGAGACGATGGGCGAGAGCATCAAGTACGCGATCACGACGCCGCGCGACGGCGCGCCGACCGGCCCGGTCGTGCTCGCCGGACCGACCTGCGACAGCGCCGACATCCTTTACGAGAAGACCTCGTATCGCCTGCCGATGGACCTCCAGGTCGGCGACAAGGTCGAGATCCAGAGCACCGGCGCCTACACGTCGAGCTACTGCTCGGTCAACTTCAACGGCTTCCCGCCGCTGCGGACCTACTGCATCTGACCGCGCGTCGCGGTCGACCGGCGGCGTATCGCGCGCCGCCGGTCTCGCGTCAACCGATCGGGCTCTTGCGGTCGCTCGCCTGGGCGAGCGCGGTGCGCAGCACCTCCTCGGTGAACGGCTTGAAGACATAGCCGACCGGGCCCGTCGCGGCCGCGCGCTCCATGGTCGCGAGGTCGGCGTGGGCGGTCAGATAGATGACGCCCAGCCCGGTGCGCTCGCGGATCACTCGCGCCGCTTCGATGCCGTCGGGCGTGCCGTTGAGCCGGATGTCCATCAGGATCAGGTCCGGCGCGGCGGTCTCGGCGAGCCGGATCGCCTGCTCGGCCGTGTCGGCCGTGCCGACGATCGTGTAGCCGAGCCGCTTGACCGTCTCGGCGATGTCCCAGGCTACGATGACCTCGTCCTCGACCAGCATGACGCGCAAGGCGCGGGCGGCCCGCCGTTCGGCGTCGCCTGCGCCGCCCGACCGACCGCCGTTCGGGGCGCCCCTCTCCATCGTTCGCGTGCCGAGCGTTTGAAACCCGACCAGTTGTACGACTTTATCGCCCCGCCACCAAGTTTCGCGGACCGCATCGCGCGCGTGGCCCCTCGGGCGGCGAGGCCTACAGCGCGCGCGTCCAGCCGCCGTCGACGTCGATCAAGGCGCCCTGGAAGTATGCCGCGTGACGGCTGGCGAGAAACGCCACGGCGGCCGAGATCTCGTCGACGGTGCCGAACCGGGCGACGCCGGTCTCCGCCAACATGCGGTCATAGGCGTCGTCGTAGCTCAGCTGGTGCTCCGCCATGACGCGCTCGACGCGCCGGGTCAGCCGGTCGGTCACGATCGAGCCCGGATTGATCGCGTTGACCCGGACGCCATCCTTGACGCCGCGGTCGGCGAGCGCCTTGGTCAGGTTCAGCATCGCGGAATTGACCGCGCCCCCGATGGTGAACTCGGCGTTGCCGGTGCGCGCGCCGACGCCGGCGATGTTGATGATCGAGCCGTTGTTGCGCACCAGATGCGGCCAGGCGGCCCGCGATACGCGCACCGCGGCCATGAACTTCAGCCTGAAGCCGTCGGCCCACGCGTCGTCGGTGAGCTCGAGGAAGTCGCCGCGCTGGGTCGCGCCGGCATTGTTGACCAGGAGATCGAGCCGTCCGAACGCCTCGACCGCCGCCGCCACCAGGATCGCGCAAGCGCTCGGCTCGCGCAGGTCCCCGACCTGGATCAGGACGCGCCGGCCCGGCCCCTCGATCTCGTTTTTCACGCGCTGCAGCTGGCGCGCGTCGCGCGCCGCGATCGCGACGTCCATGCCCTCCTGCGCGAGACGGCCGGCGATCGCCCGCCCGATACCGCGGCTGCCGCCCGTGATGATCGCCGCCTGCCCGCGAAGCTCGAGATCCATGACCCGTTCCCCACCGTGTGAGCCAGTCCCGCGCCACCCTTGCGCGGTCCGGACCGACGGCGCTTGCCCGGCACCGCCGTGTCGTGAAATTTTCTCCGGACCGAGGAAATAAAGCGAGAGTCGAAAAATGCCAGGCGGCGCGCCCGCCGCGACGCGCGGCTTCCGCAACGTCGTCCGGGCGCTCGCCAACCGCAACTATCGCATCTATGCCGTCGGCAACTTCGTCTCGCTGTGCGGCACCTGGCTGCAGCGGATCGCGGTCGGATGGCTCGCCTGGCAGCTGACCCGCTCGGGGGCGTGGCTCGGCATCGTGGCGTTCGCCGACCTTTTCCCGACCGTCGTGCTCAGCCCGTTCGCCGGCACCCTCGCCGACCGCCGGGATCGCCTGGCGTTGCTCAAGGTCACGCAATCCGCCGCGATGGCCCAGGCGATCGGGCTCGCCGCCATGACGTTCGCCGGCGCGATGACGATCGGCTGGCTGGTCGCACTGTCGCTCACCATGGGCGTGGTCAATGCCTTCAACCAGCCGGCGCGGCTCGCCCTGATTCCGAGCCTCGTCGAGCGCGCCGAACTGCCCGCTGCCGTGGCGATCAACTCGACGATCTTCAACGGCGCGCGCTTTCTGGGTCCGGCGGCGGCGGGCGCGGTGATCGCCCACGGCAGCATCGGGCTCGCCTTCGCGCTGAACGCCGCGAGCTTCGTCGTGTTCCTGATCGCGCTGCACCGGGTTCGCCTGATCGAGGACGAAACCCCACCGGCCGCGCGCCGCGGCTTTCTCAGCGACTCGCTCGAAGGCTACGCCTACGTTGCCCGCCATCCCGGCATCGGACCGATGATCGTCCTCCTGGCCGCGACCTCGATCGGCTCGCGCGCCTATGTCGAGCTGCTGCCCGGGTTCGCCGATGCGGTGTTCGGGCGCGGCGCCCAGGCGCTCGCCTGGCTGACCGCGACCACCGGGCTGGGCGCGATGGTCGGCGGCATCCTGATGGCGAGCCGCGGCGGCGGCGCCGGCTTGACGCGCGTCGTCATCGCCAACGTGCTCCTGATGGCGGTGGCGCTGCTCGGCTTCACGGCGACGACCTCGTTCTGGGTGGCGCTGGCCTGCGTCTTCGTCGCGGGCTTCTCGCTGGTCATCAACGGCATCGGCGGCCAGACGCTGGTCCAGACCGCGGTCGACAGCACCATGCGGGGCCGCGTGATGAGCCTTTACGGCATGATCTTCCGCGGCGGCCCGGCGCTCGGCGTCCTGATCATGGGGTCGGCGTCGACACGCTTCGGGTTGCGCCTGCCGGTCGCCTGCGGCGCCCTCCTGTGCGCCGGCTTCTGGCTGTGGGCGCGGCTGCGGCGCGAGCGCATCGCCGCCGCGCTCGAGAGCTAGACCGGCCTCTCACTCGCGCGTCACGACCCGGTCGAGGCGCAGGCGGTGGCGCTCGTCGGTCAGCCGCCAGACCGCCGCGTAGACCGCGCCCAGCACTCCGAAGCCGCTCGCGCCGCCGAGCAGGAACATGATCATGATCTGGTACTTGACCGCATCGACCGGATCCATCCCGGCGAGGATCTGGCCGGTCATCATGCCCGGCAAGGTGATGATGCCGGCCGCCGACATCTGGTTGATCAGCGGGATCCAGGCATTGCGCAGCGCCTGGCGCATCAGCGGCCGCAGCGCCGCAAGCTTGGTCGTGCCAAGCGCGAGCTGCGCCTCGATGCCGTTGCGCTCGCGCACGACTCCGCCGACCAGCCCGGCGAGGCCGAGGCTGACGCCGTTCATGACGCTGCCGAGGATGATTCCGGCGAGCGGGATCGCGTAGCGCGGATCGCTCCACGGCTGGGCGCCGACCGCGAACACCAGCGCGAGCAAGGTGACCACGACGGTCGACGCCATCATGGGGACGGCGCCGATCGCGAAGCCCCAGACGCCGCCGAGACGCCGCTCCGGTCGGGCGTGCACCTCGTTGGCCGCCACCGCGATCATGACCAGGATCGCGAGCCCGGTGATCAGCGGCGACGACACCTCGAACAACGCCTTCAAGATCAGGCCGACCAGCAGCAGCTGGACGACCATGCGCACGCCGGCCACCAGCATGCGGCGCTCGAGCCCGAGCCCGAGCCACAGCGACAGCGCGCCGTTGAGCCACAGCAGCAGCGACGCGAGCGCGAGCTCGCCGTAGCCGAGCGACGCCGCGCTCATGGGACGCGCGCCTTGAGCTGGCCCGCCTCCATGCGGAACTGGCGGGCGGCCAAGCGATCGGCTTGGCGCGGATCGTGACTCACCAGCACGATGCTGGCGCCGCGCTGCAGCACCCGGCGCAGCAGCGCCTCGACGGCGGCGGTCGCGTCGGGATCGAGCGCCGCGGTCGGCTCGTCGAGCAGCAGCGCGCGCGGCTCCTGCACCAGCGCGCGCACGAGCGCGAGCCGCTGGCGCTCGCCGCTCGACAGACGCGCCACCGGCCAGTCGAGCGCCTCGACCGCCAGGTTGACCGCCGGCAGCAGCGCGCGGGCGGGCTCGATGGTTGCGCCGAAATGCGCCGCCACCGCGTCGGCCCACCAACCCGACTCGGCGGCAACGTAGGTCACCAGGCGGCGCCACCGCGGCGCCGGCATCGCCTCGCGGCTCGCCTCGTCCAGCCGCGCCGTGCCGGCGTGCGGGTCGAGGTCCGCGATCATGCGCAGGAACACGCTCTTGCCCGCGCCCGACGGCCCGGCGATGGCGACGCACTCGCCGTCCGCCACGGTCAGGGCGAACGGACCGAAACGGAGCCGCTGCAGCCGTTCGACGATCAACATGAGGTCACGCTGCGGCCCCTTCCGGCTGGTCCGGGAAAATGCTCTAACCTGCCGACGATCACGAGAACTCTCAACCGGCCGTCGGGGAGGGCGGAGCGACGTGAGCGCGGCGATCATCCTGGCAGCCGATTACGTGCTGACCGGACCGGATCCGGAGCTCCTGTTGCCCGATCAGGCGGTCCTGATCGAAGAGGGCCGGATCGTCGCGGTCGACCTCCTGACCGAGTTGCTGCAGCGCGCCCCCGCGGCCGAGGTCGAGCGCCTCGAGGATTGCCTCCTGATGCCCGGTTTCGTCAACGCGCACCAGCACGGCCGCGCGCTCGACACCCTGCAGCTGGGCTATCCCGACGACGTGCTCGAGAGCTGGATCGCGGCGCGGCGCCGGCGCGGGCCGCTCGACCCCTATCCGCTGGCGCTGCTCGCCGCCTGCAACATGCTGGCGAACGGCGTCACCACCGCGATCCATGCCAACACGAGCTACGGCTCGGGCAACTACGAGGGCGAGCTGCGCGCCGCGCTGCGCGGCTACGACGAGGCCGGGCTGCGCGTCGTGATGTGCGTCGGCGCCCAGGACCGCGGCATGACGATCTATCCCGAGGAGGATCTGCCGGCGTTCATGGCCGGGCTGTCGCCCGAGCTCGCCCAGGCGCTGGACGCGCCGCGGCCGCACCCCTATGCGGGCGATCTCGCCGCCACGATCCGGCTGATGGACCGGCTGCGCGCGGACTACGAGGGGCACCCGCGCATCTCGTTCTGCTACGGCCCGGCCGGCCCGCAGTGGGTGAGCGACGAGATGCTGGCCGGCCTCGCGCGCGACGCCGACAAGAAGGGTATCGGCATCCACATGCACGCGCTCGAGAGCCGCGCCCAGAGCGCCGCCTGCGCGCGCCTGTTCCCGGGCGGCACGATGCGCCATCTCGACCGCCTGGGCGCCCTGTCGCCACGGGTGTCGCTGGCGCACGGCGTCTGGCTGTCGCCGACCGACATCGAGCTGGCCGCCGAGCGCGGCGCCACCGTGGTGCGCAACCCCGCCTCCAACCTGCGGCTGCGCAACGGCGTCGCTCCGCTCGGCGACTTCCTGCGCCAAGGCCTGCGCGTCGCCATCGGCACCGACAACACCGGGCTGCGCGGCACCGAGGATCTGTTGGGCGAGCTGCAGCTCGCCGCCGCGCTGGCGCGCAGCAACCGCTGGGACGTCGAGGATCGGCCGACCACCGCCGATCTGATCGGCATGCTGACGGTCAATGGCGCGATCGCCGCCCAGCTCGATTTCCTGATCGGCCAGATCGAGGTCGGCGCACGTGCCGACCTCGTCGCGCTGTCGCTGTCGCGGGTCCAGCAGCCCTACGCCGATCCTGGCCTGCCGCTGCTCGACCTCGTGCTGGCCCGCGCGAGCGGCGAGGACGTTCGTCTCACCATGGTCGACGGGACGATCCAGTACCGCGACGGCGCCCTCCAGACCGTCGATCGGGCCGAGGTCGAGGCGCGCGTGCGCGCCACCGCGGCGGCCTCGCGCGAGCCGTCCGATCCCGCGCTCGCCGAGCTGTTGCCCGAGCTCCAGGCGCAGCTCCGCCGGCACTACGCCGGGCTCACCCGGGCCGCCGGCTGAGCCTCCCCGATGCGCGTCTGCGCGACCGCCGAAGCCGGTCGAGCGGCTTGCGGCACAGCCCGAGACCCGGCAGGGTAATCCCCGGGGAGAGGCTCGAGAATCCCGACGCCCAACACGGCCATAACAGCGGGATCACAATGTCTTGGCGGACGACCGCAAAAATTTTAGTCACTTTGGCTTTGGTTACCGATATCTTCACCACTTCTGGAGCTAGTCTGGCATTGGTGTCAGCCGCACGATCGAGACGCCCGATGGGAGCGACCCGCGACCCGCGACCCGGCCTGCTGGACGTCGTGGCGCAGCAGGCGCGCGCGTGCGCCGTTGGGATATGTAGGCGAGCGGTGGCCTGATGGCCGAAGTCGTGCGCACGGTCGACGGCGAGATCGACGATATCCGCGAGCGGATCGCTTCGACCGGCGACACCGTGGTCGAGATTCACCTCAACGGCAGCTCGGGTCCCGAAAAGTGTCTGGCCTACGCCGAGAAGGCGAAGGCGCTCCAGAACCTGCACGAGAAGATGCAGGGCCTGCTGTCCAAGAGCGGCGCGTCGCACATCCGCGATCTCAAGGTCCGTGTCGAGATCTCGGGAATCGTGAAGAACCAGTCCGCCAGCAAGGACATCATCGTCACGGCGATCAAGATCTCCCAGTGATCGGCCGATCCAGCGTCGGCGTTGGCCGGCGAGGGCCTCTTGCTCTTGTTCGTCTCGCCTATTTGGCGTGGGGCTCGGCAGTCTCGCCCTGCGCCAGGCGACGCGCTTCCGCGAGCTTCGCGGCGCACGTCGTGCCGTCGCCCGCCTGGTCGGCGCGGCGGGCCACCAGCAGGGCCTCGCGCATGCGCTCGCGCTGTGCCGCGCGCAGCGGATTGACCGGCGTATCGCGCCGCATGGCGATGCCGCCGGTGTTCGGAACGCTGTCGATGCCCGCCGTCGAGGCTGGCGCGCCGCCGGCACCGGAAGCCGCGGTCTGATCGCTGCCCGGCTGGCCCGGGTGGTCGCTGTCGCGGTCACCCGGCTGCACCACCGCCAGGCTGTAGCGATCGTCGAGCAGGCGGATCTGCTCGCCGCATTCCGACGCTTGCGCGAGCCCGCTGACCAGGCTCAACGCGGCGGCCGCGATGGCGACCGGGCCGACGACAGAATGGCGCCGCATCGATCCCTCCCATGCGCTCGACCGAAAAACGCCGCGCCGCGCACGGGCGTTCCGGTTTCGTGTCGTTCCGGTTTTGGGGCGCTCCGGTTTCCGGGCGTTGCGCCGGCGCGGCGCGATGGGGGGCGATGGTGGGCCCGGGACGACTTGAACGTCCGACCTCACGCTTATCAGGCGTGCGCTCTAACCACCTGAGCTACGGGCCCGGCCGCATTGGCACGAGGCCGGCGGCGCGGCCGCCGGCGGGCCGCTCATGTACGGGTTTTGGGCAACCCCTGTCAACCGACCGGGCCCGCTTGAGCGCACCCGGCCGTGCGTATAGGGTGCGCCCCGCCCGTCCGGACCGTTATGGTTCTGGGACCCGGCGCTCCCCTGTCTGTCCGTGCTGCTACCCCGTGTTGCTGCCCCTGCCGTTGTCCCCGCTCCA
>DATJNS010000142.1:0-25125 GCA_035507915.1 Candidatus Sulfotelmatobacter sp.
GCCGGCCCACGCGATCATCGCGGCGTTGTCGGTGCACAGCGCGAGCGGCGGCGCCGTCATCGTCATGCCGTGCACGGCCGCGAGATCGGCCAGGCGCGCGCGCAACGTCCGGTTCGCGGCGACGCCGCCCGCGACCACCAGAGCCGTCGCGTCGGCGTGGCGCGCGCGGAACATCGCGATCGCGTTCCGGGTGCGATCGACCAGCACGTCGCTCACCGCCGCCTGGAAACCGGCGGCGAGATCGGCCACGTCGCGCGGCACGAACCCGCGCCCCTCCGGCCCTTGGGGCAGGCCCTCGGCGACGACGCGCACCGCGGTCTTGAGGCCGGAGAACGAGAAGTCGGCGCCCGGCCGGCCGCGCAGCGGACGCGGCAGATCGAAGCGCGCCGCGTCGCCGTCCGCCGCCGCGGCCTCGAGCGCCGGACCGCCGGGGAACCCGAGGCCGAGCATCTTGGCGACCTTGTCGAACGCCTCGCCAGCGGCGTCGTCGATCGTGGTGCCGAGACGTGCGTAGCGCCCGACGCCCTCGACCGCGAGCAGTTGGCAATGGCCGCCCGACACCAGCAGGAGCAGGTAGGGGAACGCCACGTCGTCGGTCAGCCGGCAGGTCAGCGCGTGGCCTTCCAGGTGATTGACCGCGACGAACGGCCGGTCATGCGCCAGCGCCAGCGCCTTCCCCATGGTGACGCCGACGATCACGCCGCCGATCAGGCCGGGCCCGCCGGTTGCCGCGATGCCGTCGAGGTCGCGGAGGCCGACGCCGGCCGCGTCGAGCGCGCGGCGCACCAGCCCGTCGAGCAGGTCGAGATGCGCGCGCGCCGCGATCTCGGGCACGACGCCGCCATAGGGCCGGTGCGCCTCGAGCTGCGAGGCGACCAGCGATGCGCGGATCGCCCGCGCGTCGGTCACCACCGCCGCCGCGGTCTCGTCGCACGAGGTCTCGATGCCGAGCACGATCATGGGTTCGGCCAATATGGCCCGGCCGCCGCGACTTTGTAACCTCTCGCGGGGCGGCCTGCGCCTTGCGCCGCCCGGTCTGCGGCCCTAAAACCCGCGGATGGCGCCCCTGCCCTCGCCGCTCCGCATCGGCACGCGCGGCAGCCCGCTCGCCCTGATCCAGGCGAACGCGGTGCGCACGGCGTTGGTCGGCGCCGGCGCCGACCCCGACGCGCTCGAGATCGTGCCGATCCGCACGTCGGGCGACCGGGTGCGCGACCGCGCGCTGGCCGAGGTCGGCGGCAAGGGCCTGTTCACCAAGGAGCTCGAGACGGCGCTGGCCGAGCGGCACATCGACGTCGCCGTTCACTCGATGAAGGACGTGCCGACCTGGCTGCCCGACGGGCTCGCGATCGCGGCCCTGCTGCCGCGCGAGGACCCGCGCGACGTGCTGCTGGTCGCCCGGCGCTTGGGGCCGATCCGGCGCATCGCCGACCTGCCGCACGGCGCGCGCGTCGGCACGGCGGCGCTGCGCCGTCAGGCCCAGCTGCTGCATCGGCGCCCCGATCTCCGGATCGCGTTGCTGCGTGGCAACGTCGAGACGCGGCTCGCCAAGCTCGAGGCCGGCGAGGTCGACGCCACGCTGCTCGCGCTCGCCGGCCTGAAACGCCTCGGCATCGCGGTCGACCCCGACGCGATCCTCGCCGCCGACGAGCTGGTGCCGGCGGTCGCCCAGGGCGCGATCGGCGCCGAGGTGCGCGCCGACGACGCCGCGACGCGCGCACTGGTGGCGCGGCTCGACGATCGCCCGACCAGCCTCGCGGTCGGCGCCGAGCGCGCCATGCTGGCGGTGCTCGACGGCTCGTGCCGCACGCCGATCGGCGGCCTCGCGGTGCTCGACGGCGCCCGGCTCGCGCTCGACGGCCTGGTCGCGACGGCCGACGGCAGCGCGTTGCATCGCCGCCGCGAGATCGGCGACGCCGGCGATCCGCTCGCGCTCGGCCGCGCGGTCGGCCACGCGCTGCGCGCCGCCGCCGGCCCCGACTTCTTCCGCGAGTCGGCATGACGCGCGCCCTGATCACGCGCCCGCTCGAGGACGCGACGCCGCTCGCCGAGGCGCTGCGCGCCCTCGGCATCGAGCCGGTGATCGAGCCGCTGCTGACCATCACGCTGCGGCCCGAGGCGCTGCCGCCGCTCGACGGCGTCCACGCGCTGCTCGTCACCTCGGCCAACGGCGTGCGCGCGTTCGTCGCCGCCAGCGGGCGGCGCGACCTGCCGGTGTTTGCCGTCGGACCGTCGACCGCGGCGGTCGCGCGCAATGCCGGCTTCGCGACGGTCGAGACCGCCGACGGCAACGTCACGGCGCTCGCCGCCCTAGTCGCCGCGCGCGCGCAGCCGGCGGACGGCACGCTGCTGCACGTCGCGGGCAGCGAGGTCGCCGGGGATCTCGCCGGCGACCTCACGGCGCGCGGCTATACGGTCGCGCGCGCCGTGCTCTACGACGCCGCGCCGGCCGACACGCTGACCGCCGACGTGCTCGCCGACCTCGGCGCGGGACGCATCGACTGGGTGCTGCTGTTCTCGCCGCGCACCGCGACGACCTTCGCGCGGTTGATCGACGCCGCCGGACGCGTCGAGGCGCTGACCCGCGCCACCGCAATTTGCCTCAGCGCGGCGGTCGCCGACGCGGTCGCCGGGCTGCCGTGGCAGCGCGTGCGCGTGGCGACCCAGCCCGACCAGGCGAGCCTGCTCGACCTGCTCGAATCCCTGAAGGCCGAGGCGGCGCCCGCGCCGGCGCGCCAGCCGACGCGGCCGACGGCAACAGCAGCCGCCCGCGCCGCGCGGCGCGGCGGCGGGATCTTGCCGGCGGTCGCGGCCGCCGTCACGACGGTCGTCGTGTTGATCGCGGCGCTCGCCGTGAGCGCGCCGCTGTGGATCGACCTGGTGCTGCCCGCGCCGACACCGGCGCCGGCGTCGAGCTTGCCCGGTCCCGGGCAGAGCATCGCGCAGGTCGAGGACCAGATGAACCAGCGCATCGCGACCTTGTCCGATCAGCTCGAGGCGCTGCGCAGCCGGCTGACCACGCTCGCCGGCACGGCGCCCGCCACCACCAATCAGTCGGGGGTGAACGAGCTCGGCCAGCGCACGGGCGAGCTCGCCGACCAGATCAAGGCGCTGCAGGAGCGCGTCGGCGCCGCCGAGCAGACGCGCGAGCACGAGGCCACCACCCGCGCGCGCGCCGCGGCGTTCGCCGTCGGGGTCGCCGAGCTCGACAGCATGGCGCGCGCTGGCCGGCCGTTCGCCGCCAGCCTCAAAGCGCTGCGCGCGCTGGCGCCCGAGTCCGCCGACACCGAGCTTCTGCAGCCGCTCGAGCCGTACGCGGCCAAGGGGGTCGCCACGCTCGAGCAGCTGCGCCGCGACTGGCCGGCGGTCGCACGCGCCGCGCAGGCCGCGCAGGTCGCCGCCGACTATGGCGAGGCATACGGCGGCTGGGTCGGCAGGATCATGAAGGTGCTTTCGGGCGCGTTCACGATCCGACGCGTCGGCGGCGACGTCCCCGGCGGCGATACCGAGGCGCTGCTCGCGCGCGCCGGCGCGCGCCTCGACGCCGACGATCTCGCGGGCGCGCTCAGCACGCTGGCAACCTTGTCGGAGCCGGCGGCAGACGCCGCCAAGCCGTGGCTCGAGCGCGCCCGCGCGCGACGCGCCGTCGAGACCGCGCTGACCCAGCTCACCGAGCGTGCGCTCCACACGATCGTGCACGCCGGCGGCTGACCTCCGTGCTGCGGATCGTCAAGTTCCTGATCGTCGCCGGCGTGCTGGTCGCGGTCGCGTTCTGGCTCACCGAGTACCAAGGCACGATCAGCGTCGTGTGGCTCGGCCGGCGCGCCGACATCTCGACCGCGCTCGCCGTCCCCGCGCTCGGCATCGTGATCGTCGCGAGCGCGCTCGCCTACCGGCTGTGGCGCGCCGCCGTGACGGCGCCGGCGCGCCTGGCACGCGCGCGCCGGGCACGACGCCGCGAGCGCGGCTATCACGCCGTGACCCTGGGGCTGGTCGCCGCCGCGGCCGGCGACGGCCGCGAGGCGGCGCGCCAGTCGCGGCGCGCGACGGCGCTGCTCGACCGCCAACCGTTGACCCTGATGCTGGCCGCCCAAGCGGCCCAGCTGGACGGCGACGAGACCGCCGCGCGCCGCCATTTCGACGCCATGCTGGCGCATCCCGATGCCGCGTTCCTCGGGTTGCGCGGCCTGATCGGCGCGGCGCTCGACGGCGGCGACGCCAAGACCGCGCTCGGCTACGCGGAGCGCGCGCGCGCGCTCGCGCCGCACGCGCCGTGGCTGCTCGATCAGATGTTCGACCTGCACGCGGCGCTCGGCGACTGGCCGGCGGCCGCGGCGATCGCCGAGACGGCGGCGCGCCGCAAGACGTCGCCGCCGGCCGAGCTGGCGCGCCGCAAGGCGCTGGCGGCGCTCGGTCAGGCCGACGATGCCGAGGCGGCGGGCGCGCTCGACCAGGCGATCCGTCACGCACGTGCCGCCGTCGCCGCGACTCCGGGCGCGGTGCCGGCGGTGGCGCGGCTGGCGCGGCTCCATCTGGTCGCCGGGCGGCCGCGCGACGCCGTCAAGCTGATCGAGCAGTCGTGGCCGGCGGCCGCGCATCCCGAGCTCGCCGCGCTCTACGGTCAGGCGATCGAGGAGGCCGAGCCGTTGGCGCGCGTCAAACGCTTCGAGCGGCTGCTGCAGCGTGCACCGGACGAGCCCGAGGGCCATCTCGCGCTCGCCGACGCCGCGCTGCACGCGCGCCTGTGGGGCGCGGCGCGCGAGCACTACGAGCGCGCGGGCACCGATCCGGCGGCGCGCGCGCGCGCCTATCGCGGCCTCGCCGAGCTCGAGGAGCGCGAACGCCACGACCGCGAGCGCGCGCTCGACTGGCGCACCCGCGCCGCGGCCGCGCCGCCGGCGCCGTTCTGGCTATGCGAGCGCTGCGACCGCCCGGCGCAGGCGTGGTCGGTGCGCTGCCCGCACTGCGGCAAGCCCGGCACGCTGGTCTGGCACCAGCCGGTCACCGGCGCGCTCAGCGCAGTCGAGCCCGCCGGCGCGCTCGAGGTCATCGAGGTCGAAACCGTCGACGAGCCGAGCAGCCTGGCCGATCGGCGTCTGGCGGCGCTCGCGCAAGCCGCCGGGGGCGCCGCCGCGGCCGACGCGCCCGATCGCTAAGCGCGGGCCCGGCGCGAAGCGCGGCGTCAGCCCTCGTCGAGCCGGGCCGGATCGAGCGGACCGCGCACCACCGCGTCGAGGTCGAGGCTGTCCTCGCCGGGGATGCGCATGACCGTGTAGCGCTCGCCGGGATCGAGCGGCTTGGTGGCGTCGAGCCCCATCTTGGCGCCGATGCCGTCGTCGGTCGACGGATCGAGCCGCGAGCCCTGCGCGCGCGGCATCACGAGCAGATCGCGATGCGCCTGGAAGCGCGTGGCGACCGCCCACTCGACCTGCGCCGGATCGTGGACGTCGATGTCGTCGTCGACCACGACCACGTGCTTGACGTCGAAGTGGCTCGAGAACGCCGCGCCGATGACGTTGAAGGCCTCCTCGGGCAGGCGCTTCCTCAGCTTGACGAACAGGTGGTAGCGCGCGACGCCGCCGAGCGACAGGTGGACGTCGAGCACGTTGGCGAAGTTGCGCTGCAGGTAGGCGAGGATGGTCGCCTCGCGCGGAATCGCGCCGAGCAGGAGATGCTCGAGGCCGCCCGGCACGATGGTGTGATAGAGCGGCGCCGCGCGATGGCTGACCGCGGTCACCGCGACGACCTGGCGCCGGCCTGCGGGCCCATAATATTTCGGGAACTCGCCGAACGGTCCTTCGAGCTCGCGCACGTGCGGCAGCAGCCGGCCCTCGATGACGATCTCGGCGTCGGCCGGCACGCGGACCTGGCTGGTCAGCGCCTTGACGACCGCGAGCGGCGCGCCATGCAGCGCGCCGGCGACCTCGAGCTCGTCCTGGTCGAGCGGCACGATCGCCTGCGAGGCCAAGAGGGTGAGTGGATCGACGCCGATCGCGATCGCGACGTCGAGCGGCTCGCCGGCCTGCTCGGCGGCGGCGTAGAACTGCGACAGGTCGCGCGGCAGGATCAGGATGCCGAGTCGGTCGGGACCCTGCAGCTGCAGCCGGTTGATCGACACGTTCTGCTTGCCGGTGCGCGGGTTGCGCGCGATCACGAGCCCGGCGGTGATGTAGGCGCCGGCGTCGAGCTCGTGATGGGTCGGCAGCGGCAGCAGCGCTGCGAGATCGATGCCGTCGCGATGCACGACCTGGCGGCACGGCGCGTCGCCGGCGGCGACCTCGCGCCATGGCAGCGGCTGATCGGCGGCGGCGCGGAAGCGCGCGAGCAGCTCGCCCGGCGCGACGCCCATCGCCTCGGCGATCCAGGCGCGGCTCGCCAGCACGCCGGAGACCACCGGCACCGCGTGACCGCCGGGCGTCGGGAACCAGCTCGCCTGGCGTCCCTCGAGCCGCTTGGCGATCGCGGCCAGCGTGAACTTCAGATCGATGCCGGGCGCGATCTCGACCAGCCGGTCGGTCCGGGCGAGATGGCCGAGCCAGCCGCGCAGGCTGTCGAACGCGCGGTTGCGCCGCGCCGCAGGCGGTGTCATGGCGACGACGCTACACCAAATATCGGGCGGCGGGACTCCTGGGTCCGCCCGCGGGCCTCGCCCCTTGCCCGACCGATCCGACCGGCATAAGGTCCCGCGCCGGGCCGGGGTAGCTCAGTGGCAGAGCAGCTGATTCGTAATCAGCAGGTCGTCAGTTCAATCCTGACTCCCGGCACCATTTCCCTGACTTGCCGCGCCCATCGTGGGGCTCGCGCGTGACGGATCGGCCGCGCGGTTCTGTCGCGCCGCCGCCCTGCGCGCTTCATGAATCGGACAGGCTGCGTCCAGGTTCCGGGCCCAGCTCTCGGGCAGGATCATGACTGTCGCGGGAGAACCCACATGAAGAGCAAAGCCATTCTGGTCGCCCTCGGCGCCGGCCTGCTGACCGCGGGCACGGCGCTCGCCGCCGAGCCGGCGCTCAAGCTCGACCGGGCCGAGGCGGCGGCGCTGCATTCGGCGCCGATCTCGCTCGCCAAGGCCATCGCGATCGCCGCGCGCCAGGGTCACGGCAAGGTGATGAACATCGTCTCGCGGCCCGGCGGTCCCGACGACCTCTATGTCGTCACCCTGGTCGCCGACGGGCACATCCGCACGGCGACCGTGGACGCGGTGTCGGGCCGCTTCGTGCCGTCGCACACCTCGCTGGCGGTGCGCCAGGTGAGCCGCGGCGAGCGCGCCGACGTGACCGCGCTCGACGCGGCCGCGCGGCCGTTGAGCGCCGCCGTCGCGATCGCGGTGGGGTACACGCACGGCAAGGCCGGCGACGCCGGGCTCGAGACCCTGCGGGGCGGTAAAGTGGCTTACGAGGTGAACGTGCTCAAGGACGGGGCGTTCTATGACGTTTGGGTGGATCCCACGTCAGGTCACGTGATTGAGACGGCGACGAGCTAGTCCGCACTTTCCCATGAGCCGCGCCTCGGGCGTGCGCCGCGTCGCGCTCGGCGTGGCGCTCGCCGGCGCGCTCACCCTGCCGCTGGTCGCCGGCTGTCACGCCAGCGACCCGCCGGGCGACGACGCGGACGTCGGGTTGATCGACCGGGCGATGACGATCGTCGGCCGGGACTACATCGCCCCCGTCGATCGCAGCGAGCTCACGACCAATGCCCTGAAGGGCATGCTGGCGAACCTCGATCCGCACTCGGAGTACATGGACGAGGCCGCGTATCAGGCGTTGCGGGCCGACCTGCGCGGCCACTTCGGCGGCATCGGCATCCGGCTCGCCATGGTCGACGGCATCCCGCAGGTGATCTCGCCGATCGACGGCACGCCGGCGGCGCACGCCGGCATCGATCCCGGCGACGTCATCACCGAGATCGATGGGAGCCCGACCAAGAAGATGGGCCAGGAGGAGATCATCAGCCGATTGCGCGGACCAGTCGGCACCACCGTCGTTGTGATGATCGCGCGCGCCGGCCGGCCGCCGTTCCCCGTGACCCTGACGCGCGCCGTGATCGATGTCGCCTCCGTCAAGTCGCGGCTGGAGCCGGCGGGGATCGGCTACCTCCGCGTCCTCAGCTTCGGCACCGCCACACCGTCGGAGACCGCCAAGGCGCTCGACGGGCTGATGCATGCGGCCGGCGGCCGTCTCAACGGTCTCGTGCTCGACCTGCGCGACGATCCGGGCGGCGCCATCGACTCGGCCGTCGCGGTCGCCGGCGATTTCCTCGACGGCGGCACCGTGGTCTCGACGCGCGGCCGCAGCGGAGAGGATCAGGACGTCTATAGGGCGACGCGCCACGGCGACCGGCTGCCCGGCACGCCGATGGTGGTGCTGATCAACGGCGCCTCGGCGTCGGGGTCGGAGATCGTCGCCGGCGCCCTGCAGGACCGGAAACGCGCGACCGTGATGGGCACGCGCAGCTTCGGCAAGGGCTCCGTCCAGTCGATCATCCCGCTCCGCGGCCACGGCGCGATCCGCCTCACGGTCGCACGCTACTACACGCCGGCCGGCCGCTCGATCCAGGACGTCGGCATCGCGCCCGACATCGTCGTGACCGTACCGAAGGCGGAACAGGCCACGGGCAAACTCGTCCGCGAGGCCGACCTCAAGCGCGCTCTCGGCAACACGGGCTCCCTGACGCACGACGCGATCGCGCCGCCGGGCACGTCGGCGGCGGAAGGCGACGAGGCGACCATCGACCCGAAGCTGATCGGCACGGCCAAGGACGCACAGCTGCACGCCGCGCTGGCCTTCTTCGCGGATCGCGCGATGCAACGAACCGATATCGACACGCAGCCGCACAAGGAGCCCTGAGGATGTCCGACACGACGCATTCCCTGTCCGCCCATGCGCCGGCCGAAGCCCATGGCGAGACGCGGCGGGATTTCCTGCTGCTGGCGACCGGCGCGCTCGGCGCCGTCGGCGTGGCCGCCGTCGCCGGTGTGTTCATCGACAGCATGAATCCGTCGGCCGACGTGATCGCGGCGGGTGCGCCGATCGACGTCGACGTGTCGAAGCTGAGCCCCGGCCAGCAGATCATCGTGCTGTGGCAGGGCCACCCGATGCTCATCGTCAACCGCACCCCGGCGCTGCTGAAGACGCTGCAGGATCCGGCGCTGCGCAGCCGCCTGCGCGACCCCGATTCCAAGGAGCTGCAGCAGCCGGCCTACGCGACGAACTGGCACCGTTCGCTGAAGCCGGAGCTCCTGGTCCTGGTCGGGACCTGCACCCATCTCGGCTGCATTCCGCAATTCCGCCCCGACGTCGGCGACAAGGACCTCGCGCCGAGCTGGCCGGGCGGCTTCTTCTGCCCATGCCACGGCTCGAAGTACGACATCGACGGCCGGGTGTTCCGCGGCGTTCCGGCGCCCTACAACCTACCGGTGCCGCCCTACCGCTTCCTCGACGACAAGACGCTGCGCATCGGCGAGAACCCGCCGAACCAGGACGCGCGCTTCACGCTGTCATCGGTCGTCCAGCTGTAGCGCGACCCGACGAGGACCGCGCGTCACGCCACCGTATAGGCGCCGCGCCCGAACACCTTGTCCATGTTGTCGGGGCTCGCCTTGTCGAACTGGGTGACCTGCGTGCGCACCGCGTCGACTTGGGCGAGCGCCTTGACGACCGCCGGGCGTTGGCCGACGGTCGCGACCCACGCCATCAGCTTGGGATAGCTCTGCTCGGTCGCCTGGCCCATCAGGGTGCCGACGACGCGCGCCCACGGGAAGGTCGCCATGTCGGCGATCGAGTAGGCGGCGCCGCCGAGATACGGCACCTGCGCGAGCCGCGCCTCCAGCACGTCGAGCACGCGGCGCGTCTGGGTGCGGTAGCGCGCCAGCGCATAGTCGTTGCCCTTGGGCGCGAAGCGCATGAAGTGGACGAACTGGCCGAACATCGGCCCGAGCTGGGTCATCTGCACCTGCAGCCACTGGATCGCGTCGTAGCGCTCGCGCGTCGTGCGCGCCAGGAACTGGCCGGTCTTGTCGGCCAGATAGAGCAGGATGGCGCCCGACTCGAACACCGTGTAGGGCGCGCCGCCCGGCCCGTCATGGTCGACGATCACGGGCACCTTGGCGTTGGGGTTGAGCTTCTTGAAGGGCGCGTCGAACTGGCCACCGGAGAACACGTCGACCGGGATCACGGTGTAGGGCAGCGCCATCTCCTCGAGCGCCAGATAGATCTTCACGACGTTCGGGCTGCCCATGGCGTACAGGTCGATCATCGTCCTCCTCCCTTTCGTGTGCTCTCGTGCCCGCCGCGGTGCGGCAGCGTCAGGCGCCTCAGCGCGGCCGTTCGCCCTCGGCGGCGATGCCGTGCATGATCTCTCGGAAGCGCGCGGGCAGCTCGTCCTCGCCCACCGAATCGAAGGTGTCGACGTTCATCATCGAGCCCTCGTTGTGCATCAGCTCGATGCGGCAGTTGCCGTTCGCCTGCGCGATCAGGGTCGCCGTGAACCGGCCGAACTCGATGCGCACGCCCTCGATCGGCTTCAGGTACTGCATCCGGATCAGCTGGTGGCGCAGATCACGCAGCCCGAGCACCTGCAGCCGCTCGACGGCACCGATCAGCGGCTGCATGCGCAACCGGAACACCACCTGACGCAGCACGTGCTCGTCGGCCTCGCGGCGTTGGCTCTCAACGCGCTCGAGCACGATCTTGGCGAGCTCCTCCTCGAGCTCGTCAGCGGCGTTTTCTGCGGCCATTCCCCTGTCTCCCGGGAAAGTCGGCTACAGGTAGCACGGCCGGTTGCGCGTGGCGAGGGTCCGCCCCGCCCGCGCCGCCGGTCAGATGATGCGCTCGCGCGCCAGCCGCTCGATCTCGGCGGCGTCCATGCCGAGCAGGCCGCCCAGGATCTCGCGCGTGTGGGCGCCCAGCAGCGGCGGCGCGCGGTCGTAGGCGATCGGCGTTTCGGAGAGGCGAACCGGACTGCGGATCAGCGGGATCGGACCGCCGACCGGATGCTCGACCTCGACCCGCATGCCGCGCGCGCGCACGTGCGGATCCGCGAACACCTGGGCGACGTCGTTGACCGGCCCGCACGGCACGCCCGCGGGCTCCAGCCGCGCCACCCACTCGGCCGCCGTGCGCTGGCGCGTGATGTCCTCGATCAACGGGATCAGCACGTCCTTGTTGGCGGCGCGCCCGGGGTTGTTGGCGAAACGCGGATCACGCGCCAGTTCGGGCCGCTCGAGCGCCGCGCAGAGACGCTCGAACTGCCCGTCATTGCCGCACGCCACCATCATGAGCCCGTCCTTGCAACGGACCGCGCGCGACGGCTCGACGGTGGGATGCGCGTTGCCGTGGCGGCCCGGCAGCTTGCCGGTGTGCAGATAGTTGATGCCGACATTGGCGAGGTTGAAGATCTGCACCTCGAGCAGCGCCAGATCGATGTGCTGACCGACGCCCGAGACGTCGCGGTGCGCCAGCGCGGCCAGCATCGCGATGGTCGCGTAGGCCGCGGTCATCAGGTCGGTCACCGCGACGCCGGCGCGCAGCGGGCCGCCGCCGGGCGCCTCGTCGGGCGCGCCCGTGACGCTCATCAGCCCGCCCATCGCCTGCATCACGGGATCGTAGCCCGGCCGCGCCGCGTAGGGCCCGGTCTGGCCGAAGCCGGTGACCGAGCAATAGATCAGCCGCGGGTTGACCGCGCGCAGCGACGCATAGTCGAGCCCGTAGCGCGTGAGCGCGCCGGTCTTGTAGTTCTCGAGCACGATGTCGGAGCACGCGGCGAGCCGGCGCACGATGTCCTGGCCCGCGGGGGTCGCGATGTCGAGCGTGAGCGATTTCTTGCCCCGGTTCGCGCACAGGAAATAGAGCGCATCGGTGGTGTCGCGGCCGTCGCGGTCCTTGAGATAGGGCGGGCCCCAGCCGCGCGTGTCGTCGCCGACGCCGGGCCGCTCGACCTTGATGACCTCGGCGCCGAAATCGGCCAGGTTCTGCGACGCCAGCGGCGCCGCCAGCACGCGGCTGAGATCGAGCACGCGGATATGCGACAGGGCGCCGGTCATCGAGCAGCTCCGAGCATGGCGACCACGAAAGAGTGTCACGTCGCCGGGCGGAGCGGCAACCGGCCGGTTCCCGAAGCGAGGCCGCCGGTGTATAGCGGGGCGATGAGCTCGCAAACCAATCCAGCGGCGGCGCTCGACGCGCTGCTCCAGAGCGCGACCGCTCATCACGGCGCCGGGCGGCTCGACGAGGCGGCGCGCCTCTATCACGAGGTGCTGGCCCGCGCGCCCGACCATGCCGTCGCGCTCAACCGGCTCGCCATCATCGCGCTGCAGACCGACGCGCCGGAGCCGGCGATCGAGCTGTGCCGTCGCGCCATCGCGGCCGCGCCCGACGTCGCCGAGACCTACAACCATATGGGCCTGGCGCTGCAGCGCACCGGCCGGCTCGACGCGGCGCTCGAGGCGTTCGAGCGCGCGGTCGCGCTCAAGCCGACGTTCGCCGACGCGCACTACCATCTCGCCGTCGCGGCACGCGCCGGCGGCCGGGCGCAGCGCGCCGAGGCGGCCTATCGCGCCGCGATCGCCGCGGACGCGCGGTTCGCCAGCGCCTACATCGAGCTGGGCGCGCTGCTGCAGGGCCAACGCCGGCTCGACGACGCCGCCGCGGTCTACCGCCAGGCGCTGACGGTGCGCGACGATTACGCGCCGATCCTCGGCAATCTCGCGCTGGTGCGCCATCAGCAGGGAGCGCTCGACGAGGCGATCGCGTTCGCCGAGCGCGCGGCGCGCGCCGAGCCCGGCTCCGCCGAGCTCGCGACCAATCTCGGCATCCTGCTGCAGGAGCGCGGCCGGCTCGACGAGGCCGGCGCCGCGTTCGCCCGCGCGCTCGCCCTCAAGCCCGACTACGCGCCGGCGCACGCGCATGCCGGCCTGCTCGCGCACGAGCGCGGGCGCATCGACGAGGCGGTCGAGCGGTTCGACGCGGTGCTGCGGCTCAAGCCCGACGACGAAGACGCGCGCTTCATGCTGGCCGTCCTCCAGGGCGCACCGCTGACGCGCGCGCCGGCCGGCTATGTCGGCCGGCTGTTCGACCAGTACGCCGGGCGCTTCGACGACCACCTGACCAACACGCTGGGCTACCGCGCCCCCGAGGATCTGGCGGCGATGATCGCCGCGCTCGACGCCGGAAGGGAACGCGCCACCGTGCTCGACATCGGCTGCGGCACGGGGCTGTCCGGCCTACCGTTCCGCGCCGGCGCGCGCCGATTGATCGGCCTCGACTTGTCGGCCGAGATGCTGGCGCGCGCCAAGACGCGCGGCATCTACGACGAGCTGCATCAGGCCGACGCGCGCGACTTCCTGGCGCGCTTCGTCGGCGCGATCGACCTCGCGATCGCCGCCGACGTGCTCGTCTATGTCGGCGACGCGGCGCCGCTGTTCGACGCGCTGGCGCCGCGCATCCCGCCCGGCGGCCTGTTCGCGCTCTCGATCGAGCGGCGCGACGACGGCACGTTCGCGCTCGAGCCGACCGGCCGCTTCAGCCACAACCCCGAGCACATCGCCGCGCTGGCCGCCGGCGCCGGCTTCGAGGTCCGCGCGGCGCGCGACGCCATCATCCGCCACGAGCGCCGCGCACCCGCGCACGGCGCCCTGATCGTGCTGCAGAAGGTGTGATGGCGTGGCGGGCGCTCGCGGGGCTTTGCCCCTGCCGCGCTCAGGACGCGCTCGCGGGGCTTTGCCCCTGCCGCGCTAGGGACAAATATATCCGGCGCCCATCGGCGACTTGAAGCAGCCCACCGATTCCGGGAGCACGTGCTTGGGCAGCCACAGCACGACGTCGGGCAGGAAGATCGTGAAGGCGATCACGGCGAAGAAGATCACGTAGATCGGCAGCGAGGCGACCAGCGCCTGGGAGAAGCGCACGCCGACGAACTTCGACGCCATCAGGAGCGCCAGCCCGTAGGGCGGCGTGATCAGGCCGAACGCCAGCGTGACGATCAGGACGACGCCCATGTGCACCGAGTTGATGCCGGCGCTCTGGGTCAACGCGTTGACCACCGGCATGAAGATGATGATCGCCGGGATCGGCTCGATGAAATCGCCCACGATGGTGAACACGGCGACCAACGAGAACAGCACCAAAGTCGGGTCGTTGCCGGCAACCGCCTCGATCCAGCCCGACACCACGATGGGGCCGCGCAGATAGGCGAGAATCCAGCCGAACGCCGAGGCCGCCGCGATCGTGATCATGGGCAGCGAGTAGATCAGCCCGGCATGGACGAAATCGCGCCACAGGTGGCGCAGATGACCGCGGTTGAGCAACGGGATCACGATCACGAGGATGTAGACCACCGCGATCACGCCGGCCTCGGTCGGCGTGAACCAGCCCGACAGGATGCCGCCCAGGAGGATCACGGGGATCATCAGCGGCAGCGCGGCGGCGCGGCCCGCCTCGGCGAACTGGCAGAGGCTGGCGCGCGGACGCCGGAAGCCGACCGGGCCGAACAGATAGGAGAACAGCATCAGGCCGAAGCCGACCAAGAGGCCGGGCAGCACGCCGCCCAGGAACAGCCCGGCGATCGAGACGTTGCCGATCGCGCCGTAGACGACCGCCATGATGCTGGGCGGCACCAGCGCCGCGATCGTCGAGGCGCCGGCGATCAGCCCGGCGACGAACGCGGCGCTGTAGCCCTCGCGCGCCATCGGGACCGCCATGGTGCGGCTCAGCACCGCGACGTCGGCCGAGGTCGAGCCCGACATGCCGGAGAAGAACATGCTGAACACCGTGACGACCTGCGCCAAGCCCCCGCGCACGTGGCCGACCATCGCCTGCGACAGGTTGGCGATGCGGATCACCACGTTGGCCGAGGTCATCAGCTCGCCGACCAGGAGGAAGAACGGCACCGCCATCAAGGCCGGCGAGTCGATGCCGCTGAACATCTGCATGACCATGTTCGCGTTGGTGATCGGCGTCAGGTACGTGCCGACGATTACGCCGGCGACCAGCGAGAACGCCACCGGCACGCCGAGATAGCCGAACACCAGGAACAGCACGGTCATCAGCGCGAGGATGAGCGCGGGGCTCATATCCCGAGATCCTCCTCCTGCAGCAGCGGGTCGCCTGCGGCGCCGTCGCGATCGGCGAAGCCGTTGCGCCAGCCGTTGACCAGCAGCTCGATCGCGAAGAGCGCGATCAGCGCGCCCGAGATCGGTATCGCGGCGTAGAGGCTGGCGATCGGCGTCAGGGACGGCATGCGGTAGCTGCCGAAGCCGTTGAGGAAGTTGGCGTAGCCGAAGCCGACCAGCCAGACGCCGACCGCAAGCACGATCAGGCCCTTCACGGTCTCGAGCACCGTGCGCGTCGGCCCGTCGAGCGCGTCGGTGATCGCCGACAGGTTGAGGTGATCGTGCCGCCGCGTCGCCACGGCGGCGCCGATGAAGGCGCCGTAGGTGAAGAAGGTCGAGGTGACCTCCTGGAGCCACAGCCACGGCGCGCCGATCGTGCGCGTCACAACGTCGAGAAACACCGAGGTCGTGAAGCCGACGATGGCGACGCCGCACAGCGACATCAGCACGTATTCGAGCGGGTCGAGCGCACGCCACTTCAGGTGGCGCCGCGTCTGCAGCACGATCGGCCGGCCTTCGGTCATGGCTTGGTCGCGCCCGCTCCAGCTCGGCGAGCGTTCCTGGTGTCGTGGACCACGTACACGTCTCGGAACAATCCTATTCCGTCATGGCCGGCCCTGTGCCGGCCATCCACGTCGCGCCGACGCTTGGTGCTGGGCAGGTTCTCCGCCGGTCACGCGCCAGACGTCGCGCGACGTGCCGACGTGGATGGCCGGCACGATGGTCGGCCATGACGGGTGGGGTTTTCGTCGGTGACTGCGTACACGCGTTCAACTGCCACAGACCTACGAACCCGGGACCGCGCGCACCAGCGCCAGGATCTTCACCGCGTGCGGCCCGAGCTCCTTGGCGAGCTGATCCTGAATCGGCAGGGCGGCCTTGATGAAGCCCGATTTGTCGACGTCGCTGACGATCTTGACGCCCATCTTCTGCAGCTTGCCGAGCGACTCGTGATCGAGCGCGATCGCTTTGGCGATCTCCTCCTTGTTGACCTCGTCGGCGGCGGCTTGCACCCAGCCCTGCTGTTCCGGCGTGAAGCTGTTCCATGCCTTGTCGCTGACCCAGATGAAACTGTTGTTCGCCTCGTGCTCGGTCATCGACATGATCGGCGCCACCTCGTAGTGCTTGTTGGTGAGGTAGACGTTGACGCCGTTCTCCGCGGCGTCGACCACGCCGGTCTGCAGCGAGGTGTAGACGTCGCCGAACGGCATGTGCACGGTCTGCGCGCCGTAGGCCGGGAAGTGCGTGTCCTCGGTCTTGGTGGCCTGGACGCGCACCTTGACGCCCTTCATGTCCTCGACCTTGTGGAACTCGCGCTTGGCGTACATGTCGCGCAGGCCGAGCGTCATCAGGGTAAGGATGTGCGAGCCCTTGACGGTCTCGGACACCATCTGCTTCATCGCGGCGATCACCGCGGGATCGTGCAGCGCGCGCTGCAGATGATCCTCGCCGCGGAAGATGTAATGCAGCGAGAAGACGCCCGCCTCCGGCGCCACGGTCGCCGCGTTGGCGCTGGCGCTGATGATGAAGTCGATGTCGCCGGTGCGCACGGCCTGGAGCATCACGGGTTCCTGGCCGAGCTGGGCACCGGGGAACTGATCGATCATCATCGTTCCCTTGCTCAGCTCATCGAGCTTCTTGCCGAAGATGTCGGCCGCGATGCCGTAGCCGGTCGTCCGCGGCTGATCGTAGCCGAAGCTGAAATGGCGCACGTCGGCCGCCCGTGCTGGCGTGCCGGCGGCGAACGTGCCGAAAAGGGCGAGCGCGCACCACGCCCGCAGCGACGTCGTCATCGGAGTCCCCTCCCTTTGTTTGAGGGTCAGACTTCCTGATCGATGCCATCCGCGCAAGGGCTTCTTTGCGATCGCTCTGGCGGCTGGTCCCATCGACGCGCGCGCGATAGGGTCGAGCCGGGACGACGAAGGGAGGCCGCCGCATGACGATCGAGCGATGGGCGGGCAGCGCGCCAGGACGCAGCCGGATCGTCCGCCACGCCGGCGTCGTCTACACGGTCGCCACCGCGCGCGACAAGGTGCGGTCGGTCGGTCGGCAGACCGCCGACGCGCTCGCCGTGATCGACGGCAACCTCGCCGAGGCCGGCACGGACAAGTCGCGGCTCCTGTCGGCGACCGTCTACATCACCGACATGGCGCACAAGCCCGAGATGGACGCGGCGTGGCGCGCCTGGGTGGCCCCCGCCGGCGCGCCACAGCGCGCGTGCGTCGCGGTCGCGCTCGAGGGCGACGATCTGGTCGAGATCGTCGTGACGGCGGCGGCCGACGCGACATGAGCGGCGACGCCGACATCGGCATCGTCGGGCTCGGCGTGATGGGGCGCAACCTCGCGCTCAATTTCGCCGGCAAAGGCTACCGCGTCGCCGCCTGCGATGCCGACGCGGCGGCGCTGGGCCGGCTGGCGGACGCCTCCGGCGTCGTCGCGTGTCCCGACGCGGCGGCGCTGGTCGGCGCGCTCAGGACGCCGCGCACGGTGCTCCTGATGGTGCCGGCCGGACTGCCGGTCGACACGGCGCTGGCGGGCCTGACGCCGCTGCTCGCCGCCGGCGACCTCGCGCTCGACGGCGGCAACTCGCACTTCGCGGACACGCGCCGGCGCGCCACCGAGCTCGCCGCGCGCGGCCTGGGCTTCCTCGGCGTCGGCATCTCGGGCGGCGAGGCGGGCGCGCGCGACGGACCGGCGATCATGGCCGGCGGCACGCCGGCGGGCTACGCCGCCGCGCGGCCGTTGCTCGAGGCGATCGCGGCGCGCGCCGACGGCCGGCCGTGCTGCGGCTATTTCGGCACCGACGGCGCCGGCCATTTCGTCAAGATGCTGCACAACGGCATCGAGTATGCGGACATGCAGCTGATCGCCGAGACCGTCTTCCTGCTGCGCCACCGCCACGGTCTGACGCCCGACGCGATCGCCGACCGGTTCGCGGCGTGGAACGACGGCCCGCTCGGCTCCTACCTGATCGAGATCACGGACGCGGTGCTGCGCCGGCGCGACGCCGAGACCGGACGGCCGCTGGTCGACCTGATCCTCGACCGTGCCGGCCAGAAGGGCACCGGGCAATGGGCGAGCGTCGCCGCGCTCGAGCTCGGCGTGCCGGCGCCCACCATCGTCGAAGCGGTCGCGGCGCGCGCGCTGTCGGCGCTGCAGCCGGAGCGCGTCGCGGCCGCCGGCACGTTCGGCGACGCCGGCGCGCGCAACGCCGCGCCGCCGCCGCTCGATGCCTACCGCGACGCGCTGCTGGGCGCCAAGATCGCCGCCTATGCCCAGGGCTTCGCGGTGCTGGCGGCGGCGCGCGCGCACTACGGCTGGACGCTCGATCTCGCCGCCGCGGCGCGCGTCTGGCAGGGCGGGTGCATCATCCGCGCCAAGCTGCTGCGCGATATCGAGCGGGCGTTCGACAGCGACGCGGCGCCCGCCAACCTGCTGCGCGTGCCGGCGCTCGCCGCCCAGATCGTCGGCACGCTGTCGGGCTGGCGCGCCGTGGTCGGCGACGCGGCCGCGTCGGGCGTGCCGGCACCGGCGCTCGGCTCGGCGCTCGCCTATGTCGACGCCTACCGGACCGGCCGGCTGTGGGCCGACGTGATCCAGGCGCAGCGCGACTTCTTCGGCGCGCACGGCTTCGCGCGCGTCGATCGCCCCGGCACGTTCCACGAGAACTGGGAGGAGACCTCGTGAGGCGGTTCACGTGATCGTGCTGCTGATGGGCGTGAGCGGCTGCGGCAAGACCACGGTGGGTGCCCGCCTGGCGGCCGCGCTCGGCGCCGTCTTCCACGAGGGCGACACGTTCCACCCGGCCGAGAACGTCGCCAAGATGGCGCGCGGCGAGCCGCTCACCGACGACGACCGCGCGCCGTGGCTCGCCGCCATCGCGGCGGCGATGGCGCGCGCCGAGCGCGCCGGCGAGACCGCTGTATTCGCCTGCTCGGCGCTGCGGCGGCGCTATCGCGACCTCTTGCGCGCGGCCTGCCCGGACCTCAGGCTCGTCTATCTGTCCGGCAACGAGGCGTTGGTGCGCGGGCGCCTGGAGGCGCGGCGCAGCCACTTCATGCCGCCGACGTTGCTGCCCAGCCAGTTCCGCACCCTCGAGCCGCCGGACGCGGGCGAGCAGCCGATCGTGATCGACGTCGTCGCGCCGCCCGAGCTGATCGTGGCGGCGATCCGAGCCGCGTTGGATTCGCCGGGCGGCGCCGCGCCGACGCGACTTCCGGCTTTACCGTGACGCGCCGGCCGGCTTAGCTTGGCCGCCAATTCGAGGGGGAAACGCATGCGCGCACGACTTCCATTGCTTGCCCTGGCCGCCGGTGTCGCGGCCTGGAGCGCGTTCGCCCAGACGGCGGTTGCGCAGACCGTCGTCAAGGTGGGCGTGATCCTGACCTACTCCGGACCCGAGGCCTCGCTCGGCGAGACGATCGATCGCGGCATCAAGCTGTGGATGAAGGAGCACGGCAACGACCTGCCGGGCATCAAGGTCGACCTGATCCGGCGCGACGACACCGGACCCAACCCGGAGGTCGCCAAGCGGCTCGCCCAGGAGCTCGCGGTGCGCGACAAGGTCAGCCTGCTCACGGGCGTGGTGTGGTCGCCCAACGCCGCCGCGATCGCACCGATCACCAAGGAGGCCAAGCTGCCCTTCGTGATCATGAACGCGTCGGGCTCCGCGATCGTGCGCATGTCGCCCTACGTCGCGCGTATCTCGTTCACCTTGTGGCAATCGAGCTATCCGCTCGGCAAGTGGGCGGCGACCCACGGCATCAAGCGCGCCTACACCGCGGTCAGCGACTTCATCCCGGGCCACGACGGCGAGACGGCGTTCGTCAAGGCGTTCACGGAGAACGGCGGCACCATCGTCGATTCGGTGCGCTTCCCGCTGGCGAGCCCCGATCTCGCGCCGTTCTTCCAGCGCGCCAAGGACGCCAAGCCCGACGCGCTCTACGTGTTCGTGCCCGCCGGGCCGCAGTCGACCAACGTGATCAAGACCTTCAAGCAGCTCGATCTGGCCGGTGCCGGCATCAAGCTGATCGGGCCGCAGGACCTCACGATCGAGAACGAGCTGCCCAACATGGGCGATGCGGTGCTCGGCGTGCAGACCATGGGCGATTACGCGGCGTCGGCCGACCGCCCGGCCAACAA
Organism: Candidatus Sulfotelmatobacter sp.; assembly: GCA_035507915.1. Taxonomy (GTDB): domain Bacteria; phylum Pseudomonadota; class Alphaproteobacteria; order Elsterales; family Elsteraceae; genus JACQAI01. Next base: position 20,246 of record DATJNS010000142.1, read on the forward strand.
GGCGTTCGTCGCCGCCTGGCGCAAGGAGTACGGCCAGGCCTCCGATCCCGACTTCCTGTCGCTCGGCGGCTGGGACGGCATGGCGGCGATCTTCGACGTCATCAAGGCGCAGAACGGCAAGATCGATCCCGACAAGACGATGGAGCTGCTCAAGGGCTGGAAGCATGACAGCCCGCGCGGCCCGATCATGATCGACCCCGAGACCCGCGACGTCGTTCAACACGAGTACATGCGCGAGACCAAGAAGGTCGGCGGCCGCATCGAGAACGTCGAGTTCGAGGATTTCGGCGTGATCAAGGACCCCTGGAAGGAGTTCAACCCGGCGAAGTGACGATCCGGGTGACGGCGCGCACACGACACGCGGGCGCCCGATCGGGCGCCCGCGGCGTCTCGTTGGGGATCTGGGCCGCGCTCGCCGTAGTGCTCAGCGCCTGCGAGACCGGGCCCGAGGTCGTGCAGAACGGCGTCAAGCAGTGCATCGCGCACGTCAAGCTGCCGCCGCAGTACGCCGAGCCCTTCTGCCGCTGCCTGGGTGACGAGCTCGAGCGCCGCTTCAACTACGCCCAGATCCGGCAATACCGGCTCAAGACCGACAACTGGACGTTCTTCCTCGACGTCGCCGACGATCAGAAGTTCATGGCCGTCCCGCATATATGCCAAGCGCGCCACGTGCCCGAGGAATACCGCTGACGGCGTAGGCGCCCGCGCGGGCGGGATTTGACACAAGCGTACGCGTCCTGTCCGATGGCGACGGACGCCAACCTGACCGGGATGCGACATGGCCGAGACCGAGTTCCTCAACCTGCACGAGATCATCAGGAGAGCGCGCCAGAATCTCGACCAGAACGTCTGGGACTACATCGTCGGCGGCGCCGAGACCGAGACCACGCTCAAGCGCAACCGCATGTCGCTGGATTCGGTCGCCTTCCGACCACGCGTGCTGCGCAACGTCAGCCAGATCGACACGTCGGTGACACGCTTCGGACGCAAGCTGCGGCTGCCCGTGATGCTGGCGCCGGTCGGGTCGCTCGAGTCGTTCGAGCCGAACGGCGCCGCGACGGTGGTGCGCGCGGCGCACGAGTTCGGCGTGGCCCACATGCTGAGCTCGGTGTGCAAGCCCGGCCTCGAGGGCGTCGCCGACGCCGCGCCCGACGCGCTCAGGATCTTCCAGCTCTACGTGCGCGGCGACGACGCCTTCGTCGAGGATCACATCCGGCGCGCGATCGACAAGGGCTACACGGCGTTCTGCCTGACCGTCGACACGGCGCATTACAGCCGGCGCGAGCGCGACATCGCCAAGCGCTACACGCCGGCGCGCCGGCGTGGCGCGACGGGTCGCGAGTTCCAGGGCGCGCTCGACTGGCGCACCGTCAAATGGATCAAGGACAAGCACAAGATTCCGCTGGCGCTCAAGGGCATCGCCACCGTGGAGGACGCCAAGATCGCGCTCGATCACGGCGTCGAGTGGATCTACGTGTCGAACCACGGCGGCCGCCAGCTCGACCACGGGCTGGGCTCGTTCGAGGTGCTGCCCGAGATCGTCGACGCGGTCGCCGGGCGGGCCCGGATCATGGTCGACGGCGGGTTCTATCGCGGCACCGACATCGTCAAGGCGATCGCCGCCGGCGCCGATCTGGTCGGCATGGGCCGCATGCAATGCTACGGCCTGGGCGCCGCCGGGCAGGCGGGCGTCGTGCGCATGCTCGAGATCCTCGAGGACGAGGTGGTGTGCTGCCTGAGTCTGCTCGGCGTCACGAACTTCGGACAGCTCGATCGGTCCTACCTGCGCGCCGCCGCGCCGCCGACGCCGCCGCACGTGCTGAGCGCCTTCCCGCTGCTCAAGATCGACGACTACGGCTACTGACCGACGCCGGTCAGTTCCAGATCGCGTGGCGCGCGGCGAGCTGCTCGGGGCTGAGCACGATGCAGTGGACGTCGGCACGGCGCAGCCGCATGCAGGTGGCGATCGCCGTATCCTCGTCGTGATAGCCGACGACCAGGGCGCGATAGGGCGGCAGCGCGCCGACATAGCGCTGCACGATGAGGGGGCGGCCACCGTCGAGATTGCCGCCGAGCGCGGCGCGGGCGGTATCGAGCAGCGTCTTCGCGTCGCGTTCCTGATGCGCGTTGCCGACGGTGAGCGCCCACCCCTGCAGCGGGCTCGCACCCAGCCCCGCCGTCAGCCCGGCCGCCGTCAAGCTCGCGGAGCTGCAGCCGGCCGGCAGCACCGGCTTGATCGACGCGGCGAGCCTGACCGGAACGCGCCCGTCGGCCTTGAGGGACGGCGCGTACTCCTTGGGCACCGTGCCGGCGAAGCCCGCCTCCAGGAGCCGCGTGATCTCGGCGTGCCGCACATCGAGGCTGGGCGCGCCGAGCAGCACGGCGATCAGCCGCCGACCGTCCTGCTGCGCCGACGCGATGATGTTGTAGCCCGAGCCGCACGTGAACCCCGTCTTGAGCCCGTCGGCGCCCGCGAAGCTGGCCAGCAGCCCGTTGATGTTGGGCAGCCGGCGGCCGTGCCAGGACATCGTCCGCGTGCCGAACAGCGCATAGCGATCCGGAAAGTCGTGGATCAGCGCGCGCGCCAGCACCGCCATGTCGGCCGCCGTGGTGGTTTGCTGCGGATCGGGCAAGCCGGTGGCGTTGCGGAACACCGTCGCCGTCATCCCGAGCGTCCGCGCGCGCTCGGTCATCTGCTGGGCGAACGCGGCTTCGCTGCCGCCCATCCGCTCGGCGAGCACGACCGCCGCGTCGTTGGCCGAGCGCAGCACGGTCGCCTCGATCGCCTCCTGCACCGACAAGGTGGCGCCCTTGGTCAAGCCGAGCCGGGTGCCGGTCTGGTCGGCGGCATACTCGGAGGCGGTCAGCGTCTCGTCGGGCGCGAGGTCCTTCGACTCGAGCGCCTCGAAGGCGAGGTAGACGGTCATCAGCTTGGTGAGCGACGCGGGATACCAAGGCTGGTCGGCGTCGGCTGCGAGCAGCAGCGGGCCGCCGTCGTAGTCGAGCACGACGGCAGGGCTGCGCGCCGACGCACTCGCCGCGACGCACGCGAGCGCCAACGCCAGGACGGCGACGAGGTACCTCAGAGCTGCGACATCCGCGCGTTCATCACGCGCAGCCGCTGGGCGAGCACCTGCATCAGCCGGATGGCGAAGAACGGCGTCTGCTGGACCATGAAGAGGAAGCGGCGCTGGTCGATCGGCACCACCTCGCTCTCGGTCAGCGCCGTGACCGAGGCGCTGCGCGGCGCGCTGTCGATCAGGGCCATCTCACCCACGATGCCGCCGGGGCCGACGGTCTCATAGACGACGTTGCCGTCGCCGATCTGCAGTTCGCCCGACTTCACCACGTAGAGCACTTCGGCCGAGTCGCCCTTCTGGAACAGGAGCTGGCCGCGCACGAGCGCCGTCACCTTGGTCTCGTGACGCACCAAGCCCAGGAACCCATCGTCGTCGGTCATCCGCTCCGCTCCCGGCCGACCCGTCGCCAGGCGACACTGAAGCGTCACGAACGGCGCGTCAACTTGCCCGTCGACGCCGGGCACCGGCGGCCGCGAGTCCGCAAGCGCCCTGGTTCAGCGCATGTTTCCGGTATGGCCGAGCGAGTACCGGCCGGGCTGCGGCCACACCGTCATACCATGCGGCTCCTTGCCGACCGGGATCTTCGTCACCGCGCCAGTGGCCGTGTCGATCACGTAGACGACGTCGTCGAAGCGTCCGGACAGCCAGAGCTGCTTGCCGTCGGCGCTGACGTTGCCCATGTCGGGGCTGCCGCCGCCGGGGATCGGCCAGGTCGTCTCGACCTTGCGCGTCGCGAAATCGATCACCGACACGCTGCCCCTGCCGCGGGGTGGCCCGAGCACCTTGTGCGAGCCGCGATTGGCGACATAGAGCCTGGTGCCGTCGCGGCTCGGATAGAGCCCATGCGTGCCGATGCCGGTCGGGATGAAATTGACCTCCCGAAACGCATCGCCGTTGATCAGGAACACGCCGTCAGCATGCATGTCGGCGACGTAGAACAGCTTGCCGTCGGGCGAGACGCGGATGTCCTGCGGCATGCCACCTTTCGACAGGGTGAGATAGCCCAGCACCTTGCGGTCCATCAGGTCGACTTTGACGAGCTCCTTGCCGAACTCGCAGGTGAAGATCGCGTAGCGGCCGTCGATCGCGAAGTCGCCGTGATTGATGCCGGCGCAGTTCGGCGTCTCGATCGAGGCCTGCAGCGCCATCGTCTTGGGATCGCGCAGATCGAGCCGCTTCAACGCCTCGGCGACGACGATCGCCGAGCGCCCGTCGGGCGTGAAATACATGTTGTAGGGATCGTCGACGGCGATCGCGGCCGCCGGCTTGCCGGTCCGCGGATCGATCGGCGTCAGGCTGCCGTCGGTACGGCCCTCGGCGTTGTTGGTGACCCACAGCGTCTGCAGATCCCACGACGGAACGACGTGCTGCGGGTTGATGCCGACCTTGAAGGTGTCGACCACCTTGAGGGTCGCCAGGTCGATTACCGAGACGTCGTTCGAGCGGCGATTCGGCACGTAGGCCCGCGGCAGCGCATCGGCGACCGCCGCGCTGAGCTTGCCGGCGGCGGCCTCGCTGTAGAGGTTGGCCGGATCGATCACCGGCAGCATGCCGGGCACGGTCTGGATCGCCTGTGCGATCGCGCGGTCGGCGTCCAGCGGCAGGCCGAGCGTCAAGGCAAGACCGACCAGGACGACGACGCGACGGACGCTGCGGGACACGACCACCTCCGGATGCGGGGGGCCGAGCCTACGAGATCGGCGGCGCCCGCGCCAAGCGCGGAGGCACCGGCCGAATCGGCTACGCGAAACGACGTCGCAGATGGCGCCAGACGCGGCGCGCGGCGAGCCGACGCCTAGG
>DATJNS010000143.1:0-10543 GCA_035507915.1 Candidatus Sulfotelmatobacter sp.
CGCGATCGCGGTGCTCGAGAGCGGCACCAAGATCGATCTGGTCTTCAGCGACATCGTGATGGCGGGCGAGATGGACGGCTACGACCTGGCGCGCCTGGTGACCGCGCGCTGGCCGGCGATCCGCGTCGTGCTGACCTCGGGCTTTCCCGAAACCCTCGCCGATCAGGAGCCGGACTTCACCCGCAGCTTCCGCCTGCTCAGCAAGCCGTACAGCAACCAGGACCTCGCGCGGGCGCTGCGCGAGGCGCTCGACGCCCCCGTCATGGTCGCCGTCAACGCCGCCGCCGACGTCACCGCTTGAAGCCGGCGGCCAGGAAGTCGCGCACGCGCTGCAGCGCATCGGTCGCCGCGGCGCCGCGCGCCGCGCCCCGCGCGTCGACGCCGTCGTCGGCGTCGGGATAGACGGTCAGGCGCACCATCGAGCGGTCGCCCGGCTCGCGGTTGGCGCCGATCACGGTGCGCCCGGCCGCCATCGCGCGGCACGCCTCGGCCGCGGCGCCGGCGCCGCGCGCGCCGATCAGGATCAGGGTCGGCATCGTCATGATGCCCGAGGCGGCGCCGCAATCGGGATGCAGCGCGACCGCGGCGCGGAAGGCGCGCGGGTGCGGTCCGTCGAACGCCGTGCCGCGCTCGGCGTCCATCAGCACCGCCGTGCCGCCCATCGCGAGCCCGAGCACCGCCATGCGGTCGCGGTCGACGAAATCCTCGCGCGACAGATGGTCGGCGGCCAGATAGGCGTCGATCGCCTGATAGGGCATCTGGCCGCAATCGCCGGCGAGCTTGCGCGGGCCGTAGCTGTCGACCGCGAGCGCGACGTAGCCCCAGCCGGCCAGCCGGTCCGCCCAGTCGACGACCGACGCGCCGAAGCCGGCGCAGCCATGCAGCACGACCACGGCCGGAAAGCGCCCGGCGCCCTCGGGCCGCGCCAGATAGCCGATCACCGGCTGCGGATCGACCTCCTGCCAGTCGGCGAAATACGCGACGAGCTGCCCCGCCCGCCCGTCGGCGCTCGACGCGCAGAGAATGAGCAGTGCAGCGACGACGCCGCGCGCGCGACCGAGACCCATGAGGCGTGCCCTCCACGCGTCACTATGCATCAAACCGAAGGCGCTCGCGCCTTCGGCTGCCGCGCCGAGGGGGAGGGTAGGGCGGGGCTGAGGGGCGAGTGGCGCCATCTGTCCTCGTCATCCCCGCGCAAGCGGGGATCCAGGAGTCGCGTGCGCGATGTCGGTGCGCGTGGCCCTGGATGCCCGCTTCCGCGGGCATGACGGTCTTTGTTCGGAATCCTTCTGTCCGACGCGATCTGCGCTAGGGGGCGTCGGTGCTGTCGGCGCGTTCGCCCGACGGGGGGCGTTGGACGACGCGGACGAGCGCGAGCGCGTCGCGGTGCAGGCCGAAGAGCTCGGCGAAGAGCTGCTCGACGGTCGTCAGCATGCAGCGCTGGTGAAGCTGGAGCAGGTCGACGGCGTCCCGGCAGGTCGCGTGCGCCTCGACCAGGCGTCCGACCGCCCGGATGTCGGCGGCGCGGCGCTCGTACCACTGCTCGGCGACGGCTTGCATCGCCGTCAGCAGACCGGCGTGCGCCTGCACGATGCGCGCGACGGCATCGACCGGCGCGCGTGCCCGATCGCGAACTGGGTCGTCCGGCGCGTCGCGGCGCGTGGCCAAGAGATCCCTCCGCGGTGCTCGCGGATGAAGGTCCGCCGCGCGGCCCTAATGCCAGGTTGATGCGGGGCGCGCCTTACAAAAAATTACAAACTCACGGCGAGCCATCAAGTGCGTGTCGCACCTCGATTCCTGTTGCTGCGCGCCGCCGGTCGCGCTAATTCGCCGCAACCGAAACGCGGCGCGGGTGGTTACTTTCGCGCGCCGCACGACAAGCGAGACGAAAACCGCAGGGGGCGAGACGAGAGCCATGGACGACGCGGCGGATCTGGCACGCCAGTGCGCGACGGCGTTGCTCTTCGGTCTCGATCTCGAGACCGTCTGGCACACCATCCTGCGGCTGCATCCGCTGGTCGCCAACGCGGCGCGGCGGTCGGACCGCGGCGCATCGGCGGTTTTCCCGCTGACCACCGGCCATCGCCTGGTCGTCGACGCGGCCGGCCGCGTGACGCTGTCCTAGTCCGGCGCCATCCGCTCGATCACGGATAAAATTGTATTAATTTAGGTAACATCGTCTTAACACACGCGTGACACGATCGAGTGTCACTAACATTCAACTCCTCATGTTGGTTTTGTGCACCGGAATGGCCCGCAGCGGGTCGACCTGGTCCTTCAATGTCGCCAAACAGCTGCTCGGGCGCGTTTCGGGCTCGGTCCGGGCCGGCTATGCCGACACGGTCGGCGAGGCGCTGCGCGTCCACGGCCAGACCGCCGAGCACGTGGTCGTCAAGTGCCACGACCCCGACGACGTGGGGCGCGCGCTGATCAAGCAGGGGCTGTGTCGCACGATCTACACGTATCGGGAACCGCTCGACGCCGTGTTGTCGGCGGTCGAAGCGTTCGAGCGCCCGTTCGAGGGCGCCGTGGCGGTGACGCAGGCCTCGCTCGCGTTGATGCGCTTCCAGGTCGAGGCGGGCGGCGTGCTCTGCCTGTGGTACGGCGATGTGGTCGGGCGCAGCCGCGAGGCCGTCGCCGCCGTCGCCGACTATCTCGGGCTGGCGCTGCCTGCCGATGCGATCACCGAGGTCGCCGACGAGCTCAGCCGTGACAATGTGCGCCGGCTCATCAAGGCGCAGGGCAAGTCGGCGACCCAGGCGGTCCGGCCGGACGCGAGCTGGGACACCGGCACGCTCTTCAGCGACCGCCACCTGCGCGACCATCCATCCGATCCCGCGACGGTGTTCAGCGCGGCGCAGATCGCCGCCGTCGTCGACCGGCTGGGCGACGTCGTCGACGCCGCGGGCGCGCTGCGCGAGCCGATCCGGGAGCTCGGCTATGTCGGCCGCGATCGGGACCAGATCCAAGGCTGGCCGAGGCTCGTCGCGCTGGACGACGTCGTCGTCGCGGCGGAGCTGGCGGAAGTCGACGGCGATCCGAGCCCGGCAGATGAGCCGGCGGACGCGGCGCCACCGGCCGCGCCACCGGAGATTGCTCAGCCGCCGGCGGTCGTTGCGCAGGAACCCGCGCCGCCGAAGGCGCCGACCGCGCCGCCGTCGGAGGCGCCCGCGAAACCGCAGGGGACATCCTTCGATCCGCGGCGCGAGGCCCGGGCGCGGGCGCTGGCGCGCGACCTGATCGGCGCGGTCGAACGCGAACGCGCCGAGCGGACGCGGCGGCCCAGACCGGGTCGATGACGGGCCGCGACACGGCCGCAGCCGCGTGAAGCTCCCCTCGATGTCGGTGCGCGTGACCCTGGATGCCCGCTTGCGCGGGCATGACGGTCTTTATTCGGGACCCTTCAGTCCGACGCATCGCGCTGCAGGACCGCCGCCGACGCGGCCGGGCGGTCAGGCCGATTTCGGCCGCTCGCGCACGGTGCGGCGCCCGAGGTCGGCGACCTCCTTGAGCGATCGGAGGGTGCCCGCGCGCCGGGTGGCCTGGCGCACCGTCTCTTTCAGATCCCGACTGAGCTCGTCGGGCTTGGGTTGAGGCGCTGGTTCCGCGGGGTCTTTGGATGCCATCGGACTAGGCCCTTTGGGCAGTCGTGAGCAAACCATAGAGCAATCTGCAGCAGCGATTCGATGAGCCTGAACGCTTAAGCCGATTGTAGACGGATAAGAGCGCGACACGGGAGAGGCCGCGGCGCCGCAGCCGTCAGCCGGGCGTTCCAGCAGTGACCGAGCGCGATCGGCCTCGGGCAAGAGCCACGGGGAATTGTTTATCCGTCTACGCGCGTCTCTAGTAGGGTTACAATAATTGACGAACGCTCCAAAAAGAGGCGGCGATCATTGTACATACGAACGCCGTCCAAACCCGGGGTTGACCCATGCCGTGGCGCCCGCGCGTTCTAGTCGTCGACGACGAGGAGCTGGTGGTGGCCGTGCTCGAGGGCATCCTCGAGCGCCTGGGCGTCGAAGCCGTCGAGTCCGCGCACAGCTTCGAGGCCGCCGCCGCATTGCTCGACGGGCCCGTGCGCCACGACCTCGCCTTCGTCGATCTCAGGCTGGGCCAGACGCTCAGCGGCATCGAGCTCGCGCGGACCGCCGCGGCGCGCGGCGTTCTCGTCGTCGCGATGACGGGCGAGCGCACGTTGCCCGAGGGGCTCGACGGCGCCGCGTTGCTCACGAAGCCCTTCTCGGTCGAAACCGTCCGGCTGGTTTTCGACACGATGGCACGGCAACGCTAGGACAAATGAGGCGCGATGCCAGGGCCTTGCTAGGGCTTTTGGCAGCGCGCCGCCGCAACCGAGCGCATAACCCAGGCGTTATTTCGGCCAGTGCGGAGTGACCGTCCGGCGATCGCCGCGACGGCGGCATGAGGTCGTCCGGATGGGTCGCCGAAGCGTTCTCCAGGCGCATGGCCGCCGCCCATGGTGAGGCCCGCCGGCCTTGCGGGACGCGCGCTGATGGATCGATCCGACCGGGCCGCCATGCCGGGGGGCGCCGAGGCCGCCGGTCCCCCGGGCGACGGCGAGATGGCGGCGCGGATCGACGCGCTCGACTGGTCGAGGACGCCGCTCGGCCCGCGCGCGGGCTGGTCCCCGACCCTGCGCATGATGGTGCGCTTCCTGCTCGCCAACCGGTTTCCGCTGCTGCTGTGGTGGGGCCCCGACTACATCTCGATCTACAACGACGCCTACCGGCCCATTCTCGGCACCAAGCATCCGACCGCGCTGGGCCAGCCGGTGCGCGAGTGCTGGTCGGAGATCTGGCACATCCTCCAGCCGCTGATCGACACGCCGTTCCGCGGCGGCCCGGCGACCTGGATGGAGGACATCCCGCTCGAGATCAACCGCCACGGCTTCATCGAGGAGACCCACTTCACCATCGCGTACAGCCCGGTGCCCGACGAGACGGCGCCGAACGGCATCGGCGGCGTGCTCGCGACCGTCCACGAGATCACCGAGAAGATCGTCGGCGAGCGGCGCGTCGGCGCGCTGCGCGATCTCGGCGCGCGGCTGACCGAGGCGACGCGTGTCGAGCAGGCCTGCGCGACCGCCGCCGCGGTGTTGGAGGATCACGCCACCGACGTGCCGTTCGCGCTCTTCTATCTGATCGAGGGCAACGGCACGCGCGCGCGGCTCGCCGGCACGGCCGGCATCGCGCCGGACACCGCGTGGAGCCCCGCGCTCGTGGCGCTCGACGCGCCGGCGGGCGCCGCGGCGTGGCCGCTCGCCGACGCGGTGACGCGCGACGCGCCGGTCGTCGTCGAGGACCTGCCGGCGCGCGGCCTGCCGCCCGGCCCGTGGTCCGATCCGCCGCGCCGCGCGGTCGTCGTGCCGGTGCGCTCGACCCTGGCGCACCAGCTCGCCGGCGTCATGGTCGCCGGCGTCAGCCCGCGGCTGCGGCTCGACGCGCTCTACCGCAGCTTCTTCGATCTGGTCGCGACCCAGGTCGCCACCGCGATCGCCACCGCGCGCGCCTACGAGGAAGAGCGCCAGCGCGCCGAGGCGCTGGCCGAGATCGACCGCGCCAAGACCGAGTTCTTCAGCAACGTCAGCCACGAATTCCGCACGCCCCTGACCCTGATGCTGGGGCCGCTGGAGGAGCTGGTCGGCGCCGACGACCGCGCGCTGTCGCCGGCGACCCGCGAGAAGATCGCGCTGGCGCACCGCAGCAGCCGGCGCCTCCTCAAGCTGGTCAACGCGCTGCTCGACGTCTCCCGCCTGGAGGCCGGGCGCGGCCATGCGCGCTACGCGCCGACCGATCTCGCGGCGTTCACCGCCGAGCTCGCGAGCAATTTCCGATCGATCGTCGAGAAGGTCGGGCTCCGGCTGGTGGTCGAGTGCCGCCCGCTGCCCGCGCCGGTCCATGTCGACCGCGACATGTGGGAGAAGATCGTCCTCAACCTGATCTCGAACGCCTTCAAGTTCACGTTCGACGGCGAGATCGCGATCAGCGTCGACGCCGTCGGCGGAAACGCCGTGCTGTCCGTGCGCGACACCGGCGTCGGCATCCCGGACGCCGACCTGCCGCACGTCTTCGAGCGCTTCCACCGCGTCGAGGCGACGCGCGGGCGCAGCTACGAGGGCAGCGGCATCGGCCTCGCCCTGGTGCGCGAGCTCGTCGCGCTGCACGGCGGCGCGATCGACGTCGAGAGCCGGCTCGGCCGCGGCACGACCTTCCGCGTCACGCTGCCGCTCGGCACGGACCACCTGCCGGCCGACCGCATCGTCGCCCCGGACGCCGCGGCGGGCGGCGAGGCGCGCGCCGCCGCCTATGTCGAGGAAGCCGCGCGCTGGCTGGCCGCCGCGCCGGCCGGGATCGACGGCGCGCTGCCGCTGTTCGGCGGCGCGGCCGGCGACGACACGACGGAAGCGCCGGCGGTGCGGCCGCGCGTGCTGCTGGCGGAAGACAACGCCGACATGCGCGCCTACGTGCGCCAGTGCCTGGCTGCCGGCCACGACGTCGAGGCGGTCGGCGACGGCGACGCGGCGCTCGCGGCGATCCGCCGGCGCCGGCCCGACATCGTCCTGACCGACGTCATGATGCCGAAGCTCGACGGCTTCGGGCTGCTGCGCGCGGTCCGCGCCGACCCGGCGCTCGCCGATCTCCCGGTCGTCATGCTGTCGGCGCGCGCGGGCGAGGCGGCCAGCGTCGACGGGCTGGACGCCGGCGCCGACGATTATCTCGTCAAGCCGTTCAACGCCCGCGAGCTGGTGGCGCGGCTCGACGGCACGCTCAGGCTGGCGCGGCTGCGTCGCGACGCGGCCGCGCGCGAAGCCCTGCTGCGCCAGGAGACCGGCAAGCTGCAGGCGAAATTCGAGGCCGTGCTGCGCCAGATGCCGGCGGCGGCCGTGGTCGCCGACGTGCCGTCGGGGCGCATCCTGTTCGCCAACCAGCAGGTCGAGGCGATCCTGGGCCATCCCGTCCTGTCGGCCACTGGCGCCGCCGACGAAGCCGGACCTGGCGGGTTCCACCCGGATGGGCGGCGCCATGGCGCCGAGGAACATCCGTTGGCGCGCGCCGTCATCAAGGGAGAGGTCGTACGCAACGAGGAGATCGCCTACCGGCGCGGCGACGGGCGCGAGATCGTGCTGCGCGCCAATGCCGGTCCGGTGATCGACGGGACCGGGCGGACCATCGCCGCGGTCGCGACGTGGACCGACGTCACCGATCTCAAGCACGCCGAGCGCGTGCTGCGCCGATTGAATCAAGCGCTCGAGCAGCGCATGGAGGATCGCACGACCGAGATGCGCCGGACCGTGCAGCAGCTTGCCGAGAGCGAGCGGCAACTGCGCCTGCTGATCGACGCGGTGACCGACTACGCGCTCTTCATGCTCGATCGCGACGGCGTCGTGACGACGTGGAACGCCGGCGCCGCGCGCATCAAGGGCTATGCGGCGGCCGAGATCATCGGTCAGCATTTCAGCCGGTTCTACGTCGAGGAGGATCGCGCCGCCGGGGTGCCGCAGCGCGCGCTGGCGCGGGCGGTCGAGGACGGGCGGTTCGAGATGGAGGGCTGGCGCGTGCGCCAGGACGGCACGCGGTTCTGGGCCAACGTCGTGATCGACGTGGTCCGCGACGAGAGCGGGGCGGTCATCGGCTTCGCCAAGATCACGCGCGACCTCAGCGAGCGCCGGGCCATGGAGGAGCGGCTCCGGCAAGCCCAGAAGATGGAGGCCGTCGGCCAGCTCACCGGCGGCGTGGCGCACGATTTCAACAATCTGCTGACCGCGGTGATTCCCAGCCTGGAGATGGCGCGCGACCGCATCGACGACGCGACGGCGCTGAAGTACCTGAGCTACGCGACGCAGGCGGCCGCCCGCGGCGCCAAGCTGACCAATCAACTGCTGTCGTTCGCGCAGAAGCAGGATCTGCTGACGCGAGCGGTCGACGTCAATCAGCTGATCGGCGGCCTGTGCGAGATGCTGCCGCGCACGATCGGCCCGACGATCGACATCAAGACGGCCTTCGACGACCGGCTCTGGCTGGCGACCAGCGACGCCAATCAGCTCGAGCTCGCCGTCCTCAATCTCGCGATCAACGGCCGCGATGCGATGTCGCTCGGCGGCACCCTGACGATCCGAACCACCAATCTCGCCGCCGACGATCTCGGCCCGGACCTGGGCCTCGAGCGCGGCGACTATGTCGTCGTCGAGGTCGCCGATACCGGCGTCGGGATGACGGACGAGACGCGCCTGCGGGCCTTCGAGCCGTTCTTCACGACCAAGGCCCGCGAGCACGGCACCGGCCTCGGCCTCGCCATGGTGTACGGGCTGGCGCGCCGGTCCGGCGGCGCGGCCACGATCGAGAGCGCGGTCGGCACCGGCACCACGGTGCGGCTGTACTTGCCGCGGGCGCGCGCGACGACGGCGACGACCGCGCGCGCCGAACCGGGCGGCGCCCTCGGTGCCGGTCCCAGCGCGCGCATCCTGGTCGTCGACGACGACGATGCCGTGCGCGACGTCACCATGATGATCCTCCAGGAACTGGGTCACGAGGTCGTCGGCGCCGACAGCGGCCAGCAGGCGCTCGACGTCCTGGCGGCGGATCGCCGGTTCGACGCCATGGTGGTCGATCTCGCCATGCCGAACATGCACGGCGCCGTCTTCGCGGTGCGCGCCCGCGAGGCCGGCGCGGACCTGCCGGTGCTGTTCGTCACCGGCTACACGGACCCGCATTGGCTGCGCACCGTGCCGCCCGAGAGTCTGCTCCGCAAGCCGTTCAGCCGCGGCGACCTCGCCGCCAAGCTGCGCCAGATCCTGGGAGACCGTCGCATCCCCGGGTCGGCCGCCTAGGCCCCCGGACGCCCCCCGCGCGGCGACGGAGCGTGATCACGTCAGACTGAACCCGCGCCAAACCAAGACCGTCATGCCCGCGGAAGCGGGCATCCAGGACCGCCGCACCGACATCGCGCACGCGACTCCTGGATCCCCGCTTGCGCGGGGATGACGAGGAGCTCTCAAGCGGGCCGGGGAGGGGCGCGCAGACCCGAGACGGCCCCCTCACGGCGACCTCGGCCGGGCGAAAAAAAATTTGCGCCGCGGCCTTGAACCGAAAATCGGCCTGAACTAAATCGACCGGCGTCCGGATGCCGTTGGCGGATCCGGACGCGCCGGGCGCCCCTCGGTGCCCGGCCTCATGTTCATGTTGCTCTCAGGAGGATGTGATTATGAGGATGCTCGATTTCGGTCCCTATGTTCGGTCCACCATCGGGTTCGACCGGATGTTCGACTTGCTCGAGAACCTGCCGAGCCGGGATCTCGACGACAGCTACCCGCCCTACAACATCGAGAAGACCGGCGACGACACCTATCGGATCGTCATGGCGGTCGCGGGCTTCGCGCCCGACGAGCTCTCGGCGGTCACCCGCGAGGGTCAGCTGCTCGTCTCCGGCAAGCACGCCGAGAGGCCCGGCGCGCAATACCTCCACCACGGCATCGGCGCCCGTCCCTTCCAGCGCCAGTTCAGCCTGGCGGACTACGTCCAGGTCACCGGCGCCACCGTCGACAACGGCCTGCTCACCATCGAGCTCAAGCGCGAGGTTCCCGAGGCCCTGAAGCCGCGCACGATCGCGATCGGCACGAGCGCCGGGGGCAAGCCCGCGGCGCTCCGCGAGGTCGGGTGAGGCGCCGCCATGCTGACCCTGAACCCGACCCCGGCCGATCTCGACCGCGCCGACCTCGCCCTCGACCGTCTGCTCGGGCGGCCGACCGGCGGCGCGCGCGCGCGGCTCCGCCCGCGCGCCAGCGCCGACGCATCGCGGCAAGCCTGGATCCTCGAGCTGCCGCCCGACGCCGAGGCGTTCGTCAAGCCGCTCGACGGCTGGATCGGCACCCGCGTGCGGCTCGGCGGCGGGCAGCTCGACTTCGCCACGCGCGCGGAAGCCGAGACGTTCGCCCGGAGACACGGCTGGATCGTCGAATGCGCCGATGGGCCGGACGCCGGCGGGTGGCATTAGCCTAGCCGGGCGGCAGCCTGCACCGTGTCGGCGCGGCAACGCGCCCATCCGGACGCGCGCGCCGACACGGTGCCGACGCTTGCCGTCGCGGCGCTGGCGATGAACCAGGGCGACTTGGCGGCGCGCGCGCTGCGACTGCGCGCGAAGAGCGCCGAGCTTCGGGAGCGGGCGCGCGATCTCCGAGACGCCGCGATACGCGCCGAGTTCCTCGAGCTCGCGGACCACTACGACGAGATGGCCCGCCAGGTCGAGGAGCTCGCGCAGTACCCTGACGAGCCCTGAAGCAGGTTCCGATGGCAGGCGCTCGATTAAGCGCCCGACGAGCCCTCGCGCAGTGTCAGGTGCGATCACATCAGACGGAACCCGCTCCGAACCAAGACCGTCATGCCCGCGGAAGCGGGCAGATGGACTCACGCTCGAAGTGCAACACGGGTTGAGAAGCTTCGGAATACTTCTTCGGGAGTTCTGAAGTCGAGGCATTTGCGCGGCGTGTTGTTGTAACGACGTGTGAGCTGGTCGAGGTGGAGCTGGGTGA